>CAZYLP010000593.1:0-5345 GCA_964648345.1 uncultured Planctomycetota bacterium
GCCGATTCCACGGCCGTGCCACCGAACATCATGGTCTTCGCGAACCCGACGTCCACGCCCCCGCCCGCGCCGACTTCTGCACCCGCCGCGCCCGCCGCTCATCCTCGTCGCACGCCGCGCCGCTTCGACGACGTCGCGCCGCAGGCGAAGCCTTACCCACAGCTCGACGCGCGGCCGCAGAAGGCCGCCGCTCGCATGGAGCGCGCGCTCCGGTCCATGGACCGGAAGATCGCGACGCTCGGACGCCTCCTGAAGAAAAACCAGTTGCCTCTCCCGACGCCGCCCTCCGCACCTGTCCCCACCCCCGAGACCTCCGCGCCCCCGGTCAAGCCGCGCGGCGCGGTGTCTCCGGGCGGCGGCATGTTCGCGAAGGGCGGCGGCGGGATGCTGGGCGCCCTGATCCAGGCCAACCTCGCGCTTCGTACGAGCGCGACCAACTCATCCGAAACGACCGAAAAGAGGGGGAATCAACAATGACCGCTGACCAGAAGCCGACTCCGCCGCCTGCCGCCAAGGAGCCGGTCAAGTTCCGCCGCGATGCCTCGCAGGGCATCCTCTACGTGGGCATCGACCTCGGCACGTCGCACACCGCGATCTCGGCCTCGAACGGCACGCGCGCGGTGTTCGAGAGCATCGTCGGTTATCCGAAGGACGTGGTCTCGAAGAAGCTCCTCAAGCAAGACGTCCTCTACGGCGAGGACGCGCTCAAGAACCGCCTCGCGCTGAAGATGTACCGTCCGCTCGAGAAGGGCGCGATCAAGTACGCGGACGACGCGGCCGGCGCGCACGCGGACGACATCGAGGGGAACCTCGAGGCCGCCCGCGCGCTCGTGAAGCGCGCCGTCGAGCTCGCGAACCCGCGTCCGGGCGAGCTCGTCTACGGCGTCGTCGGCTGCCCCGCGCAGGCGTCGATCCGCAACAAGCAGACGATCATCGAGATCGCGCGCTCCGTGCTCGACTCGGTCGTCATCTGCTCGGAGCCGTTCTCGGTGGCGTACGGCCTCGACATGCTCACCGACTGCCTCGTGATCGACATCGGCGCCGGCACGACGGACCTCTGCCGCATGAAGGGCGCCATGCCCGACGAGGACGACCAGATCACGCTCCACATGGCGGGCGACCAGCTCGACAACGAGCTCTTCAAGCTCTTCAAGGAGCGCTGCCCGGGCGCGGCCTTCACCATGAACATGGTGAAGGACATCAAGGAGAAGTACTCCTTCGTCACCGAGAGCGCCGAGCCGGTGATCGTGACCTTCCCCGTGAAGGGGAAGCCCCAGCAGTTCGACGTGACGGCCGAGATCCGCAAGGGTCTCCGGACGATGATCCCGCCGATCTGCGAGGCGGTGGACAAGCTCGTCGGCTCGTTCGACCCCGAGTTCCAGGCGCGCCTGCGCGGGAACGTCCTCCTCGCGGGCGGCGGCTCGCAGATCTACGGCCTCGACAAGGCCATCGAGGAGGCGCTCGAGGACTTCGGCGGGGGCAAGGTCACGAAGGTCGAGGAGCCCGTCTACGCCGGGGCGAACGGCGCGCTCAAGATCGCCTACGACATGCCCGTGGAGACCTGGGAACAGCTGCGCTAACCAGCCGCGCCCGGAGATCAACGCATGAAGATCGTCGGATACGTCCGTACGACCGGGGTGGAGGAGCGTACCTCCTCCGCCCGGCCGATCGAGGAGCAGGAGCTGATCCTGCGCGTGTTCGCGCGCGAGCAGGGCCACCACCTCTCCGCCATCTACCGCGACACCGGCCTGCCCCAGGGTGATCGGAGCACCCGTGCGGGTCTCATGTCGCTCCTCGACTCGATGGACGAGGGCTGGGACTCGGTCCTCGTCGTCGGGCTCGACCGTCTCGCGACGCGGGACGTCTCGCTCGACGTCCTCCAGGAGCTCAAGGAGAACGGGAAGCGGTGGCTCGTCGTCGGCGAACCGGCGGCGACTCACTGCCTCGCGAACGCCAGGAAGAACCCGCGCGCCGCCGAGTCGCCCACGGCCCCGCGCCCGCGTGCGGAGATCCGCGAGCGGGCGTCGGTCGATCCGGGCGACGAGCGGCGGCGGCTCGCCGAGCGGCTCCTCAGGGGCCGCGAGGAGGGCGCCCGCGCGGGCACGCACCAGAGCGGCCCGGCTCCTTACGGCTACCGCCGCGACTACGGGGCGCGCGCCCAGGACGGCGTGCTCCTCAAGATGGACGAGGTCGAGTCCGAGGTCGTCCGCTACATCTTCCGCGAGTACCTGCGCGTCCGGTCCATGAAGCGGCTCATCGAGCTCCTCGAGGAGCGCCGCTGCAAGACCCGCCGCGGGAAGCGCTGGTCGCGCGCCGGGGTCTCGTGGATCCTCAAGAACGACACCTACGTCGGCCGGGTGCACTTCGGCTCGATCCGCACGCGCGGCCGTCACGTGCCGATCGTCTCGCCGATCATCTTCAACAAGGTGCAGAAGCTCATCCGGCAGAACGACAAGCGCAAGAAGCGCGACGCGGTCGTCGTCACGCACGACGAGCCGGTCGTCGCCGCCGCCGAGCCGAACCCGGCCGCGGTGGCCACGAGCTAGCGCGTCAGGGAGCACCTGGTGCTCCCTCCGGTCGCCCTGATTCCCCTGCCGTAGGCGCGCCCCTCTCGAGGTAGCGAGCGTCCGGGTTCTCGGAGAGCCCAGGCCGTTCGAGGTCGACGAGGGGCGCGTTCGTCTCCGGAGGTCAGCGCGCGAGGAGCGGCCCCAGGTCCTCGAGGATCCGCCGCGCGACCACCTCGTTGCCCGCCTCGCCGAGGTGCCACTGGTCTACGAAGCGCGGGGACGGCTCGTCGGCGAAGAGGCCGCTCACGTCGTGGAAGCCGGGCTCCGCTCCCGCCAGCGCGACGACGCGCTCGTGGACGAGCTCGAAGAAGGGCCACCAGCGCGCCTCGCGCTCGAGGACGGCGCGCTCGTACGGCGTCAGGTTCTTCTTCCGGTGGAGCGAGGGCTGCCAGTAGAACAGGGCGGCGAAGCCGTACGCCCTCGCGAGCCGGTTCACGTGCGCGATGTTCGCGTGGTAGGCGCGCGCGACCTCGTCCGCGAGCGCCGCGCCGCCCTGGATCGGAGGCGGGACCTCGGCGCCGCCCAGGAGCTTCGCGAGACGGTAGATGCCCGAGCCGCGCGCGAGCTGGCGCCCTGCCTCGCGGCGCAGGCGCGGGCCCTCGATGAGGATGGTGAACTCCGTCTCCCGGTTGACCTCGTTCTGGGGCAGCCCGCCGCGCCCGTTGATCGGTCCGCTCACCGTGTCGTTGATCCCGTCGTAGAAGACGACCACGGCCGGCACCTCGCCCCGCCGGAGCTCCAGCTCGAGCGCGATCAGCTCCTGGCCGGACACCCACCCCGTCTCGCCGAAGTTCGTCACCCGGCACGGAGCGCGCGCCGCGCCGGCCGCGAGACCCTTCGAGAGGAGCGACGGGATCGTCGCGTCGGTGCGCGCCCCCGTGCCCCACATCGTCGAGCCGCCGAACGCGAAGACGCGCCGGATGCCCTCCGAGCCGACGGCGGCCGCGTCCGGGTTCCACGTCCGGCGGAGCCCGCGCTCGTCGACCTGGATCTCGGGGCCGGAGCACGAGAGCCGCCGCCAGTACACGTACGGCTCCCACCGGAGGCGCTTGGTGCGGCGGAACTCCTCGTAGTAGGCCGCGGGCCAGGTCGCCCCGCCGTACGCGTCGGCGGACGCGCGGGGGTCGGGGGCCGGATCGCCATCCACGCAACGAACGACGAGCCGCGCCCCGCCCTCGACCGCGAGCCCGAGCCCGAGCGCGATGCCGAGCACGAGCCAGCCCGTGCGGACCGCGCGCCCGAGCGTGCGCAACTTCGACCGGACCGAGGGTGCCACGCGCCTCCCGCGGCGAACGTACCCGTCGGGCGAGGTCGTTGCAAAACACGGGCGCACCGCTCACGCTGTCGCTCGTGCTCGACGACGAGCTGAGAGCCCTCGAGCGAGCGGCGACCGACACCGTCGGCCGTCTCCGTTACGCCGAGGTCCTCGCCCGCCTCGGCCGCATCGAGGAGGCCGTCGTCGTCCTCTCGAACGAGCTCGCCGACCCCGAAGCACGCCGAGCGATCGCGCGCCTGCCGCGCGAGCCCATCCCGATCGAGGAGCGCCCGCGGAAGCTCTGGGAGGCGCGCGCCGAGACCGTCGGGCAGAGCCTCCTCCACGTCGGGCCGTTCGCGTGCGTCGTCGGTCTCCTGAACGACGTGCACGTCTTCACGACCCAGGACGGCGTCCTCCGCGGCAAGCTCTCGCGCCACGAGATCCTCGGCGTCGTCGGGTGCGTGATCATCGCGTCTCCTCGCGGCGACAAGCTCCCGAAGGTCTGCGGCCTCGACGCGATGACCCAGCGTGCGCTGTGGAGCCTCGCGACCGCACCCTGCCAGTCCGAGGTCCACCACGGACGGACGGTCTCGCTCACGACGCTCCAGGGCCTGGAGCTCATGGAGTACGACCTTCACGACCCGGACGTCTTGCCGACCTCGCCGTGCCCCGTCGACACGCCGCCCCGCGTGCGTCACGACGGCGCGAAGGAGATCGAAGTCGGCTCGCTCCGGTACCTCGTCGCCGGGACACGTGTCGAGGCTCGACGTGGCGGCGACGTCGCGTGGAGCGTCGACGCCGGCGCGGCGATCGCGCAGATCGCGGCGACAGGACGCCGCCTCATCGCCCAGACGAGCGCGAGCCTCATTTGCTTCGGGCCGTGAGCGAGGAGCGGTGAGCGACGACGAGGTCCGCGCACTCGAGCGAGCCGCGAGCGATCCTGCGTCGAGGATCCGCTACGCCGAAGCCCTCGCCCGCCTGGGCCGCATCGAGGACGCGCTGCGGGCCCTCCTCGCGGGCATCGAGGAGCCCGCGGTCCGCGCCGCGGTCCCGCGCTTCGCGCCGCAGCCGGCTCCGCTCGCCGCCTCCGCGCGGAGGCTCTGGACCCTCGACCCCCAGAGGAACGCGCTCACGTACCTCCACGCGAACGCGGTCGAGGTGCTCGTCTCATCGCACTTCGTGACCGAGGACGGGTGGGCTCTGGACTCTAGCGTGCCCGCCCGCTTCGTGGCCCGGGTCGTCGATCCGGTGGGCGGCTCGCTCCGCTGGACCGGCGACGGCCTGATCGGCGTGGGCCTCGTGGACGAGGTCGCGCTCGTGACGAGCTACCCGTTCGAGCCGGGCGCGGAGCCCGCGCTCGTCGCCGCACACGACGTCCGGAGCGGCGAGAGGCTCTGGTCGCTCCGGATGCCCGACCTCGTCGCGGCGCGCATCGTCGAGGGCCGGCTCGTCATGTGGCGCGGGCCGAACGAGGACCCGATCGCCGTACCGCTCGACGATCCGCGGCGCGCCCCGCGTGACTT
>CAZYLP010000594.1:0-5339 GCA_964648345.1 uncultured Planctomycetota bacterium
CGACTCTCTGCTCGTCGCGTCGAGCTCGCCGCGCACCACGTCGAAGGCTGTTAGGGCACTGGCGGTCGCATCCCCCCTCGCGCGGACTCGGTCGACGGCGGCAAAGAACCGCTGCTCGGCGACGGCGAGCTCGCGCCGTCGCGCGGCGCTCACGGCGCCGCCGAGCCGCTCGATCTCGCGAACCTCGGACTCGAGGCGGCTGCGGACCACGATGATCGGCTCCGACAGCTGGCAGGCACGGGTCTCGCTCCGGAACGCCTCGAGGTGCCGCCGCGCGAGCCCGCCGAGGCGGCGCGACCCCGTCGCGGAGAGCTCGCGGCAGAGCTCGTCCAGCTCGCGCGCCGCGGCCACCTCGGCGGCGGCGAGCTCGCCGTCGTCCACGGCGTCACAGGCGAGGCGCCAGACGATGTCGAGCAGGACGCCCTCGACGTGCTCGAAGACGGGGATCCGCCGGAAGGCGCTCAGCTCCTCCGGCTTCGAGGCGAGCGGCTGGAACGCTGCCACGTAGTCGTCGACCGCCTGTCGAGACAGCGGGGCATCGAAGTCGAACGATCCGACGACGGACCGGATCGCGTCGTCGGCGCTGGCACGCTCCTCGAGGACCAGCCGGACCGCCGGGAGGTGCTGGCGGATCGCCGCGACACGCGCCGGGCCCTGGTTCGCGAGGATCGGCAGCGCGAGCTCCCGTCCGAGCCGTATCCGGTCGCAGTCCCACCGGCGGTCCAGCGCCCGCTGGATCGCGTTCACCTGGGAGCGTGCGGTCTCGCTGTCCTCCGCCGGCACACGCCGGAGCTCGGCGAGCTTCGCGACAAGGACACGGTCGAGATCCCGGATGAGCTGGTCGTACCAGGCCCCCGCGGCCTCGACCCGCACGCGCGCGAGGGACGAGGCCGCGGAGTCGCCGGCCTCGTCCGCGGCCGCGCGTTCGAGCGAGGCTTGCGTGAGAGACGCGTACGCGGCCGAGAAGCTCGAGACGAGCGCGACGTGTCCGTCGATCGCCTCGAGCAGCTTCGCGCCGTCGCGGCGCGAGGCGAGGGCCGCCCTCGCGTGCGCGATTCTCGAGGCGTCCCATGCCTCGAGCGCGGAGAGGTGGGTCTCGTCGACCGACTCGGCGATCAGCACCTCGTCGATCGCGGCTCTGAGCGACGCGTGCGCGTCGTCGATCGCGCGGCGACCATCGGCGGGCGCCTCCTTCCGGGCCGCGAGGTACTGGACGAGGTCACGCTCGAAGAAGGTGTCGTCTTCTTCAGCCCCGACCGGTCCCGAGCCTGCAAGGACGAGGAGCAAGGCGAGGAGTCGCCTCTGCATGCTTCTCCCTGTTCACTTTCCCGGGAGCCGGGAGAGCGAGGCCCATGCCCGGACGTGACTTCGGCCTCGCGGCCGGCGATCCGTCCCATCGCGGAGACTCCCGGCGACACCCCCGTCCTCGGGAGGACGGGCCGGAACGGCGCCCGGAGAGTCCTCGCAACAGCTGCGATGGTTGGCCGCGTCTTGGTTTAGAATCTGGCCCCTCGATGGACGCGACCCTGTTGGCCCCGAAGGCAAAGAGACTCCACGGCTTCGAGCGCGCCCTCCGCGCGCGGATGCGCCGCCTCCTCCGGCCGGGCGACGGGACCTCGTCCACGAAGCAGGTCGTCGTCGGTTGCTCCGGAGGGCCGGACTCGACCGCACTCCTCGTCGCGCTCGCGGCGGTCGCGCGCGATCTCGGGGTCCGGCTCGTCGCGGCCCATCTCGACCACGGGCTCCGCGGCGAGGCCGCGCGCGCCGACCGCGACTTCGTGCTCCAGCTCGCGACCGGAATCGGAGCGCGCTTCGAGGAGGCGAAGGCGCCGCCGCTCGAGACCCGCGGACGCGGCATCGAGGCGGCCGCGCGCGAGGTGCGCTACGAGTTCCTCCTCGACACCGCCGAGCGCCTCGGCGCGGAGGCGGTCGCGGTCGCGCACACGGCGACGGACCAGGCGGAGACGGTGCTCCTCAGGATCCTCCGCGGCGCGGGCCTCCGCGGCCTCTCGGCCATGCCGCGGTCGCGGCGACTGGCGCGCGGAGCGAGCGTGCGGCTGATCCGTCCTCTCCTCGACATCGGACGCGACGACGTCGAGAGCTACCTCGCGTCGATGGGGCTCGTCGCGAGGCAGGACTCCATGAACGCGGACTCGCGGTTCGCGCGGGTGAGAGTCCGGAGAGAGATCCTCCCGCGAGCGATCGACCTCGTGAACCCCGCCGCGGAGAGCGCGCTCGTGAGAGTGGCCGAGACGGCGCGGGCCGCGTCGAGGGCGCTCGAGCGCGATGCGCGGCGTCTTCTGAGCAAGGCGCGCACGGAAGAGGGCGAGGGACTCGATCGTGCGATCCTCGCGAAGGCCTCGGATGCCGTCCTCGACATCGCGATCGCGCGCGTCCTGAGGCGAGCGACGCCCGAGAAGCTGTCGAGGAAGCACGTGCGCGGCGTGTTCGGCCTCGTGAAGAGCGGAAGAGGAGTGGTGGCGCTGCCCGAGGGGTTGAGCGGGCGCGTGGAGAAGGGCGTTCTGCGGATCGGGACGGTCTCGGGCGAGAACGAGAACGAGAACGAGAACGAGGGCGAGAGAACACTCAATGTCCCCGGGGAAGTGGTCTGGGGAGACATAGTCATCTCGGCACGCGTCGTACCGGTGGGGGAGCTCACGAGCGACCCCGACAGGGCGTGCCTGGACCTAGCTCGCGTGACAGGGACCCTCGCCGTGAGAGGGCGTCGCGCGGGCGACCGGTTCGTACCGTTGGGCTCGAGCGGCGCGACGACGCTCAAGCGTTTCTTCATCGACCAGAAGATCCCTCGCGCCGAGCGCGATGGGGTCGCGGTCGTCGTGATGCAAGAACCCCAGAAGGACCAGGACCAACCGGTCTGGGTCGTGGGGCGGCGGATCGACGACCGCGTAAAGGTGACCGCGGCCACCCGGGACGTCCTCGAGCTTCGAGTGTCCCCGGTCGCGGACCGAGCAGGAGACCGGAAGTGACGGAGCAGAACGAGACGCAGACGGACGAGACGCAGGCGGCGGCGGCGAACGCGGAGACGACCGCGCCTCCTGCGCTCGCGACGAGTGGCAGCGAGACTCGGGACCCCGAGCTCGAGCCGCGGCACGGAGGGCGCGCGCACGACGCCGACGAGGAGGTCGCCGACGAGCCGGAGGCGCCCCTCGACCCGGCGGCCGCGAAGCGCGAGGCGCTCGACAAGCACTTCCTCGACGTCGTCGAGTTCGAGCGCGTCCGCGACGTCGTCGCGCGCCACTGCTCGACGTCGCTCGGCCGGAAGGTCCTCCGCCGCATGAAGCCGCTCCGCAGCCGCGAGCAGGCGATCCTCTGCCTCGAGCAGACCGACGAGATGGTCAAGCTCTGCCGCGAGCGCGAGCGCGTGCCGCTCGCCGACATCCACGACGCGGGCGGACTCCTCCGCCGCGCGATCGAGACGAACCGGCCGCTCGAGCCGCGCGAGCTCAGGAAGGTCGTCGCGACGCTCGACGCCGCGCGCTCGCTCCGCGACGTCATCACGGCGCTCGCCGATGAGAAGTACCCGCGCTTGAAGTCGCTCGTCCGTCACCTCGACCCGGTCCCGCCCGTCGAGGAGGCGATCCGCCGCACGATCGACGCGCGCGGCGAGGTGCGCGACGACTCGAGCGAGCGCCTCACCGTGATCCGCCAGCGGATCCGCGAGCTCAAGACGCGCATCGAGTCCATGCTCGCCGAGGTCTCGCGGCACACGGGCGTCCAGAAGGCGCTCCAGAACCCGCGGCCCGTCTACCGCGGCGGCCGCATGGTCCTCGCGGTCAAGGCGGAGAACCGCGGCGAGCTGCCGGGCATCCTCCAGGATCGCTCGAAGACCGGGAGCACGGTCTTCGTCGAGCCCGAGAAGGTCGTCCCGCTCGGCAACGAGCTCCAGGACCTCTCCTTCGAGGAGTCGGCCGAGATCACCCGCGTCCTCTGGGAGGTCACCCGCCTCGCCATGGAGTGGCGCGAGCAGATCGACCGCACGACGCAGACGCTCGGCTGGCTCGACTTCACGCACGCGAAGGCGCGCTTCCTCCACGACCTCGACCTCTCGATCCCGGAGATCGCGGACGACGGCCGCGTCGAGCTCTTGAACGCCCGGCACCCTCTCCTCCTCGACATGGCGAAGCGGGCCAAGGAGACGGGCCAGCCGTTCAACGAGATCGTCCCCATGACCGTCCGGCTCGGCGACGTGTTCGACATGCTCGTCGTCACGGGTCCGAACACGGGCGGCAAGACGGTCGCGCTCAAGACCGTCGGCCTCGCGGCGGTCATGGCCCAGTGCGGCCTCCCCGTCGCGGCGAGCAAGGGCTCGCGCCTCCCGATCTTCCAGGCGTGGTTCGCCGACATCGGCGACGAGCAGTCGATCCAGCAGAGCCTCTCGACGTTCTCGGCGCACCTCGCTCGCCTCCGCGAGGTGCTCGACGGCGCGAGCAAGGAGACGCTCGTCCTCGTGGACGAGCTCGGCGCCGGGACGGATCCGCTCGAGGGAGCCGCGCTCGGCCGCGCCGCGCTCGAGAAGATCCTCGCCGCGGGCGCGCGCGCGATGATCACGACGCACCTGGGCTCGCTCAAGCAGTTCGCCTTCACGAACCCGCGCGCCGAGAACGGCGCCATGACGTTCGACCACGAGACGCTCAAGCCCACGTATCGCCTCATCCTCGGCCAGCCGGGCAACAGCAACGCCATCGCCATCGCGAAGCGCCTCGGGCTCGACCCCCAGGTCGTCGAGCGCGCGGCCGAGCTCATGAAGGAAGAGGACAAGCGCCCGCAGGAGCTCATCGAGTCGATCACCAAGATCCGCGTCGAGGCCGAGGGTCACCGCGAGCGCGCCGACTCGCTCCGCCGCGGCGTCGAGGCGGAGAAGAAGCGCCTCGAGGAGGAGCGGCACAAGACCGAGGCGCTGAGGAAGGTCGTCCAGAAGGAAGCCGACAACGAGATGGACGAGCGCTTCACGGGCTTCAAGCGCGCCGTGAAGGACATGGCCGAGTCGCTCAAGAACGCGCCGACTCCGTACGGCGAGCACGTGACGAAGCTCCAGGCGAAGGTGGACGAGCTCCTCTCGCACACGCCCTTCGAGCAGAAGCGCCGCGACTTCGCGAAGGGTCTCAAGAAGGGCGATCAGGTCTACGTCATCTCGGCGAGCGGCGTCGGCACGATCACGCGCATCCACAAGGAGCGGGGTCAGCTCACCGTCCAGATCGGGATCCTCCCGATCGAGACGACGTTCGACAACGTCTCGTGGATCGAGGGCCGCGGCGGCGCGGCGCCGGCGCGCCCCGCGTCGAGCGGTCCGCGTCCGGGCGCCGGTCCGGCGGGCGAGC
>CAZYLP010000595.1:0-5337 GCA_964648345.1 uncultured Planctomycetota bacterium
GTCCCTCGGGAGCCGCGTAGAACGCGCGCGCGCGCCGATGCGCGGCGAGCGCGAGGTCGAGCTTGCGCCGCGCCGCCTCGAGGCGCGCGAGGAGCATGGCCGCCATGCCCGCGCGCACCGAGCCCTGCTCGAAGCCCGCGAGCGCGGCGCCGGCGGCCGCGCGCGCCTCGGCCTCGCGGCCGAGGAGCTCGAGGGCGCGAGCCTCCTCGAAGCGGGCCTCGGCGCGGAGCTCGGCCGTGTCCGGGCTCGCCCCCGCCTCCGTGGAGCGGGACGAGTCGAGCAGCTCGCGCGCGTGGGCGAAGGCGGCCCGCGCCGCCTCGAAGTCCTGGTCGCGGTAGAGGAGGAGGAGCCCGCGCGCCACGTGGAGGTCGCCGCGCCGGGGCTCGCGTGCGAGCGCATCGTCGAGAGAGCGCCGGAGCGCGGTCGGGTCCGCGGCCCCCGGGCCCGCGAGCGCCGCCCTCACCTGGCCGAGGTGAGCGCGCGCGGTCACTTGGGGCGCTCCTCCGTGTAGCTGTGAGTCGGCGCCGCGAACACGTTGTCGTCCGCCGTGGAGCGGAGCTCGACGATCACCTGCTTCTTGTTGCCCTTCCCGGGCTTCAGCTGCGGCGTGATGAGGATATCGATCCCGGCGGCCTTCGCCTCCGCGACCGTCACCTCGCCGTCCTTCGCCTCGAAGAGCCACCGGGGCATCTCGCGGCCGACGAGCTCGGCGCGCACGGCGGCCGTGAGCTGGTTCTTGAGCGCCTCGCCGCCCGAGTCGATCTTCGCCTCGAGGACCCAGACCTTGCCCTTCGAGCCCGCGGGGTTCACGCGGTAGTTGTCGTTGCGGAACTCGAACTCGACGCTCCGGGCGAGCGTCTTCATGTGCTTGACCGCGATCCCCGCCCCCGCGCTCGCGGCGTTGAACGGGTAGTGGAAGCGATAGACGGTCCCGCCCTTCGCGAGGTCGGAGCCCTCGAGCCAGACCTCGTCGGACTCGGTCGCGAGCGCGACGAGGAGACCCATCTGCGCGCCGAGGAGGCGGGCCGTCTTCGGCCGCTCGACGTCCACGGAGCCGACGCGCGCCGCGATCACCTGCGCCTTCGCGGCGACGAGGCGCTGGATCACGCGCTCGACGAGCGACTGCTGCGCGATGCTGTTCGTGGACGCCTTCCCGACGACCGTGACCCGCTCGAGGCTCGGCGGCGGCGGGTCCTTCAGCCACTTCTCGGCGACGAAGGTGTCCGCGAGCATGTCGAGGGTCGTGGCCGAGTGGTGGCCCGCGACCTTGCCGGCGGGGCCGACTCTCCTCAGGTTCGTCACGTTCGCGTGGATGAGCGAGCGGTTCGAGGCCTCGAGCTCGATGTAGAGCCCGTGGTCGGTCGTCGTCTCCTTGGTCGTCACGACGACGAGCGTGGAGAGACGAGCGTGGATCATCGGCGCGTCGAGGTTCTCGGCGTGCTTGACGAGCTTGGCCTTGCCGGCCGCCGCGCGGAGCGCGGCGACGACCTTTTCGGCCTTCCCGCCGCCCTCGACCGACACGAAGGCGTCGTCGAGCGCGAACGTCGACTTGCCGCTCGACGTGACCGCGGCCGCGAGCGCCTTCTCGGCGAGGAGCTTGAGGTCGGCGTCCTCGATCTTCGGCGCCTCATCCTCGGAGCGTGCGATCGAGGCGACGAGGAGCAACGCGGCCAGACCACATGCGGCGATGCCGGCTCGGTGCATGAAGGGCCTCTCCCGGATGGAAGTTACCAAACGGGGAGAGAACGAGAACGAGAACGAGAACGAGAACGGGTGAAAAGAACGCGGCCCGCCTTGGACCGTGCTCCGAGGCGGGCCGTGCTCGTGGGGCTTTGGAAGCCGGGCCCGAAGCCGAGGTAGCCCCGCACGGGGCTCGAATGACCACGGCAGCGCGCGATGTCCTGCCGGGCCCGTCTTCCGGCGAACCATACGAGCACCTCGGCCGACCGGTTCCCGCGACCTGGAACACCGTCGGCCGGGAGTCGATCGTCGGCGCGTGGACGGGGCTTCATCGGCGTAAGTCGAGGCGCCCCAGCATGGGCCGGCACATGCTCGTCCGCGCCCTGGAGATCGGAAAGGGACAATGCGGAGAACGAACTTCCTCTTGGGGGCTTCGGCCTTCACGGCCGCGCTCCTCGCGGTCGCAGCGCACGCGCTCCCCGCATCGGCCGAGGACGGGCTGCCGCTCCCCGCTCCGCGCACGAGCGGCAAGCCGAGCTACTCCGAGCTCGCCGCCGCCTACGCCCCGACGATCTACCAGGACATCGACGACTCGAAGCACGCGGGACGGCCCGACGTCCCCCTCCGCCTCGACTTCGATGGCAACTCGCGCGGCGACGACAACTGGCGCAACTTCGACGCCGTCGCCGACGGCGAGCGCTCGGGCAACCTCGGCGCGAACATCTACTGGGCCGTCACCGAGACGCCGACCCACTACTACATCAACTACTCGCTCTTCTTCCCCCAGGACTGGGACGACTCGGGCGGCGTGGGCCGCTGGCTCACCGAGACGTTCGGCGACGACCCCGAGCACGAGAACGACCTCGAGACGATCCTCGTCGTCGTCGAGAAGACGCCCGACGACCGGCTCGGCCGCATGGTCCTCCTCGAGACACAGGCTCACAACGAGTTCCACGTCTACGGCGACTCGAGCCGCGTCGGCAACGGCTCCCTCGAGATCGAGGGGCCGATCATCGCCGACGGCCGGCACCCGAGGATCTTCGTCGAGAGCAAGGGCCACGGCGTCTACGGCGACCACGAGACGCTGAGGACCGAGGAGTTCCCGGGCGGCGACGGAATCGTCCTCCGGCCGGGGACCGCGCGCGACCCGTTCGCCGACGGCGACATCAACGGCAAGAAGGAGAGCACCTACGGCCTCCGCTCGACCGAGACGGACATGCTCCCGCTCGCCTTCGCCGAGACGGGCGACGGGAAGCCGTCCGCGAACCCCGGCACCTACGAGGGCGGCCGCTTCCACTCGAGCGGCCCGATCGCCTTCTCGATCCAGGGCAAGGAGCACCGGTCGAACGCCGCGAACTACCCCTGGGGCCAGGACGCGGGCGGAGACGGCGTCGCGAAGGGCGACTGGTTCTTCGACCCCGCGCTCGCCGTCACGACGCACGTGCGCCTGCCGGGGACGCCGTCGCTCACCTACACGCACAACCCCTACCTCGACGCGGTGACGCGGCCGCCCGTCACGTCCACGACGCCGGCGCCGCCGTGCGCGCCCTCGACGACCGAAGGCTTCCTCCGCCGCATCGGACGGCCGTTCTAGCGTGCGCGCCTCGCCGGCCGTTCCCGTCGTCGCGCTCGTCGGCCTCGTCGCTCTCCCCGCGCTCGCCGAGGACGGGCTCCCGCTCCCGGCGCGGAGCGCGAGCTCGACCTCGAAGCCTTCCGACTCCGAGCTCGCGGCCGCGTACGCGCCGACGATCTACCAGGACATCGACGACTCGAAGCATCACGGCCGGCCCGACATCCCGATCCGCCTCGACTTCGACGGCAACACGCGGGGCGACGACAACTGGGACAACTTCGACGCGATCGCCAAGGGCGAGCGGTGCGGCGACCTGGGCGCCAACGTCTACTGGGCCGTGACGGAGACGGACACCCACTACTACATCAACTACTCGCTCTTCTATCCGCAGGACTGGGACGACCACTCCGGGGTCGTGAAGTGGTTCGGCAAGACGTTCTCGGAGGACTTCGAGCACGAGAACGACCTGCAGACGCTCCTCGTCGTCGTCGAGAAGACGCCCGGCGATCCGCTCGGCCGCATGGTCCTCCTCGAGACCGAGGCCCACAACGTGTTCCACGTCTACGGCGACGCCTCGAAGGTGGGCGCCGGCACGAAGGAGGTCGAGGGGCCGATCCTCGCCGACGGACGGCACCCGCGCGTCTTCGTCGAGAGCAAGGGCCACGGGATCTACGGCAAGCACGAGACCCTCGAGACGGGCAAGTTCCCGGGCAAGGACGGCGTCGTCTTCCGCCCGGGGAGCGCCGCGGACCCGTTCGCCGGCGGCGAGATCCAGGGCCGGAAGGACTCGAGCTACGGCCTTCGCTCGACGCGGACGGACATCCTCCCGTTCGCCCACGCGGCGACGGGCGACGGGCGCGCTGCGGACGACAGTGGGCGCTACCGGGGCGGCCGCTTCGCGTCACCGGGCGACATCGCCTTCCGCTTCCAGGGGCGGGAGCACAAGGACGACGCCGCGAACTTCCCCTGGGGCGTGGACGAGCCCGACGACGGCGTCGCGCGCGGCGACTGGTTCCTCGACCCCGCGCTCGCCGTCACGACGCACGTCCGGCTCCCGGGGACGCCGTCGCTCGACTACGCGCACAACCCCTACCTCGACGCGATCCGGAAGCCGCGAGCCGAGACGAAGCCCACGAGCACCGGCTTCCTCCGCCGGCTCGGCCGACCCTTCTAGGTCCTCACACGAGCTGGAGCGCGACCATGGCCGAGATCCAGCAGATCGCGCCCACGAGCGTGAGCCGCTCGGCGGTCTTGTAGGCGGCGAACTTCTTGTTCGCGATCGCGGCGAGGTCGTAGATCGAGAAGAGGAAGGCGTCGAGCACCTTCTCGCCGTCCGCCTCGCGGAACTCGTCCACGAAGCTCTGCGCCTTCGTGAAGGCGAGGATGTGCTTGTGGTAGATCAGGCTCTTCGGTCGCGGCTCGTGCGTCTCGTTCGCGCGCGAGAGCATGACGTGGAGCGAGGCGAGGAGCCCGAGGACGCTCACGAGCGCGGCGGCTCCGGCCGCGACCTTGACGCCGAGCGGCGCCGTCTTCATGTGGTCGAGCGCGGGCGCGAGGCTCGCGAGGAAGATCGAGTTCACGACGACGAGCCCGTTCGCCTTCGAGTCGGCGAACTGGATCAGGCCCTGGTTGAAGCCGAGCATGCCGAGCGCGAGCTCGAGGCGGTCCTCGAGCTCGATGCGCTCCTTCGTCTTCTTGTCGGAGTACATGCCCTCACGATGGCGGTAGATCCCTGGTACGTCTAGAGTACTGCCCGTGGACCCCTCCCAGTCCAACATCAGGCCCGTCCACCACCCGGGATCCCGGAGCAGCGGCGGGCTCCCCCGGACCGACGATGTGATCGGCGGCGTCTTCCGCGTCGTGGGCGAGATCGCGCGCGGGGGCATGGGCGTCATCTACCGGGTCGTCCGGTCGGACGGCGCCGGGAGCGGGGAGTACGCGCTCAAGCTCGTGAACGACGCCGCGCTCGACCCCGAGGGGCTGGCGCGGTTCCAGCGCGAGATGGAGGCCCTCGGCCGCGCATCCGGTCACCCGAACGTGATCCGGGTCAGCACCTCGGGCATCGACCCGGCGGGCCGGCCCTA
>CAZYLP010000596.1:0-5318 GCA_964648345.1 uncultured Planctomycetota bacterium
CCATGACGTACGGGTCACGTCCGTCTTTGTTTGTCGTGAATGATCCGGGCTAGCGCCCCTGCTCCAATGAATCGCTGCATGCGCACCCGATCGAGAGAACCCACACCTCCGGCCGGGAGTTCCCGTGGCGTTCGAACCGAACACTCGCCTGCAATGCGGATGGGGTAAACCTTGGGGCGGCCGTGCGGTCTTCGACGCACGCCTTTGGACTTACGTGGACGTCGATGCCGCCCTGAAGCGCAGCGACCCCGGCGCCTAAGTGGCGCCGGGGTCGCGAGACGCGTTGGTTTGCCAGACTAGGATTCGAACCTAGACTCGCGGGTTCAGAGCCCGCTGTCCTACCATTAGACGATCTGGCAGTGGAGGCGCGGCATTCTAAGGGATGCCGGACACCGAAGGAAGTGTCAGCTTTTCCCGGGGAGCTACTTCTTCGTCTTGGCGTCGATCCGCGGGATGCGGAACTTCGGACCCTTGCGGACGACGAGGCGCTTCACGTCGTTGACGAACTCTCCGTCGATGTTCGGACGGAGGAGGCCGCCGGTCGTGGCCTCGACGATGAGCTCCTCGCCCGGAGCATCGTAGAGGTCCTTCGAGTCGAGGCGGCGGCCCGTCGCCATGCGCGGGAAGTTGCCGATGATGTCCCACGTCGAGGGGTGCCCGGCGGAGATGTGGAGCTTGCCCTTGCCGGCCCACGGGAACATCTTGATCACGCCGCCCAGGTTGATCTTGAAGGCGCCGCACGCGATCGTCGAGTAGGCGTCCCACGGGAGCTCGCGGCCGTCGGCCCAGACGCGCGCGGGCTTGGGCTCGAGGACCTCTCGGCCGTAGCGCAGCCACGGCTCGGGGATCCGGCCGCTGAGGAGCGGGACCTGGTCGACGAGGAACGAGAACGTCGCCTTGGAGATGACCTCGACGATGACCTTGGGGCCCGGGATCCGCGCCTTGTAGTACTTGTCGAAGAACGTGTTCCCGACGCCGGCGATCGCGGTCGCGAAGCCCACCTTCTCGAAGGGGCGCTCGACGCCGTCGGGGCCGACCTGCGTCCCCGTGAAGATGAGCGAGGGGACGATCGACTCGGGGATCGCGCCGCCGGCGCGGTAGGTGTCCACGAGCTTCTGGATGATCTGCTCGGCCTTGCCACGGATCCCGGCGCGACGGGCGACGTAGTCGATCGTGCCGCCGTTCGTCGGGAGCGCGTAGCGGAGGTGCTCGGGGAGAGACGTGACGCCCGAGCCGAGAGCCTCGTTCGCCTTGTTGAGCATCCAGAACAGCGCGCCGTCGCCGCCGTCCGAGACCCAGAAATCGACGCCGCGCTCTTTGAACTCTCCGATGACCGCGCCGATCGCGTCGGTCGACGGAGTCTGGCGCACGAGGCCGAACTCGCCGACGATCGCCTCGAGCTCGGCCACGCGATTGTGGCGGCGGCGATTCTTCTTCGAGTTGGGGTTCGTGATCACGCCGATGACCGGTGCGCGGTCCAGGAGCAGGGTCGCCATCTGCAGTTGCCTCTGTGTGCGAGTACTGGCGAGGACCTGGCGCTTCGCGTCAGGCCACACAGACTCTCCGGGCCATCTTCGTCCCTCGAACCCTGCCTGCTGAGTTAGGCATAAGTCCAGGAGAGACAACGACCCCAGTCCGTGCGGAACAGGGTCATTATAGGGCTATCGGGACAGCCCTTCAAGCCTAATTCGACGAACATTCACGCCCCGCGTCATGAAGGCGTAACACTCTGTTCCAGGACCGAACGCACTCCGCGGGCGTAGTCCACGAGCGAGACGAGCGTCACGAGGATCGCGACGATGGCGCCCCAGAGGGCGACGTCCCGCGCGAAGCCATCGACCGAGCCCGCCGCGCACGCGCGGAGGTGGAGCGCGAGGATCGCCCAGATGGTCGCGCCCTGGGCGAAGGCCTTGATCTTGCCGCTCGTCCTCGCCGCGACGACGACGCCCTTCGAGGCCGCGACCTGCCGGAGGAAGGAGACCCCCACGTCCCTGAGGAGGAGGAGCGCGACGCCCCAGGCCGGAAACCACGGGGCTCCGCCGCCCGGAGCCGGGTGCGTCGCGAGGGCGAGGAAGACGGTCAGTCTCGAGAAGGAGTCCGCCGCGGGGTCGAGGAGCTTCCCCACGTCCGACACGGCTCCGAGCCGGCGCGCGATGGTGCCATCGACGAGATCGGAGAGCTCGATGAGGAACGCACACCCCGTGGCAACGAGGGCCGCCGGCATGCCTTCGCGACCGAAAGCGAGCCAGAAAGGCAGCACCAGGACCACCCTGAGGAGCGTTACCGCATTCGCGATGTTCCGTTTCACGCCGCCGCGATACCATGTGCCCCACGTGGCGTCGAGGCGGCTTGACACCCGCTCGCCGGGCTGGTACTCAAGGGTGCTTTGCGCCTGACGTTAACGCGTAGGGGGCGGGTGGGCGAAGACGAGATGACCGAAGGCACCGAAGCTCCCAAGGGAGAGCGCCCCAGCTTCGATGGGAAGGACGTGACCCTGCCGATGGCGGGCACGGCCGGCCCCAAGACCACCCCGACCGGGCAGGATGTCGGCTCGGAAGCGACCGTCCTCGAGGGCCCGCCCGCCGGGTCGTGGGTGGCCGAGAAGGCGTTGACCCCGGGCGGGAGCGCCGAGAAGTCCTGGGTGGACTCCTCCGGGCAGGTCGTCCCGGCCGACCCCGGACCGTCGAGCAGCGACCTGACGAACGAGTCGGGCGACCTGATCGGCTCGCAGGTGACGCGCGCGGACATGGGCGCGCCGAATCAGGCCGGCCGCCGCCTCGGCGACTTCCAGCTCGAGAAGAAGATCGGCCAGGGCGGCATGGGCGAGGTCTACAAGGCCCGCCAGATCTCCCTCGACCGGCCCGTCGCGGTGAAGGTCCTCACGCGCGGGCTCGCTTCGCAGCCGGGCTTCGTCGAGCGTTTCCAGCGCGAGGCGAAGGCCGCGGCGAACGTCGTCCACCCTCACATCATCCAGATCTACGCTTACGGCATCGACAACGGGACGCCGTACTTCGCCATGGAGTACGTGGAGGGCGAGGACCTCCAGCAGCGGATGCGCCGCGTCAAGAAGATGCCGATCGACGAGATCGTCGACACCATGATCGCGACCGCGAGCGCCCTCGGCGGCGCTCACGAGCGCAACATGATCCATCGCGACGTGAAGCCCTCGAACGTCATGATCGACCGCTCGGGCAACGTCAAGGTGATGGACTTCGGCCTCGCCAAGGCGGCCTCCGCGGACGGAAGCCTCACGCAGTCGGGCGTGATCATGGGGACGCCCAACTACCTCTCGCCCGAGCAGGGGCGCGGCGACCCGATCGACGGACGCGCCGACCTCTACTCGCTCGGCGTCGTCATGTACGAGCTCCTCGCGGGCGACCTCCCGTTCCGCGCCGACACCCCCGCGGGGCTCATCTTCAAGCACGTCTACGAGGACCCGCTCCCGCTCTCGAAGCGGAACGCCGAGGTCCCCAAGTTCGTCGAGGAGATCGTCCACAAGCTCCTCCGCAAGGACCCCGCCGACCGCTACCAGAACGCGAAGGAGCTCCTCGTCGACCTCCACGAGTTCCTGGACGCGCGCGACCACTACGTCTCCGGCGGCGCGCGGCGGTCGGGCGGCCTCTCGACGTCGTCGCGCCTCCGCGGCCAGGCGCGAGGCGGCGAGACGACCATGACGGACGCGCCGGCGGTCGGGCCCGAGGACGCGCCGACGCAGCCGACGCCGCGCAAGGACGTGGCCCTGGTCGAGAGCCCGAACAACCGCTCGCAGGTCACGATCATCCGCGAGAAGCCGAGCCTCGCGCCGCTCTGGATCCTGCTCTTCACGGCGGCCCTCGGCGGCGGCACGTACGTGCTCCACCAGAACGGCACGCTCGCGAAGTGGGGGATCCTCCAGCGCCAGCTGAAGCTCCAGCTCGCCACGACCGACCTCCCCGCCGGCGTCGCCGCGCGGCTCGAGTCGCTCGACGGGCCGACGAAGATCGACCTGAAGCCCGACGAGGGGAACTTCCTCGACGCGGGCAAGTACCGGATCACGGTCGACCGGAAGGGCTACCAGCGGATCCGCACCGATCTCTTCGTGCAGGACGACAACGGCCGCGCGTCGCTCGTCATGCCGTCCGGGACGCAGTTCCAGTTCCGCTACGAGCCGACCCCCGAGATGGTCGAGGCCTACACGAAGGGCCGCGAGGCGATCGCGCGCGGCCGGAGCACGGGCGACAAGGAGGCCTACGGCGACGCGCGCGTCCTCCTCGCGAAGGTCGAGGACCCGTCCTTCGCGATGGGCGGCGAGAAGTCGGCGCGCGAGCTCCAGGACGAGGCGCTCCGCGCGCTCGACGAGGGGAAGAAGCTCCTCGACGACGCTCAGAAGCTCGCCAAGGCGAAGTCGTGGCGCAAGCTCCTCGAGAAGGCGACCCCCTACAAGGGCCTCCCCGAGTGGGAGCGGCTCACCGACGAGGCGAAGAAGATGCTCGGCGTCGCGACCGCGGCGCGCGATGCGGCCCAGAAGGCGCAGGAGAAGGGCGACTTCGAGACGGCCCAGACGAAGCTCGCCGAGGCGCTCGACGCGGACCCGGAGGACACGTCGATCCTCACCCAGAAGGCGACGGTCCTCGCGCTCGCGAACAAGCGGACCGGCGCGCTCGACGCGGCGAACGCCGCGGTCTCGCAGGCGGACCTCGAGAAGGCGAAGGGCCTCCTCGTCGCCTACCTCGGCGACGTGAAGGGCGACGCGCTCGCGGTCGCGGCCCTCCAGAAGGTCGAGGACAAGATCAAGCACGACCTCGCCGCGCCGCTCGCGACCGCGATCAAGGCGAGCGACTGGGCGCGCGCCGACGTGCTCTGGAACGAGCTCAAGCGGAGCCAGCCGCAGCACGAGAAGCTCGGCGCCTGGCGCACGCAGATCGACGCCGGGAAGCGCGAGATCGACGTCCGCGCGGCGGTGGACGCGCTCGACTCGGCGCTCGAGCAGGCGGACCCGCTCCGCGCGCTCGACCGCCTCCTCGACGGCGGCAGCGAGGCCATGAAGGCGGAGCGCCGGCAGTTCGCGCAGATGAAGGAGGCGAACGCGCGGTTCCTGGCCAGCAAGCACTCGGTGACCGGCATCAAGGTCGAGGCGTCGGGGCCGGACTTCGTGGCCCACGTCGAGGCGCGCTGGAAGCTCGCCGTCGAGGTCGACGGCGAGCGGATCGACCTCGACCGGGTCCACGCGATGGACTTGAAGCAGCAAGGCGGCGGGGAGTGGAAGTTCACGAGCTTCGTCTCGAGCGAGGGCAGCAAGTGATGCGGGGGAAGATGATCGGGAAGGGTTCCGCCTTCGC
>CAZYLP010000597.1:0-5277 GCA_964648345.1 uncultured Planctomycetota bacterium
CAGGACGGCTCCGAGGTGGCGCGCAAGGCGGAGAAGCGCCGCAAGGAGGACCTCGAGCGCTTCGTGAACGACCGCTTCCCCTCGTGGGTCGGCTTCGTCCTCGCGATCGTCGCGGTCTTCATCGTGGGCTTCTTCATCGCGAGCTTCGTCGGACGCACGCTCTGGAAGCTCGTCGAGGACGGCGTGACGCACATCCCGATCGTCAAGTCGATCTACCCGGGCGCGAAGCAGATGGTCGAGTTCTTCGTGAAGTCGGACGAGAGCCGCCGCTCGTGGTCGAAGGTGGTCGCGATCGAGTACCCGAGGAAGGGCGTCTGGGCGATCGGCTACATCACCGGCTCCGGCTTCACGCAGATCGAGGAGAAGACGGGCGAGGCCATGCGCACGGTCTTCCTCCCTGCCTCGCCGACCATGGCGGGCTACGTCGTCAACGTCCCCGAGAAGGACATAGTCTCCCTCGACTGGACCGTGGACGAGGCGATCCGCTTCACGATCTCGGGCGGCGTCGTGCGCCCCGGCGCCAAGGTGTCGCAGCGCCTCAAGACCGGCGCGTAGAGGAACTTCCGCCGAGGTTCCGGGCAGCCGGATTTTCGTCCCCCACTCCGCGAGCGGGCGCGTGTCTCAGCGCGGCCTTCGATTCGAGGCCTCTGGAGGACGGACATGCTGGGCTTCTCTCCGCGCGTGCGCGGGATCTTCTTCCTCTCGCTCATGGCCGGGACCGGCCTCATCGCGGCGGGCGTCACGATGACGTCCCGGCAGTGCGCGGCGCCGGCGGGGATCCCCGGCGCCACGGAGAAGCTCGCGTGCGAGGCGCAGGCGGAGGGCCCGCGCACGCGCGCCCTGCAGCCCGGGCGGGCCCGGACGGATGCGCCTTCGTGCCCCATGCCGGCGCAGACCGAGTCGCTCCCCCAGTCCCGCCCCGAGCGGAAGCAGGCCGAGGCCGATCGGTTCCTGGCCGCGCAGACGTTCGAGGCGTGCGAGAAGAAGAAGTGCGACGAGACGTCCCTGCGCGCGCCGCGCGAGGAGCGCGGAGGCGTGGCTCCCGAGCCCGCGCGCAACGCGCCGCGGCCGCCGCCGTCGTGCCCTCCGGTGAAGCCGCAGGACAAGGCCGGGCAGCAGACCCAGCCGACGGGCGGCGAGGGCTACGTCAACCACGGCGTGAACCCGTCGCGGCGGACGGTCCAGGAGACGACCTCGACCTTCGCGATCGACGTGGACACGGCGAGCTACACGCTCGCGCGCCGGAAGATCCGCGAGGGCGAGATGCCGAACCGGGACGGCGTCCGCGTCGAGGAGTTCGTGAACTACTTCAAGTACTCCTACCCGCAGCCGACCAAGGAGCAGGGGCCGTTCGCGGTCGCGCTCGAGGCGGCGCCCTCGCCCTACCTCAAGGACACGCACATCCTCCGCGTCGGCCTCCAGGGGAAGACGATCACCGCCGCCGAGCGGAAGTCGGCGCACCTCACGTTCCTCGTGGACACGTCGGGCTCGATGCGCCGCGCGGATCGCCTCCCGCTCGCGCAGAAGGCGCTCCGGATCCTCGTCGACAACCTCGAGGCGACGGACACCGTCGCGCTCTGCACCTACGCGGGGAGCGTCCGTGAGGTCCTCCAGCCGACCGGCCTCGAGGAGAAGGCGAAGATCCTCGACGCGATCGACTCCCTGACGGCGGGCGGCGGCACGGCCATGGCGTCGGGCATCGAGCTCGCCTACAAGCTCGCGACGAAGAACGTCGTCGAGGGCAGCGTCAACCGGATCATCATCTGCTCGGACGGCGACGCGAACGTCGGCAAGACGCGCGACAGTGCGATCCACGACATGATCGCGGGCTACGTCGAGAAGGGGATCACGGTCAGCACGATCGGCTTCGGCGTCGGGAACTACAAGGACAACCGCATGGAGCAGCTCGCCAACAAGGGCAACGGCAACTGCTACTACATCGACACGATCGAGCAGGCGAAGCGCGTCTTCCAGGAGCAGGTCCAGGGCACGCTCCAGGTGATCGCGAAGGACGTGAAGGTCCAGGTCGAGTTCGACCCGTCGATCGTCGAGTCGTGGCGCCTCGTCGGCTACGAGAACCGGCACATCGACAACAAGGACTTCAGGAACGACAAGGTGGACGCGGGCGAGATCGGCGCGGGCCACTCCGTGACGGCGCTCTACGAGCTCAGCCTCAAGAAGGGCTGCCTCGACAACGGCGGCAAGGGCCAGCTCGCCACGGTCCGCGTGCGCCACAAGACGCCGGACGCGAAGCTCGAGGACAAGGCGAGCGAGACCTGCTTCACGCTCGGCACGAGCGCGGTCCGCGACAAGGTGAAGGACGCGTCGGACGACTTCCGCTTCGCGGTCGCCGTCGCGGGCTTCGCCGAGATCCTCCGCGGCAGCCCCGAGGCCGAGGGCTGGACGGTCGCGCGGGTCCTCGAGACCGCCGCCGGGTCCGCCACGAGCAAGGAGCGCGAGGAGCTGATCGAGCTCGTCGGCCGCGCCGACCGGCTCATGGCGCACTGACCTCCGAGCACGTCTCGAGGTCCCAGAGCCTGAGCGTGTCGTCCGAGCCCGACACGGCGCGGCGACCGTCGGGCGAGACGGCGCACGAGTGAATCATCGCGGCGCGGTCGGGGAGAACGCTCTCCGTCCGCGCCGCGAGGTCGATGAGGAGGAGCGCGCGCTTGCGGTCGTGCTTGTCCGCGCCGCCGACGAGGGCGTGAGTCCCGCCGCGCGCGTAGGCGACGCACTCGACGCCCGAAGCCTGCGCCTCGAAGGAAGCGAGCTGCTTCCGCGTCGCGAGGTCCCACTCCTCGACCAGGCCGCGCTCGCCGTTCTTCTTGGGGTCCGTCCCGACGAGGACCCGCTCGCCGCCGGGCGTGACCGCGACGCAGCTCAGCTTCTGGGCCGTCTCGATCGCGCCCGTTCGCTCGGGGTCCACGAAGCTCCAGATCCGCACCGCGCGGTCGTGGCCGACGCTCACGATGAAGCGGCCGTGGGCCGGCGCGGCGAGGCCGACCGCGCGCTTCTCTCCGTGCGCCTGGAAGCCCGCGCGCACGGTGTTGTCCGAGACGGTCGCGACCCGCATCGTGGGGAGCCGTCCGCAGGTCGCGAAGAGCTCGTCGTTCGAGAAGATCGCGACGCCGAGCGCGATGTCCTCCTCGGTCGCCTCGTCCCGCCAGAGGGTCACGCCCTTCGCGAGGTCCCAGCCGACGACGAGGCCGTCCTTGTGCGCGGAGACGGCGTGCTTCCCCGAGGTCGAGACGGCGAAGGCGCGCACCTCGGAGAGCTGGGCGAGCCGTCGCTTCACGCCCGACGCGAGGTCCACGAAGGCGACGTCGCCGTCCTCGCAGCCGACGATGACCTTCTTCGGGGCCACGAACGCGACCGCGCGGATCTTCGTCGCGAACTGCCAGGGCGGCCCCGAGCGTTCGCCCGGGACGGGGCGCGAGGAGGTCGGCGAGGCGGTCGGCGAGGCCACGGGCGCCACGGGCGGCGTCGGACCTGGCGGCGGCCCGGGCGTCGGAGTCTGCGGCGTTCGCGTGACGGCGAAGGCCCCGGCCGCGAGGAGGGGGACGGCGAGGCCCAGCACGATCGCGGGCGTGCGACGGGGAGGTCTCGCTCCGGCCTTCGCGCCCTCGAGGGCGCGCGCGAAGGCGGCGCCGTCCGGGAAGCGCGCCGCGGCGTCCTTCGCGAGCGCCTTCTCGATGGCCGCGGTGAGCGCGCGCGGAGCATCGGGCCGGGCCGCGGCGAGCGGGTCGAGCTGGCCGCGTCCGATCTTCGCGACGAGGTCGAGGAAGCCCTCGCCCACGAACGCCGGCCGGCCGGCGAGGCACTCGTAGAGGATCGCTCCGAGCGCGAACACGTCGGCCGGCGCGCCGGCCTGCCGGCGGTCGTCCATCTGCTCGTTCGGCATGTAGCCGGCCGTGCCGTAGAGGGCGCCGGTCCGGGAGAGGTCCACGCTCCGCGACGCGGCCCCATCGGCGCGCAGGTGCTTCGCGAGACCGAGGTCGGCGACGAAGGCCGTGCCGTCCTTCGCGAAGAGGACGTTCTCCGGCTTCAAGTCCCGGTGGACGACGCCCGCCGCGTGGGCGCGGCCCATCGCGCCCGCGAGGCGCACGCCGAGGTCGTGCGTCTCCGCGACGCCGAGCGGCCCCTTCTTGAGGCGGTCGCGGAGGCTGCCGCCCTCCAGGAAGGGCGTGACGATGAACGGGGCGCCCCGCTCGACGCCCGCGCCGAGGAGCGGGACGAAGCCCGCCTCCTCGCCGAGCATCGACTGGAGCCGGGCCTCGCGCTCGAAGCGCGCGACGCCCTCCGGGTCCTGCTGGAGGAGGACCTTGATGGCGACGATACTCTCGCCGGCGCCGCGCGCCCGGAAGACGACGCCGGCGCCGCCGCGTCCGAGCTCGGCGAGGACCTCGTAGGCACCGATGCGCCGGACCGTCATGTCTTGACGATGACGCCGCGCTCGCCATCGACGGTCACGCGCTCTCCATCCGCGATCCGCGTCGTCGCGCCGGTGATCCCGAAGACGCACGGGATCCCGTACTCGCGCGCGACGATCGCGCCGTGGGAGAGGGCGCCGCCCATCTCGGCGACGATCCCGCCCGCGAGCGGGAAGAGCGGCGTCCACGCGGCGTTCACGACGCGCGCGACGATGACGTCGCCCTTCTTCACGCGCGGAGCGTCGTCGAGCGACCGGAGGACGCGCGCCGTGCCCGTCACGACGCCCTGCGAGACGGGCACGCCGACGAGCGCGCTCCCCGTGGCGTCGGCGCGGAGCGGGTGGACGGCGCCCGTCGGGTCCTCGAGCACGAAGGGCGGCGGGTCGGTCGCCAGGTCGCGCGCGTGCTCGGCGCGGCGGCCCGCGGCGATCCCGCGCAGAGCCGCGCCGGACGCCTCGCCGCGCACGACCGACTCGAGCTCGCCCAGCTCGAGGAAGAAGACGTCCCCCGGCTCGGCGAGGTGCCCCTTTGCGACGAGGCGGCGCCCCATCTCGAGGAACGCGCGCTTCACGACGAGGAGCGCGCGGAGCGCGGCGCCCTTCAGGTTCTCGCGGTAAGGCGCGTAGCGGCGAGCCTCGCGGTAGAGGAGCCAGAAGAGCCCCGTGCGGAGCGGCACGATCCGCTCGAACGTGGACGCGCGGTGGAGCCCGCGCGCGACTTGCTGGGCGAGCTCGCGCGCGCTGCCCGCGAGCCGCTGCTCGCGGTCGCGCGGGGCCTCGAGCGCATCGCTCGCGACATAGCTCTTGAGGACCGACACGACGGGCGAGGGGTCCTCGACCCAGCGCGG
>CAZYLP010000598.1:0-5273 GCA_964648345.1 uncultured Planctomycetota bacterium
GAGGAGCGCCTTGACGTGCTTCTCGAGGAGGATCGCCGGGATCGATGCGGCGAGGGCGGCGATCTCGCTCCACGCGTTCACGCGCCACCAGAACCAGCGGAGCAGGAAGACGACGCCGACCCCCGACGTGATCTTGAGGACGAACGTGAAGGAGTCGCCGATCGACTTCGTGAAGTAGGCCGAGAGGATCGTGCCGCCCATGATCGCGAGCGTCGCGATCCGCGAGGCGAGGACGTAGTGCTGGTCGCTCCCGTTCTTGTTCACGAAGCGCCGGTAGAAGTCGTTCACGACGTAGCTCGCGCCCCAGTTCGTCATGGCGCTCACGCTCGACATGAAGGCCGCGAAGAAGCTCGCGACGACGAGGCCGCGCAGGCCGCTCGGGAGGAGCTCGTTGAAGAGGATCGGGTAGGCGCGCTCGTAGTTCGGCTTCCCCGTGACCGAGTCCACGAGGCGCGGGTGGTCGTCGGGGAGGAGGACGATCGACGCGAGCGCGACGATCGCCCAGGGCCAGATCCTGAGCGCGTTGTGGACGACGTTGTACCAGAGCGTCGCGTAGACGGCGTTCCGCTCGTCCTTGCAGGCCGCCATCTTCTGGACGACCATGCCGCCGCCGTCGGTGTTCTTCCACGCCCACCACTGGATCGTGAGCATGCCCACGAGCCACCAGAAGGGCGACGCCATGAACCCGCCCGAGTCCTCGGGGATCATGGCGAGGCTCTTCGCGGGCACCTTCGCGACGAGCCCGGCGAGGCCGCCCACCTTCTCGTGCGCGAGGCAGTAGAACGCGAGGACGAGCGCGCCGCCGACCATGAAGACCATCTCGACGAGGTCTGCGACGACGATCCCCCACATGCCCGCGGCGACGCTGTAGCTCATGCCGAGCGCGACGCAGAAGAGGACGGCGTACATCGGCTGCCAGCCCGTCGTCACCTCCATGACCGTCGAGAGGCCCTTCACGGGCCAGGCGCCGCAGGCGTAGCAGACGAAGAGGACGCCGAAGAAGATCGCCTTGAACCCGCGGAGGCCGGCGGCTGCGTCGCCCGAGTAGCGGAGCTCCGCGAGCTCGACCTCGGTGATGACGCGCGCCCGGCGCCAGAGCCGCGAGAAGAAGAAGACCGCGAGCATCGACGAGACGCCGAGCGACCACCACTGCCAGTTGAACCAGATGCCGTGGTTGCGGATGTAGCCCGTGATGAGGAGCGGCGTGTCGCTCGCCCACGCGCTCGCGGCCATGGCCGTGCCCGCCATCCACCACGAGAGCTTGCGCCCCGACACGAAGTAGTCGTCGGTGCCCTTGTCGGCCTTCGATTTCTGGAAGACGCCGATGCCGACGACGAGGATGCAGTAGACGACGACGACGATCCAGTCGAGCGCGACCACTAGAGCGTCACCGGCAACTGGCCCCGGAACGGGAGCGCGCCCGAGAGAGCCCGCGCGGCCGCGCGCTGGGAGGCGGCGTCCTCGGAGTACGCGCAGACGTAGCCGTCCACCTCGGGGAAGTGGTGGATCACGTAAGGGCTCCCGAACGAGACGACGGTCACGCGGCGATGAGCGCGCCGCGCGGCGCGCACCTGCTCCACGAGCGGACCGTCGAGGCCCGTCTTCCCGGCGAAGGCCTTTTGCTTGAAGAACACGGCGACGAGGCACTCCGCCGCGCCCTCGCGGACCGGGAGCGAGAGCGTGCGCTCGAAGACCCCGAGGTCGCCGCGCGCGCTCGCGTCCGTCACCTTCACGACCGAGACGGGACCGCGCGGGAGCTCGCCCCGGACGAGCGTGACGGCCGCCTCCGCGATCCTCCGCGCGGCGTCCTCCTGCTCCGCGCGGTCGGGGAGCGCGCCCGAGACCTGCGGCGCCGCGCCGCCCTCGCGGAGGAGACCCGCCTTCTCCTTCGCGGCGCGGATCCGCGCGTTCGCGCGCGCGACGTGCTCCTCGCTCACGCGCCCCGCGCGGACGGCCTGGACGAGCGTGTCGATCGCGCGCTCGGGGTCCACGGGGTAGAGGAGGACGTCGCAGCCCGCCTGGGCCGCGAGGACGACGGCCTCGTCCTCCGAGGAGAACTTCGTGATGCCGCCCATCATGAGGGCGTCCGTGCAGACGAGGCCGTCGAAGCCCACTTCGCCGCGGAGGAGCTCGATCGCGCGCGGCGAGAGCGACGCGGGGCGCTCGGGGTCGAGGGCCTTCACGACGAGGTGCGCGACCATGACGCTGTCCGCGCCGACGGTCTTGTAAGGCAAGAGCTCCGTCGCGCGGAGCCGCTCGAGCGTGTGGTCGAGGGCGGGGAGCTCGATGTGGGAGTCCGCCGTCACGTCGCCGTGGCCGGGGAAGTGCTTCGCGCACGAGAGCGCGCCGCCCGCGCGGAGGCCCTCGACGTAGGCGCGGGCGAGCCGCGTCACGAGCGCCGGCTCCTCGCCGAAGGAGCGCGTGTTGATGATCGGGTTCTTCGGGTTCGCGTTCACGTCCACGACGGGCGCGAGCACCCACGGGACGCCGAGCGCGCGGGCCTCGAGCGCGGTCATGCGCCCCTTGAGCGCGGCGAGGTCGTCCGAGCGCGTGGCGCCCACGGCCATGTTCGTCGGGAGGACGACCGAGCCCTGCACCTGGTGCCCGACGCCGTGCTCGTAGTCCGATGCGAGGAGGAGCGGCGCCCGGCCGGCGGCGGCGGCCTCGCGCTGGAGCTCGTTCGTCAGCGGGGCGAGCTCGTCGCGGACGCCGTAGAAGAAGCAGATGCCGCCCACGCCCGCGCGGGCGAGCCGCCGCGCGCGCTCCCGCTCCTCGGCCGCGGGCCGGTCGAAGCGGTAGTCCGCGAAGATCATCGCGGCGCAGCGATCGCGGAGACCGTCACCGTCCGGCTTTCTCATGGACGGGCCATGCTGTATGGTTTCGTCGTGGATCTCAAGGCCCTCGTCGCCCTGGCGAGCCAGCTCGACGAGAAGTCCTTCCTCGAGCGCCATCCGCATCACGGGCTCCTGGTCCGCAAGAAGGTGCGCCCGGCGGGCGAGGAGGGCTTCGAGTCGGAGCTGGACTGGCGCACGCGCACGAAGAAGAACCTCTACAGCAAGAAGCCGAGCGCATCCGTGCCGGCGAAGGACCCGCTCGCTAAGACGGCCTACCACCCGCTCGTGAAGAGCACGCGCAACCCCTTCGCCGGGATGATCACGGTCGGCCGCACGCCCAACAACGACGTCTGCCTCGCGAGCTCGAGCGTCTCGAAGCTCCACGCCTACTTCCAGAGCGAGCCGGCGCGCTGGATCGTGCGGGACAGCATGTCGTCCTTCGGCACCTTCGTGGACGGCGCGAAGGTGCTCCCCGACCAGGTCGTGCCCGTGAGCGACGGCTCGATCATCGGCTTCGGGCCGGACGTCGAGGCGACGTTCCTCTCCGCGAAGGCGCTCTACTCGTACCTCGTCCGGCTCGGGAAGGGCCTCGAGAAGCCGGATTAGCGGACCGGCCAGTCCTCGAGCTCGCCGCCGAGCTGGTCGATGAAGCGCGCGCGGAGCTTCTCGAGCTCGTCCCAGCGCTCGTCGCGAGAGAGGAGCGGCGCGAGAAGGATCGCGGCGTCGCGGTAGTCCGGGTTGAGGCCGTACCAGGTCTCGTCGTCCGGGACGACCGAGAGCACCTCGCGGAGCGCCTTCTCGGCGGAGCGGTCGCGGTCGAGCGCGAGCTCGACCCGCGCGAAGCAGAGCCACGCGCGCGTGTACCGGTGAGGCATGAGGCTCTCGGCGACGACGCCGTAGTTGAGCGAGGCGGCCTCGAGGAGGCCCTTCTGCTCCTGCTGCCGCGCGAGCGCGAAGCGGGCGCCGAGGTCCTTCGGGTTGCGCGCCATGTCGTCGCGGAGGCGCGCCTCGTCGCCGGTGGCGTCGACCGGGACCGCGCTCAGCTCGACCTCGTCGGGCGGCGCCCACATGAAGCTGCACCCGGAGGTCGCGGAGATGACGGCGAGCGAGGCGAGGAAGGACGCGGATCGTGCTCTCACTTGCCACCTCCGCGCGACAGCGGCGCGAGCTCGCGCTCGAGGATCCGCTCGCCGACCTGGAACCGGGCCCTGTCGGGCGACACGTCGAGGACCTTGACCGTCTCCGTCCCCGACTTGAACGTCTTCCCCTCGGCCACGGGCTCGTCGTTCACGATCACGTGCGAGGCGCCCTTCGCGTAGATCACGCCCGCGAGCTCGATCCTGACGGGCGGCAGCGGCGGCGCCGGCAGGCGGCGGCTCCGCTGCTCGTCGAGCTCGGACTGGAGGAAGAACGGGCTCGCCCCCTCGAAGCGGTCCTCGGCCGCGGGCGCCGCGTCGGGCGCGCCGCCCTCGGTCGCGACGTAGGCGACGAGGATCAGGCGGACGCCGAGGATCGGGACGTCCTCGGCGCGGCGCACGGTCGCCTCCGCGAGCGCGACGCGCGGAGCGAGCGCGCGGACCTCGCCGAGGATCGCGCCGAGGCGCGGCCAGTCGGTCGCGACCTCGACCTGGATGTCGAGCTTGACGAGGCGCGGGGAGCACGGCGCCTCGGTCGTGCGGACCGCGCGCGCCGCGTCGAACGTGCCGAGCGCGTACTTCTTGGCGACGGCGCCGAGGCGCTCGACGACGGGGGCGACTTCCTTGCGGCCCAGCGACCGCGCGAGGAGGGCGCGGCGCTCGGCCTCGAGGGCCTCGCGCGTCCCGGTCTCGGAGCGGATCCGGGCCGTGTCCGCCTTCATGGTCTCGAGGTCCTGGAGGCGGCCCTGGAGGTCGGTGCGGCGGCCGTGGAGGCCGTTCAGCTCCTTCTCGGCCCGCGCCTTCTTGATGAAGTAGACGCCGCCGCCGGCGACGGCGATGACGATCGCGGCGATGGTGGGCGTGCGCGCGTTCACCTGGCACCTCCCGCCTTCGCGCCGATCGTGACGGGCGACTCGTCCGGGACCGTCCCCGGCGCGGGCCGCGTCGTCAGGTCGCCGAGCGACCCCTGGCGGAGCTTGAGGACGAGCTCGCCCACGAGGGCCTGGCTCCGGTCCTTGTCGCCGACGCCGACCGCGAGGAGCTCGAGGTCCCAGACCGGCTTCTTGGCGTCGGCACGGACGACGTGGAACCGTTCGTAGAAGACGCCCCTCGGGCGCGCCGGCGCGAGCTCGCGGAGGAGCGACGCGGCCTCGGGCGGACGCGCCGCGAGCCCTTCGAGCGCGGCGCGCTCGGCGAGGAACGCGTTCCGCTGCGCGCGGAGCTCGAGGGCCGCGGCGTGGTCGGCCGAGACGTGCTCGTCCTTGAGGACGCGCGCGTCGAGGTCGTCCACCTCGTCGCGGAG
>CAZYLP010000599.1:0-5246 GCA_964648345.1 uncultured Planctomycetota bacterium
GCTCTGGGCGTACGCGTCCGCGATCGCGCGGAGCTCGGGGCGGGCCTTGTCCTCGGCTCGCACGACCGCCACGCCCAGGACGAGCGAAGAGGCGACGAGGGACCACGCGAGCGCGGCGGGGGGCAGGGAGCGTCGCATCACGGCTACTTCCTTCCGAACAGGAACCCGAGGCAGCCCCGCTTCTTCTCCGGCGCCGCGGGGCTGGCGTCGCCCTTCGGCACCTTCGCGGCCGGCTTGGCCGCGTCGGCGGGAGCGTCCGAGACAGGAGGCTTGCCCGCCGTCGGCGGGGCCTCGAGGCGGGTCTTCTCGCCCGCCGAGGTGTCTACGTCGGGCGCGGCCGCGCCGTTGGGCGCGGGCGCGGTCATGTTCGGGCGCGTCGCCTCGGAGGAGTTCCACACCTGACCCGAGTCGGTGGTCGGGGCGCCGCTCGGCGCCGCCGCTCCCTTGATCGAGGGCCGCACGTTCTTGCGCAGGTCCTCGAGGACTTCCTGGGCGGTCTGGTGGCGCGCCTCGGGCCGCTTCTCGAGCAGCTTCAGGATCATGCGGTCGAGCTCGGGCGTGATCCCCTTGTTGGGCGTGTGCTCGCTCGGGACCGGAGGCTTCGTGTAGAGGTGCTTGGGCAGGTACTCCATCGGGTCCTTGCACGAGAACGGGAGCTTCCCCGTCACCATGCGGAAGCACGCGATGCCGAGCGAGTAGAGGTCGGCGCGGCCGTCCACGTCGGGCTCGGTGATGGACTCGGGGGCGATGTAGGCGGGGGAGCCGGTGATCTTGCCGCCCATGGTCTTGTAGAAGGCGTCCCCGAACTGCTCCTCGGCGTTGCGCACGCGGGCGATGCCGAAGTCCATGATCTTCAGGCGCTCGCGGCCCGTCGCGGGGTCCTTCCAGACGCGGAAGTTCTGCGGCTTCAGGTCGCGGTGGACGATGTCCGCCGAGTGCACCGCGCCGATGCCCTCGATGATCTGCTCGAAGAGGTCCATCGCGCGGGGCAGCGCGATCGAGCCCTCCTTCTTGACGATGTCGGAGAGCTCCTCGCCCGGGACGTACTCCATGGCCATGAAGTACGAGCCGTCCTTCGTCTCTCCGGCGTCGTAGATCTCGATGATGTTCTCGTGGCCGCACATCGAGGTCGCGAGGATCTCGCGCTTGAAGCGCTGCGCGGCCTCCTTCGACTTCTCCTGGTCGAGCACGAGCTTGAGGGCGAGCTGGCGTCCGGTCTCGAGCTCCTTGCAGAGGTAGACGGCTCCCATGCCGCCCTCGCCGACCTTCTTCATGACCTCGTAGCGGGTCTCGAGGCCGGTGCCCTTGAGGGCGCCGGCGGCGGGGTTCGGAGGAGCGGCCGGCGCCGCGGGGGCCGGCACGGGGGCGGCGGGCGCGAGGCCCTGGGGCTCGAGGAGGAACGCGGGGACCTGGTGCTCGGCCGAGTGGCCGAGGCGCGAGAGGTCGCCCGCGGGGCCCGCCTCGGGGAGGCGGGCGAAGTTGTCCATGAGCGCGTTGCTGTTCGCGGCCGGGAGGGGGACCCGTCCGGCGCGCGACGCCGAGGGCGACCCCGCTGCGGCCGCGGCCGTGCCGCCCCTCCGCGAGTCGTTCGGGGTCGGGACGGCGGCGACGGGGCTCGTCGTCCCCTGGCGCGAGTCCATCGCCGTCGCGATGACCTCCGAGACGGTGACCGAGGGGCGCTCGATGCCCTCGAAGCCGCGAGCGGCATAGCGCTCGGTGACCGTGGCGTTGTCGCTCAGGAAGTTCGTCCGGGCCTCGGCGAGGATCGCCTGATCCACGTCCTGTGCGAGCTTGCCCTCCTGGACGAGGAGCGCACCGAGCCGCGAGCGGAGGGAGTCCGCGTGCTGCTTCGCGCGTACCTTCTCGATCGTCGCCTCGTCGACGAGCTTCTTCTGGCGGAGGAACCCCAGGTACGTCGATTCGGCCTTGAGGAAGGAGCAGCGCCGCGCGTGGGCCGCGATCGTCTTCGCCTTCTCGGAGTCGACGGTCTTGCTCGCCTCGAGCTCCTGGGCGAGCGTACGACCGCTCTTGAGCGCCGCCATCAGCTGGGCGCGGGCGACCTCGGCACCGATGAGGTTCATCTGGATCGCGACCTTGGCCGCGAGCAGGTCCTCGAATGTCAGCAAATGAGGCTGCCCCCGTGTCCCGCCATGCTTCCATGCATTGTGCGAAACCCCGTGTGGATCGCGCAACCCCAGCGTGGGGTTCGAGTTCTCCGGCGTCGGTGGTCCCGGGTAGTCTCCTCGCGTGCCCACCAAGCTCGCGTCCCGTCCGACGGCCCCGCCCATCGAACGCGTCCACACCTGTGCCTTCGAGTGGCTCGCGGCCGCGCCACCCGCGAGCGTGCACGCGGTCGTGACCGATCCGCCTTACGCGGTCAAGGAATACGACGCGTCCGAGCTCGAGAAGCGGCGCCAGGGACGAGGAGGGATCTGGCGGATCCCTCCTGCGATCGGTGGGTCGATCCGCGCGCCGCTCCCCCGATTCACCGCGCTCAACGAGCGGGAGAAGGCCGAGCTCGTCCGGTTCTTCGAGCGGCTCGGAGAGGGTCTCCTCCGCGTCCTCCGTCCGGGCGGGCACGTGCTCCTCGCATCGAACGCGACCCTCTCGGTGCTCGTCTTCCCGGCGCTCGCCCGCTCGGGCCTCGAGTTCCGCGGCGAGGTGATCCGGCTCGTGAGGACTCTCCGCGGCGGCAACCGGCCGAAGAACGCGCACGAGCGCTTCCCCGACGTCTGCTCCACGCCGCGCGGGGCCTACGAGCCGTGGGGCGTCTTCCGCAAGCCGCTCGAGGGGACCGTCGAGCAGAACCTCGAGGTCTGGCAGACGGGCGGGCTGCGCCGGCTCGAGGATGGCTCGCCGTTCGTCGACGTGATCCCGTGCTCGAAGACGCCGCGTCGCGAGCGCGCGATCGCGCCGCACCCGAGCCTCAAGCCGCAGGCGTTCCTGCGGAAGGTCGTCCGCGCCGCGCTCCCGCTCGGGGAGGGCACGGTCCTCGACCCGTTCATGGGGTCGGGCTCGACGCTCGCGGCGGCTCTCGCGGTCGGCTACCACGCGATCGGGCTCGAGCGCCACGCGGACTTCTTCGCCATGAGCGAGCGAGCGATCCCGGCCCTCGCGAGGCTGTGATTCCTGTTTCTCGGGCCTCCGGCCCGCGTGCTATCCTCGGCCCCTCGCATGATCGAGGCGTTGCGCTTCACGAGTTACGCGTTCGGCGCGCTGGCGATCACCTCGTGCTTCTACTTCCTGCTCTCGATGGTCGCGGCTCTCAGGATGCGCGCTGCCCTGAGGGCGCCGACGGTCACCGCCGAGGTCCCGCCCGTGTCGCTCCTGATCCCGCTCTGCGGGGCCGAGCCGCGCCTCGAGCACAACCTTCGCGCGGCGCTCGACGCTCTCGGACCGACGGACGAGCTCGTCGTCGGAGCGGCGAACTCAGTCGACCCGTCGCTCGGTGTCGCCCGCGGCATCGCGGACGCGCGGCTCAAGGTGGTCGCGGGCTCGCCGTCGCGCGCGACGAACCGGAAGGTCGCGACGCTCGTCGCGCTCGAGGCCCACGCGACGCGCGAGGTGATCGTGCTCGCGGACTCGGACGTGCGACTCGACCGCGACCTCCTCGCGCGGCTCGTCGGGGCCGTCTCGACGCCCGGAGTCGGCCTCGCGACGGCGCTCTACCGGGGCTCGCCCGCGGGCTCGCTCTCGAGCCGCATCGAGGCGCTCACGATCAACGCGGACTTCGTCCCCTCGGTGCTCGTCGCGGACCTCCTCGGGGGCGGCATCGGCTTCGCGCTCGGGGCCGCGAACGCGCTCCGCCGCGAGACGCTCGCCGCGATCGGCGGCTTCGCGCCGCTCGGAGAAGTGCTCGCCGACGACCACGTCCTCGGCAGGAAGGTCGCCGCGACCGGCGCTCGCGTGAAGATCGCGCCCGTCTGCGTCCCGATCGTGCAGGACTCGCGTCCGGGCGACACCTTCGCGCGCCTCCTCCGCTGGTGCCGGACCTACCGCGTCTGCCAGCCGGTCGGCTACGCGGCGACGGTCTTCTCGCACCACGGCGTCGCCGCCTCGCTCCTCGCCGCGGCCGCCTCCCAGCTCGCAGGCGGGCCGCCGCTGTGGATCCTCGCCGTGCTCACCGTGGCCGTGCGGCTCGCGACCGCGGCGATCGCCCACCTGGCGATCGCGGGGCGAGGCGCCGACCTCGGCTCCCTGCCTCTCTTGCCGATCCGTGATCTCATCGCGACGGATCTCTTCGTGCTCGCCTGGTTCGGGCGCACCGTGACGTGGCGCGGGAGACGGTTCCGCGTCGCCGCCGACGGGACGCTCACGGACCTCTCGCCCGAGCCGCCAAAGACCGAGGCGGCGCTCGCCGCCGCGCCTGCGCCCGTCCCGGTGGGACCTGGAGGACTCTGACGTGACCCTGCTCAAGACCGCACGAGCCATGAAGACGCTGTTCCTGAACGCGCCCTCCTTCGAGGGCTTCGACGGCGGCGCGGGCGCGCGCTACCAGGCGAAGCGCGAGATCAAGTCCTTCTGGTACCCGACGTGGCTCGCGCAGCCCGCGGCGATCCTGAACTCGATGAACGGCGGGGGAGAAGACGCGAAGCTGATCGACGCGCCGGCCGACGAGATCGGCGTGGACGAGACCATGGCGCGCTCGAAGGGCTTCGAGCTCGCGATCCTCCACACCTCGACGCCCTCCTTCGCGAACGACATCAAGGTCGCGGAGCGGCTCAGGGACGAGGTGCCCGGGATCAAGGTCGGGTTCTGCGGCGCGCACGTCGCGGTCATGCCGGAGAAGAGCCTCCTCGCGTCGAAGGCGATCGACTTCGTCTGCGGGAAGGAGTTCGACTACACGATCGCGGAGGTGGCCCAGGGCCGCGACTTCGCCGACGTGGACGGCCTCAGCTGGCGCGACAGGAACGGCAAGATCCACCACAACCGCGAGCGCGAGCTGATCCACGACATGGACCAGCTGCCCACGGTCCTCGACGTCTACAAGCGCGACTTGAAGATCGAGAACTACTTCATCGGGTACCTCCAGCACCCGTACCTCTCGCTCTACACGGGCCGCGGCTGCCCGGCGCGCTGCACGTTCTGCCTCTGGCCGCAGACCGTCGGCGGCCACACCTATCGCACGCAGTCGCCCGCCTACGTCGTCGAGGAGATGCGCCGCGCGAAGGAGCTCTTCCCGCAGGTGAAGGAGTTCTTCTTCGACGACGACACCTTCACGGCGGACCTCCCGCGCACGGAGGAGA
>CAZYLP010000600.1:0-5232 GCA_964648345.1 uncultured Planctomycetota bacterium
GGGTGGTTGCGGTTGTTGGTGCGGGTGTCGTGTCGCCCCTGGCCCTCCGCGATGGTGCGGCCGCTGCGGACGGCGCGGATCCTGTAGTCGACGACCGCCTGGACGCCGTACACCTCGTCGGCGATGACCCAGACCGGAAAGTAGAAGTACCACGCGAGGAAGAACGCGTTCGGGTACCACCACCCGTTCTTCTTCACGAAGACGGCGTCCCACTTGGTGACGCGGGCCTCGAGCAGGAGCTGGTGGTCCTTCGCGAAGGCGGCGTCGCGCGGGTCGAGGTTGCTGTCGCGCGAGTGCTGCTCGAAGCGCGCGAAGGCGCCCTTGCAGATCGCGCCGAGCTCGTCGCCGAGGCCCTCGAGGTTCGGCGCCATGCCGTACGTGTCGGGGTGCGCCTGGTCGTAGCGGTCGGGCTTCGCGCTCGTCTCGAGCGCGAGGTAGAGCGTCACGTCCTTCGCCGCGCCCGTGGCGGTGAGGGCCTGCCCGGCCGCCTCGAGGTCCTTCCTGTCCGAGAGCTGGGCCGGGTCGTACGACGAGCACCCGGTGACGGCGAGCGCGCAGAGGAGAGTGGCGGCGATGCGCGATGCGGGGCGACCGGAGGGAGCAGCGCGGTGAAGTCTCACTGGCCACCTCGAGTCGCGTCGAGCGCAATCCGGAATCCGACGCCCTCCGAGCGCAGCGTGCGCCTGGGGGTCGAGCGGTGCGCGGGCGCGCACGCCTCGGCGTACGGGAGGAGGAACGAGCCTCCCCGCACGGAGGCCTTCGCGGGGTCGGCCTTGGCGGGGTCCGCGGGCGCGACCCACTCGGAGACGTTGCCCGCCATGTCGTAGCAGTTGCAGGCGCTCCGGTCCTCCGGGTGAGCGGCGCTCTCGCGGATGGGGCTCGGGGCGCGCCGCTCCTCGGCGATCCGGGCGAGGCGCGCGCCCGTCGTGCTCCACTCGGCGCCCCACGGGAACGCGAGGACGCTCTTCTCGCCCGGGCGGGCGCTCGCGAGGCGCGCCGCCGCCTCCCACTCGTCGTCGGTCGGGAGGCGGTACGGGAGGTTCTTCGAGCGCGCGAGCCAGCGCGCGTAGGCGTCGGCCTCGAACCAGCTCACGCCGTTCACGGGCTGGGCGTCCGTGCCCTCGCGGGGCCGGCCGTCGCTCCAGCCGCGCGGGCCGGGCTTGTTCGTCGCGTCCACGAAGCGCGCCGGGTCGGCGGCGGGGTTCCAGTAGGACTTCTCGGCGTAGCCCCCCGCCGCGACGAAGCGGGCGAACTCGGCGTTCGTGACCTCGTGGCGCGCGAGGTAGAAGGAGCGGATCTCGGCCGGGTGGGAGGGGTTCGTCTCGTCGCCGCCGAGCTGGACCACGGTCTCGGGGATCCGCTCGAAGTCCTCGGGCTTGGCGCGGCGGAGCTCGAGGTCGGCCTTGAGCGTGCGGGCGTCCACCGCGACCGCCGAGGCCTCGGCGAGGTCGGGGAGCGCCGCGACGACGAGCGCGAGCGCGCGGATGATGTCGGTCTCCTGGAGGCGCTTCGCGGTCGTGACGCGGAACTCGGCGTGCGCGCGCTTCACCTCCTTGCGGAGCGGGCCCACGAGGGCCGCGGCGGAGTCCTTGGTGCCGCGCGCCGCGAGGGTCGCTTCGAGCGTGTCGAGCTCCTTCTCGGCGAGGTCCCACTTGTTCTCGGCGATGGCGAGGTCGGACTGCGCGGAGAACGTCTTGACGAGCGCCTCGACGTGGAGGCGGCGGTACTTCTCCTGGTCCTCGGGCGCGAGGACGTCGAGCCGGGGCGCGACGCCGCGGAGGCTCCGGAGCGCCCCATCGCCGTCGTTGGCCGCGAGCGTGCTCTTGGCCGAATCGAGACCGGTGATCGCGGACTCGGCGTCCGACTCCTGACGCGAGATGAGCGCGACGAGGGCTTTGGCCTTCTTCTCCGCGTCGGTGTTCTTCTCGGCCCCGGGCCGGTCCTTCTGGTCGAGGAGCGACTTGAGGGAGCTCCGCGCGAGCGAGTAGTAGCGCTTCGCGAGGAGCGTCTCGGCGTAGCCGATCTGAGCATCGTCGCAGGCGATGCGGAGCTTCGCCGCGTGCGAGGTGGCGCCCTTCGAGAGGCCTCCGTTGAGGGTCGTGATCGCTTCCTGGGTCTTGTCGAGCCGTTCGTCGAGCGTCTTCAGGTCTCGGGCGGCCTTGAGCTGCTTGGCGCCTTCGTCGAGCTGCTTCGCCGCGAACTCCTCGCGGTCCTTCGATTCGGCGGCTCGCTCGGCGGCCTGGATCTTGTCGATGAGCTCGTCCACGTCCTTCTTCACGCTCTCCGAGAGTGCGATGGCCGCAGTCGCGTTCGAGCGGGCTTCGGGGAACTTGCCGGAAGCGAGGAGCGCCTCGGCCTGAGCCTTGAGGACGCGTGCCTTCTTCTCCCTCTCGGCCTCGGCGACGGCGCGGACGATCTCGTCCTGCTGCTTCCCGAGGTAGTTCGCGATGTCGGACGCGCGCTTCTCCTCGCGCTGGACGCCTTCGTGGAGCTCCTTCTCGACGTCCCTCGACAATGCGAGCGAGCCGCGCGCGGTCGCGACCGTGTCGGTCGTCCCCTTGATGTTCGCACCGAGTGCCTCGAGCGCCGCATTGCGCTGATCGGGGTCGGCGACCTTGCGTGCCTCCTCGATCTTCGCCGGGACGGTGTCGGCGGTCTTCGAAGTGACGGCGAGCACGTCGCCCGCGGCGGCGATCTTCTTCGTGCCTTCGTCGAGTGCTGCGTACCACTGCCGGTTCATCTCGCGGTGGTAGAGGACGCCGAGGCCGGCCGCGCCGACGAGCGCCGCGAGCGAGCCCGCGAGCGGGACGCGGTTGCGCCGGACCCACTTGCGGGCCCGGTAGATCGTGCTCGCCTGGCGCGCGAGGATCGCCTCGCCGCTCTTGAAGCGCTCGAGGTCGCGCTTCATGTCGAGGGCGGTCTCGTAGCGCTTCGCCTTCTGCTTCTCCATCGCGCGGAGGGCGATGGCCTCGATCTCCCACGGGACGGTCGGGTCGATGGACCGGGGCGACGGCGGCTCCTTCTCGATGACCATGAGGAGGAGGTCCGACATGCGCTTCGCGAGGAAGGGGAGCTTCCCCGTCCAGAGCTCGTAGAGGATGACGCCGAGCGAGTAGACGTCCGAGCGGACGTCGATCTCGCTGACGGTGCCCTCGGCCTGCTCGGGGGGCATGTAGTGGGGCGTGCCCATGACCGATCCCTCGCGCGTGCGGAGGTCGGGCGCGCCCGAGTCGCCTTCGGTCGTCGTCTCCTTCGCGAGGCCGAAGTCCATGATGAGCGGCTCGCCGCGCTTGTCCATCATGACGTTCGCGGGCTTGAGGTCGCGATGGATGATGCCGCGCATGTGCGCGAAGGCGACCGCGTCGCAGACCTTGATCATGACGTCGAGGAGGGCGGCGCGGTCGAGGTCCTTCTTCTTCTCCGAGAGCGGCGAGCCCTCGACGAAGTCCATCGTGAAGTAGAGGTTCCCGTCCACCTCGCCGATGTCGTAGACGGGGACGATGTTCGGATGCTTGAGCTTGGCGGAGGCCTCGGCCTCGCGGAGGAAGCGCTTCTTCTCGCCCTCGCTGGCCATGGCGCCCGAGAGCATGACCTTGAGCGCCACGATGCGGTTCAGGTCGCGCTGGCGTGCCTTGTAGACGGCGCCCATGCCGCCGCGGGCGATCTCCTTCAGGATCTCGTACTTGCCGTCGTCGAAGAGCTCGCCCGAACCGTCGGCCTTCGTCTTCACGCCGCTGTGGAGGAAGCTCGAGCGGCCCGCGGGTCCGGCGGAGGACTTGCTGGACGAGCGGTTCGACGGGAGGACGCCGGCGCCGGAGGATCCCTTCTCCTCGGCTGCGCCCGAGGGCGGCTCGGCGGAGGTGCGGGCACTCGGAGAGAGGCCGAACTCGGGCGTCTTGATCGTGGGAGCGTCGGTGTCGTGCCCATCGTTCGCCGCGCCCGCCGCGGGCGGCTCGGTGATCGTCTTCGCCATCCCCGAGGCCGGGTCGGCGGGGCCGCTCGACCCGCCCGCCGTCGAGGGGACCCCGGGCCTCAGGTCGCTCGGCGGCGGCTCCTGGATCGTCGGCGCCCCCTTCTGGAGCGCCGCCGAGAGGCTCTCGAAGGCGACGACGGCCTCCTTCGGGGGAGCGAGCGTCGCCGCGTCCTCCTCGGCGGGCCGGCCCGGGGGCGGCGCGAGCGTCGCGGCCTCATCCGCCGCGGGCTTGGCCCGGCGCAGAGCATGGCAATGCGGGCACTCGACACCCGGACCAGAGAGGCTCGCGCCGCACTTGGCGCACGTGACGCCCGGCATCCAGACCAACTCCCCCGCCGCGGGGAGGTTAATCGGCGTCCTCGCTCCACGCCAGTCGGCATCGTCTCCGCCTCGCCGACCGTTGACGATTGTCGCGGCGCGTCGTAAGACACGGGCATGCTTCTCCGCGTCGTCGCCGCCCTCGCGCTCCTCCTCGGAGGGACGCAGGCGCTCGCCGGCGAGCCGGCTCCCGTCGCGACGGGGACGCTCTCGGTGCTCGTGGTCGACGAGAAGGACCGCCCGATCGAGGGCGCCGTCGTCTGGGCCGTGGGCACGAAGCTCGAGGGGCCCGCGCCCGCGGAGCCCGTCGTGCTCGAGCAGAGAGGGCTCGAGTTCCGGCCCCGGTTCCTCGTCGCGCGGCGCGGTCAGACGCTCGTCGTCACGAACGACGACCCCGAGGCGCACAACGTCCACTCGAGCGATGCGTGCTGCACGTGGAACGTCGCCGTCGGGGTCGGCAAGCGGCAGGAGCGTGTCCTCGACCAGGCGGGCGAGGTGACGTTCCTCTGCGACATCCACGCCCACATGCGCTGCACGCTCGTCGTCCTCGACGCGATCCACGCGCGGACCGGCGCGGACGGCCAGGCGCGCCTCGAGCTCGCGCTCGGGGCCCGGAAGCTCCGCGCGCGCGCGCTCGACCGCGACCGGAGCGAGGTGGCGGTCGAGGTCGCCGCGGTGGGCTCGGCGCGGATCGTCCTCCTCCCCCCGGCGCGCGCCCCGCAGATCGTGCCTCCGGAGAAGCTGCCGTGGCCCACGATCGCGGTGCGGCTCCGCGAGTCCCTCGAGGAGGCGGTGCGCTTCGCGCGGCGCGGCGACGGCGCCTCGGCGCGCGAGTGCGTCGAGGAGGCCTCGGGGAAATGGTTCAAGGGGAGCGAGCTCTACATCGCGATCCGCGACGCGAAGGGGCGGCACGAGGCGGAGGAGCTGAAGAGCGCGATCCT
>CAZYLP010000601.1:0-4607 GCA_964648345.1 uncultured Planctomycetota bacterium
TGCGCATCCACTACGGGCGAGAGCTCCCGTGGGTCCGCGAGGTCATCGGAAAGCTGACCTTCATCAACAAGGACTCGATCGAGAACGCCGCCGAGTACAGCAGCGGGAAGATCTACTACAAGTCGTCGCTCTACAGGGGCAACGTCTTCCAGGTCGGCGAGCTCGGCCAGACGATCCACGAGATCTGGCACGGCTACTGGGACCTGATCGCCGAGGAGCAAGCGACCGAGCTCGGCAAGCAGGTCCGCGAGAAGTTCCTCGTCACCGAGAACAGCCTCGCCGCGAAGAACAAGGGGGCGCAGCTCAAGGACGAGTTCCGCTGGAGCAACAACTGGATCAAGCACAACTTCAACGTCGGCGCCCACTGGCTCGCCGGGGACCCACGAAAGGAGGCGATGGCCGACGAGGTCTGGGGCAACTACATCCAGGAGATCCACGCCGGGGCGCTCGCGGTCGCCGCCACGGCGCGCTTCCTCGAGGAAGCGCAGCACTACTGGACCGCGTTCCTGCGGAAGGCCGATGCCACCGTCGACCTGCCGCCGCCTTATCTCGCCGACAACAAGCGAATCCCGCTCGGCAAGGACGTGGGAGCGTACGTCCGGAAGGAGCTCCTCGACCTGCCGGACCGCTGTGCGGACTGGCCGTCCACCCTCAAGCTCTGGGAGAAGAGAAACTACAAGGCGGGCGTCCTCTCGGCGCTGCGCACGGCCGGCATCTACAACACGAACGCCGGCAACGCGAAGCCGGCTCTCGAGCGGATCGTGCGCGCGATCATCGCGGCCGACTCGAACCTGGAGTCGCGGTGGCGACAGTGGGGCAGGCCACGAATCATCATCGTCGCCGCGACGAGGCGAGACATGGGGTTCATCCCGGCGAACAACACGACCCGGGAGGACTTCCTCCACGTCTCGGAAGGCGCGGCCCTGGTCACGAAGCACTCGTTCGCGGACGACTATTACCTCGAGATCTCGATCCCGTTCCTCGAGGCGTTCCTCAAGGCCGCGTTCGGCGTGCGCTGAGCCGTCGCTCAGCTCGTGGGCTCGCGGTAGACGCCGCGGACCTGCTCGAGCGTCTTCTTCTCCGCGGCGAGGAGCTGCTCGATCCCCTTCGCGACGTCGAGCGCGGCCGTCGGATCGACGAACGTCGCGGTGCCGACCTGCACGGCGGTCGCGCCGACGCAGATGAACTCGAGGGCGTCCTCCGCGTCGCGGATCCCGCCGCAGCCGATCACGGGGATCTTGACCGCGCGACAAGCATCGCGCGTGAAGCGGAGCGCGATCGGCCGGATCGCGGGCCCCGAGAGACCGCCCGCGCCGCGGTGGAGACGCGGCACGCCGCGCCGCCAGTCCACGGCGAGGCCCAGGACCGTGTTCCCGGTCACGAGCGCATCCGCGCCCGCGGCCTCGGCGGCCCTGGCCACCGGGCGGATGTCGTTCACGTTCGGCGTGAGCTTCGCCCAGAGCGGCTTGTCGGTCACGCGGCGGCACGCCGAGACGACCTCCGAGCAGCGGCCCGGGTCCTGGGCGAGGTCGAGGCCGTGGCTCACGTTCGGGCACGAGATGTTGAGCTCGATCGCGCAGACGCCCGGGGCCTTCGAGACGGCGGCGGTCAGCTCGGCGAACTGGTCGGGGTCCTCGCCCGCGACGTTCGCGACGACGGGCACGCCGAGCGAGCACATCTTCGGGAGCGTCTCGGCGAGGAACCGCTCGAGGCCCGGGTTCTGGAGGCCGATCGAGTTGAGCATGCCCGCGGGCGTCTCGGCCATGCGCGGCGGCGGGTTCCCCTCGCGCGGCTCCTTGGTGATCGTCTTCCCGACGATCGCGCCGAGCCCGGACACGTCGAAGAAGCGAGCCGCCTCGACGCCGTAGCCGAAGGTGCCGCTCGCCGCGAGGACCGGGTTCTTGAGGCGCAGGCCTCGCCCCAGATCGATCGGCGTTGGCTCGATCAAGCCTTGGCTCCCTCGGCAGGCGGTTGAGGAGCGGCGGGCGGTGCCGGCGCGGCCGGTGCCGGAGTCGCGGCCTTCCTCGCCTTCTCGTCGTTCCAGAAGATCACGACGAGCGCGGCGGCGCCGATGCAGATGAAGATGTCGGCGACGTTGAAGGTCGGCCAGTGCGTCTTCCCGAAGACCTTCTCGAAGAAGTCGTGCGCCGAGCCCACGTCGGGCGTGTGCCAGTCGAGGAAGTCGCGCACGTGGCCGTACATCGCGCGGTCGAAGAAGTTGCCGCCCACGCCCGCGAGCACGAGGCCGAGGACGACCGGCCCCTTCCAGGCCTTCCTCGGCGAGGTGTGGACGAAGTAGGTGATCGCGAGGAACGCGACGACCGACACCATGAGGAAGAACGTGTGCGCGCCCCAGAGGAGGCCCCAGGCCGCCCCCTGGTTCTCGGAGCGGACGAGGTCGAACCAGCCCTCGACGACCGTGACCTTGCTGCCCGGCTTCTCGAGCGACTTGCTGAGCCAGGCGGCCTCCTTCGTGCCGAGGTCGAGGAGGAGGCCGAGGCCTGCCGCGACGATGAACGCGATCCAGCGCACCAAGGAGGACTCTCCGATCCCATCTCACCTCATGAGACGGAGAGGAGCAAGCGCCGGGTTCACGCCGCCCGGAAGCGTCCTCGGAGACGTCCGCTCAGAAACGTCCGACGAACCCGCTCGTGGTCGCCGGTGGCCGCGGCGAGGTCACGGAGATGGGAGGGGTGGGCGGATCGAAGAAGACCGGATCGAGGAGCTGCGGCCCGCCGAACTTGGGGTTCGTCTGCTTCACGCCGTTCACGACCTTGCCGACGGTCTGCCCGATCGTGGAGGCGGCCGCGCCCTCGGTCGCGCCCGCGGCCCGCGCGAGCGCGGCGCTCACGCCGGTCTTCTCGAGGACCTTCGACACGATCGGCGCCGCGACGCGCCCGATCACCTGCCCGACGCCGGCGCCGACGAACGTGAGGCCCATGCTCACGACTCCGGCCGCGAGGACGTCGAGGCCCGGCTTCTTGCCGTTCAGGAGGTCGAACGTGAGCTGACCCGCGACGCCGCTCCCGAACCCGGCGACGGCGAGCGTCGCGAGGAGCGGCGCGCCGAGCCCGCCGGTCACGACGGTCAGCCCGACGAACACCGCGGTCCCCACCACCACCGACGCCACGGTCGTCCAGTCCATCTTCGGGATCGGCAGCCAGTCGAAGAATCCCACGTGTCTCTCCTCCTTCGTCCTCGTTCTCGTTCTCGTTCTCGTTCTCGTTCTCGGTTCAGCTAAGCGCGGCCCATCTCCGAGGCGCGCCCACCCCAAGCACTTAGGCTCAAATCGTCTCTCTCTCGACGGCTGGCCGTCGTGTCACCGCCAGCCCGTGGTCGATAGAGATGGTCAGGGTTCGTGCATGGACGCGCTCGCCGACTTCCTCGACTACCTCGCCATCGAGCAGGACGCCTCGCCGCTCACGGTCGAGGCGTACGGCCGCGACCTCCGCTTCTTCCAGCAGTCGCTCGCGGGCACGAGTCTCCTCGCCGCGGACGCGACGAAGGTGCGCGCGTTCCTCGCCGCCGAGCACGAGAAGAACCTCGACCCGCGCACGCTCTCGCGGCGCCTCGCCTCGCTCCGCGCGCTCTACAAGTGGCTCGCGAGCGAGCACCGCGTGACGAAGGACCCGACGGCGGACATCCTCGCGCCGCGCGTCTGGAAGAAGATCCCCCGCGTCCTCTCCCCCGAGCAGGTGGACGCTCTCCTCGCGAAGCCGCCCGGGCGCGGGTCGGTCGTGAAGCGAGACCACGCGACCCTCGAGCTCCTCTACGCGACCGGCGCGCGTGCGAGCGAGGTCGTGAAGGTGCGCGAAGTGGACGCCCGCCGCGCCCTCGAGGAGCGGGAGCACCCGGTCCTCCGCGTCACGGGCAAGGGCCGCAAGGAGCGGCTCGTGCCGCTCGGCGGCCGCGCGCGCGCGGCGCTCGCGGTCTACCTCGAGAAGGCGCGCCCGAAGCTCGACCGGAGGCGCGCGCCCGAGCTGCTCCTCGCCCGCACGGGCGCCCCGCTCGACCGGCGCGACGTCTGGCGCATCGTCAAGCGCGCGCTCGTCCGCGCCGGCCTCCCGCGCGACGCCGCCTCGCCGCACACGCTCCGGCACTCCTTCGCGACGCACCTCCTCGCGGGCGGCGCGGACCTCCGCGTCGTGCAGGAGCTCCTCGGTCACGCGCACGTGACGACGACCCAGATCTACACGCACGTGGACGCCGAGCGCCTGCAGCAAGTGCACCGGAAGTTCCATCCGCGCGGCTGAGGCTCTACGCTATCCGGGTGCACGTCTCCGTCCTCCTCGACGAGGTCCTCGAGCTCCTCGCCCCGAAGCCGGGGGCGCTCATCCTCGACGGCACGCTCGGCGCGGGCGGGCACTCCGCGGCGCTCCTCGAACGGGCCGGTCCGACGGGCCGCCTCCTCGGACTCGACCGCGACCCCTCCGCGCTCGAGATCGCCCGCGCGAAGCTCGACGACCGCGCGACGCTCGTCCACGCGAGCTTCGACGAGGCGCCGGCCGTCGCGAGAGCGCGCGGCCTCTCGGGCTTCGACGCGATCCTCCTCGACCTCGGCGTCTCCTCGATGCAGCTCGACCGCGCCGAGCGCGGCTTCACCTTCT
>CAZYLP010000601.1:4617-5209 GCA_964648345.1 uncultured Planctomycetota bacterium
GCGCATGGACCCGCGGAACGAGGTGACCGCGGCGACGATCGTGAACGAGGCGGAGGAGGAGGACCTCGCCGACCTCATCTGGCGCCTCGGCGAGGAGAAGTTCTCGCGCCGGATCGCGCGCGAGGTCGTGCGCGCGCGGAAGTCGGCGCCGATCGAGACGACGCGCGCGCTCGCCGCGATCATCGAGCGCGTCGTCCCGCGCGGGAAGCGCTCGAAGACGGGGAAGAAGCCGATCCACCCGGCGACGCGCACGTTCCAGGCGCTCCGCATCGCGGTCAACGAGGAGCTCTCGCGCCTCGAGCGCGCGCTCCCCGCGATGCTCGACCTCCTCGCGCCGGGCGGCCGCCTCGCGGTCATCTCGTTCCACTCGCTCGAGGACCGGCCCGTGAAGCAGCTCTTCCGCGACTGGCGCGAGGCCGGCCTCGTCCGCGGGCTCACGAAGAAGCCGATCGTCCCCTCGGACGCCGAGGTCGAGCGGAACCCGCGCGCGCGGAGCGCCAAGCTCCGCGGCGTCGAGAAGCGCGCCGCGCCGTGACGACGAGGATCGGCCCGTACGAGGTCCTCTCCGAGCTCGGGCGCGGCGGCATGGGCG
>CAZYLP010000602.1:0-5159 GCA_964648345.1 uncultured Planctomycetota bacterium
CGAGCCCGCTCGACTGCGGCAGCTTGACCGAGAGCCCGAACACCTCGCGATCGCCCTTGCCTATGAAGACGAACACCTTCCCCTTCACCTTGACGACGAGCTCGCCCCAGGGGCTCTCCTCGTAGGCGCCGGGGTAGGTGTTCGCGGCCTTGCGCAGCTCCTTCGCGACGCTCTTCCAGTCGGTCATGCCCGGAGAGTTTACCGCCTGCGCTTGCTCCTCGTCTTCTCCACGTCGCGCCGCGACGACCCGCCGTGCGGGGTCACCCGCCAGATGAAGCCCGTGCCCTCGCGCACGAGCACGGAGACCCCGGTGCCCGGGTCGAGCTTCACGCTCACGACGCCGTAGTCCACGACGTAGAGCGCTCCGTCCGGGCCGAACTTCACGTCGATCGGCCGCTCGATGCCGCGGCCCATGGCGAGGTCGCGGCTCGCGGGGCCCGCCTCCTCGTTCACGAGGAAGTCCTCGACCTTGCCGTCGTCGTCCACGGTGACGACGCGGCAGCCGGGCCACGTCGCGGCCGGCGGGTCCGTCGCCGGGGCGAGCGTCCCGAACTGCGCGACGACGAGGCGGCCGCCGATCTTGCCGAAGCTCGCGGGCGCCCACGCGAAGCCGCACGCGCTCGAGTGGACGTCGAACGTCGTCGCCACGTCCTCGGGCGAGGGCGCGGAGAGCTCGCCGTGCCTCGGGTCGACGAGCGGCTCGGCGCGCTTCCCGAGCGCGGCCGGCGGGTCGTGGTCCTCGTTGTCGAGGAGCGGCTTCAGGTCCGTCGTGTAGTCGGGCCAGCCGTACCACGCGTCCTTGCGGAGCGAGAGGAGCGCGTCCTTGTCGTCTCCGATCGGACGGCTCCCGCGGACGTCCATGCCCTGGCACGTCGCGTAGAGGCGCCCCGCCGGCGCGAAGCCGAGGCCGAACGGATTCCTGAGGCCCCAGCAGAAGACCTCGAGGTTCTTGCCGTCCTTGTCGCAGCGGAGGACGGCGCCGTTGCACTTGACCGCGCCCTTCACGCCGGTGCCCCGCTCGGACGCCATGCCGAACGGCATGAAGGCGCCCGTGATCGCGCGCCGGCCCGGGACCGCGCCGCGCGGGTCGGCCGTCTCGAAGTTCTTGCCGTTCAGGACGAGCGTCTTCGCCGGGATGTCGTGCACCTCGGGGTGGAGCTGCGGCCAGCCGAACGCCACGAAGTCGTCGAGGCCGACGACGCCCGCGTTCGTCGCCGTGCCCTGCGAGAAGTAGAGCTTCCCGTCGGGGCCCGTGCAGACCTGGTTCGTCCCGTGGTCGCCGCGCGACGGGAGGCCGGTCACGATCGGCGTGATCTTGCCGTCCTTGTCCACGCGCGAGACGCAGCCGTAGTGGCCCGCGTCGCGGTGCGTGACGAAGAACGCGCCGTCCGAGAAGCAGATCCCGCTCGCCGGCCACACGACGCCCGGGAGGTCGATCGTGCGCCTGGGCTCGCCCTCGGGCGAGAAGACCTTGATCCGGGGCGGCGTGCGGCCCGGGTTGTTGCCGAGGAAGCCGCCGGCCTCGAGGACGCAGAGGTCGCCCGCGTCGTCGAAGCAGACGCCCGCCGGCATGTCGAGGCCGCGCGCGAAGGGCGCTATGTCGTAGCCCTTCCGCTCCTCGATGACGGACTCTCCCTTCGTCGTGGGCGCGAACGGAGCCGGCGAGGGGACCTTCGTGAGGTCGCCGTCGCGGCGCGCGGTTAGCTCCGACGTGCATCCGGAGACGGACCAGGCGAGTGCCACGGTGGCCAGGAGCGAGAAGACACGGACGGAGCGCACGGAGACCTCTCTCCCGCTCGCGTCATCAAACGCGGGGCCCCGGAGAGCGCGACCGGAAGCCGGACACGCGTGGGTCGGTCCGAGCGGCGCGCACTTTTCGAGCGTCGAGATCAACGGGACGTTCTACAGCCTGAAACGTCCGGACGGGGGGGACTACTTGGCGAACACGAGCTCGGCGAGCTTGAGCTCGATGCGCCGCGGGTCGTTCGCCTCGACGTCGTTCGTGAGGACCGCGATCACGACGTCGTCCTCGAGGTAGCGCGCGAGCTGGATGCGGTAACCCGCGACGGCGCCCCCGTGGTGGACCTTCGTCGTCCCGCGCTCGGTCTTCTCGACGAGCCAGCCGTACGCATAGCCGTCCTTCTCGGGGGTGAAGTACTTCTCGAGCGCCTTCTTCTTGAGGACCTTCTCGCCCCGGAGCGCGCGGTCCCACTTGTGGAGGTCGTTCACCGTCGTCACGACGCCGCCCATGCCGCGGTACCCCCAGCCCCAGAACCAGTCGACGGCCGTGCCGGGGAGCTCGCTGGACTTCCGCGTCGTGGCGCGCTTCGCATCGAGCCGGCCGTCCTTGATGAAGCCCGTGTCGGTGAGCCCGGCGGGCACGAAGAGCTTCGCCCTCACGTAGTCCTCGAACTTCTCCCCCGACGCCACCTCGACGATCGCGGCGAGGAGGGCGTAGCCCGCGTTCGCGTACTCGAACCTCTCACCGGGCTTCGACGCGAGCGGCTTCTCGAACCAGCTCTTCACCGCCTCGGCGCGCTCGACGGGCGTGCCGTAGGACAGGCCCACCTCGCCCGACATGCCCGAGGTGTGGGTGAGGAACTGGTGCACCGTGAGGTCCTTGGCGGCGGCGGGGAGGCCGGGGAAGAACTTCGAGATCGCATCGGTCGTCTTGAGCTTCCCGTCCTGCTCGAGGCGGAGGATCGCTGCAGCCGTCACGTGCTTGCTCGTCGAGGCGATCTCGAAGAGCGAGAGGGGCGTCATGGCGACCGACTTGTAGTCCTGGAATCCATAACCCTTCGCGAGCGCGACCTTGCCCTTCGAGGCGACGAGGACCGACCCCCAGAAGTCCTTCGAGGCGTCCTTCACGATCTGGTCGAGCCGTCGCCCGGCCTCACCGGAGACGACCGTCGCGTCCTTGGCCTTCTCCTGGGCGAGGGCGAGAGCGGTACACGCGAGAGCGCCTGCGAGCGCGCCGCAAAGGATGAGTCGCTTCATGTGGGCTTGTCCCTCGTGGCGACGACGTGCGAGCAAGGAGCGCGCCCGGGCGAGCGCGCGAGCTCCCCGGTCAGTTACGCCCACGGTTCGTCGCTCGTTCCGCCGGACTCCCGGGTATCGCGCGCCTGGCTGGCAACTCCCTTGACATCGATCCCCCCGCGCGTCACACCCTCGCGAGAGCCTCCGCGAACTCCTTCGCGCTCTGGAACCTCTTCGTCACGTCCTTCTCGAGCCCCTTCAAGACCACCGCCTCGAACGCCGCCGAGAGCGACGGGTTGTGCTCGGACGGTTTGACCGGCTGCTCCTTGATGATCTTGATCGCCATCTTCCGCGGCTCTTCATCCATGAAGGGGAAGCGCCCGGTCGTCACCTCGTAGAGCGTGACCGCGAGGGAGTAGAGGTCCGTGCGCCGGTCGAGCTCCTTCCCGAGGAGCTGCTCCCGCGACATGTAGTGGAGGGTCCCGATCGTCATGCCCTCCTGCGTGATCGGCGCGCCGTCCGTGAACTTGGCGGTCCCGAAGTCGAGGAGCTTCGCCGAGCCCTCCTTCGTGATCATGATGTTCGGCGGCTTGAGATCGCGGTGGAGGACGTTGTGCTCGTGCGCGTACGCGAGCGCGTGGAGCACTTGCCCGAACCAGGGCGTCACCTCCTCGGGCGTGAGGACCCGCTCGCGGAGCATGTCCTCGAGCGTCTGACCCTCGGCGTACTCCATGACCATGAAGCAGTTCCGCTCCGCGCCGTGGAAGTTGAGGAGGCGGATGATGTGCGGGTGGTCGAGCCGCGCGCGCGCCTCGGCCTCGCGGAGGAAGCGCTTCTGCGCCTCGTCGTCGGAGAAGAGCTCGGGCTTCAGCGCCTTGATCGCGACCCGCTGCTTGATGAGCGCGTGCTCGGCGAGGAAGACCGTGCCCATGGCGCCCTCGCCGAGGACGCGCAGGATCCGGTAGTCGCCGACCTGGCCGTCGCTCATGGTCGCGAGAAGTATGCCAGGACCCGGCTCGCTATGCCGGTCGCGAGTCGGACTCGTCGTCGTCCTCGTCGTGCTCGTCCGGCTTCCGCGCCTGGTCCCCGCTCGAGGGCTCGCTCTGCGGCTTCTGCTCGTAGTCGTCGTCGTCCACGTCCACGTCGCGCTCGTCGTCGCGCTTGCGGGCTCCACCCGCGACGATCGCGCCCTCGTCGTCCTTCTTCGGAGGAGGAGAAGCCGACGCCGGCTCGTCCGTCCGGGGCGAAGCCGGTGCATCGGAGGGCGGCGCCTCCGTGCGTGGAGAGGCCGGAGTCCCGGCGGGCTCCGGGCTCCGCGTCGAGGGAGGAGCGGCGGGGCTCGCGGGCTGCGCCGGAGTCGCGGGCTGCGCCGGCGCCGCGGGCGCGTCCGGCGTGCGGCCCGTGGGCGGCGTCGCAGGCGTGGCAGGCGTCGCCGGTGTCGCGGGCGTCGCGGGCGTCGCAGGCGTCGCCGGTGTCGCGGGCGTCGCAGGCGTCGCAGGCGTCGCAGGCGTCGCAGGCGTGCGGCCGGTCGGCGGCATCGTCGGCGGAGTCGGCGTGCGACCCGTCGGCGGAGTGGGAGGCGCCGAAGGAGTGCGACCCGTCGGCGGCATCGTCGGCGGAGTCGGTGTGCGACCCGTCGGGGGCATCGTCGGTGGAGTCGGCGTGCGACCCGTCGGCGGAGCGGAGCTCGGAGCCTCCGTGCGGCCCGGGGGCGGACTCGAGCTCGGAGCCTCGGTCCGCTCCCCGCCGTCGCCGCGCGGAGGAGTCGAGCTCGCGTTGTCGCTCTTCGAGGGCTTGGTCGTGCCGTCGTCCTCGGTGTCGTCGTCGTCCTCGTCCGTGTCGCGAGAAGCGGTCGTCTCCTTGTCCTTCTTCTTCTCGCCGTCGCGCGGCTCGTCCTCGGTCTCGTCGTCGTCCTCGTCGACGTCGCGCTCGTCCTTGTCCTTGACGACGCCGCCCGCGTACTGGGCCGCTTGCTGAGCCTCGGAGCCGCCGGGCGCGGCGACGGGAGCGGGAGAAGGCGGCGAAGCGACGGGCGCGGGAGACGGCGCGGGCGAGGCGACCGGCGCGGGCGAAGGCGCAGGCGAAGCGACGGGCGCGGGAGACGGCGCGGGCGCGGGTGCAGGCGTCGGAGCAGGCGCGGGTGCAGGGGCCGGAGCCGGGGCCGGCGCGGGAGCCGGGGCCGG
>CAZYLP010000603.1:0-5159 GCA_964648345.1 uncultured Planctomycetota bacterium
CGCCGAGCTCGAGGAGCTCGCCCGCTCGGCCGGGGCGCAGGTCGTCGCGCAGCTCTCGCAGCGCCGGGAGAAGCTCGACGTCCGCACGCTCCTCGGGAAGGGGCGCGTCTCCGACCTCGCGGCGCTCGCGCTCCAGTCGGACGCGGAGACCGTCGTCATCGACCACGAGCTCGCCCCCGCGCAGGTGAAGGCGCTCGAGGCCGCTCTCGGCCGCGTCAAGGTCATCGACCGGACGCAGCTGATCCTCGACATCTTCGCGCAGCGCGCGCGCACGCGCGCGGGCAAGCTCCAGGTCGAGACGGCGCGCCTCCGCTACCTCGCGCCGCGCCTCGTCGGCCAGTGGATCGGCCTCTCGCGGCTCCGCGGCGGCATCGGCGGCAACCGCGGCGTCGGCGAGACGCGCCTCGAGCTCGACCGCCGCGCGATCCGGCGCCGGATCCAGCACCTCGAGGACGAGCTCGCGAAGATCGGACGCCAGCGGTCGGTCAACCGCGCGCGCCGCGTCCGCAAGAAGCTGCCTCACGTCGCGATCGTCGGCTACACGAACGTCGGGAAGAGCACGATCTTCAACCGGATCACGGACTCGAAGGTCTCCGCCGAGGACCGGCAGTTCGACACGCTCGACCCGACCGTGAGGCGGCGCCGGCTCCCGGGCGGGCGCGTCGCGCTCTTCTCCGACACGGTCGGCTTCATCCGCGAGCTCCCCGAGGGCCTCCTCGAGGCGTTCGCGGCGACGCTCGACGAGCTCCACGACGCGCGGCTCCTCGTGCACGTCGCCGACGCGTCGGACCCGAAGGTCCTCGAGCGCATCGAGCAGGTGCGCGCGCTCCTCGCCAAGCTCGGGCTCGCCGGGCCGCCCGAGCTCCTCGTCTACAACAAGCGGGACCGCCTCGAGGACCCGTCGCTCTTCCTGCCGCTCGCGCGCGGGACGCAGCGCGGCGAGCCGCTCGTCATCTCCGCGCTCGCGAGCGAGGAGACGGAGAAGGTCGTCGCGCGAGTCGAGGCGCTCCTCGACGAGATGCTCGCCGCCGAGGCGGCGAGCGCCTCGGCGGACGATGCGGACGATGAGGACGAGGTGGCGTGACCCGCCGTCCCGAGGACGGCCGGGCTACTTGCCCTTGGCCGCCGCGTCAGCGCGATCTTGGCCGCCGCGTCAGCGCATCTTGGCCGCCGCGTCAGCGCATCTTGGCGAAGGTCGAGGTCGGGAAGCGGCGCTGGAGCTCGGTCTTCGCCATGAGGGCGATGTCGTGGCGGCCCGCGAGAGTGTTCGCCTCGACGGCGAACGCGAGCGTGCGCGCGCGCTCGACCGGCTGCGCCGACGCGTAGCGGATCGCGCGGTTCGCGTAGTAGGACGCGGCGACGCGCGCCTCCGGCCTCGCGCTGCCGTCGGGCATGCGGCCCGTGAGGTCGGCGATCAGCTCGACGATCGTGTTGAGCACGGCGCCGTGCCACGTCGAGGCGACCATGGCGGGCGTGTCCACGAGCGGGACGAGGAGCTCGAGGCCCTCCTTCGCCTTCCCGTTCTTGCCCATCCACGCGGCGCGCGTGATCCTCGAGATGAGGATCGCGTCCACGCCGCCGGTCTCGAGGGCGTCGTTCTCGATCGCCTCGAGCTCGGCGAGCACCGGCGCGGCGTCCGTGCTCGTCGCGAGCGCGACGCGCGCGAGCCCGCGCCGCGCCGCGAGCTTGTCGCCGTACCCGGCGACCCGGCCGTACTCGGTCTTCGCGAGGTCGTGCTGACCCGCGAGGACGGCCGCGTCGCCCGTCGCGATCGCCGCGGCGGGGGCGAGCCAGTGGTCGCCCTCGCGCTCGCGCCACGCCTTGAGGAGGGCGATCGCCTCGTCGTGGCCGGTGCCCTCGAGCTCGGCCCTGAGCCGGCGCGCGTTCGCGCGGTGGAAGCCCGCGTGCGTCCGGACCCAGCCCTCGCGCTTCTCGAGAGGCTCGAGGAGCGCCTCGGCGGCCTTGAACTCGCCCTTCTCCATGCGCCGGAGCGCGTGGTCGAGCTCGCCCGGGGCCTCGCCGTGCCAGAGAGTGCGGACGTCGCTCGACGGCACGGTCTTCTTCGTGCCGCCGCGCGTGTAGACGATCTCGCGCGCGCCCTCGGAGACGATCGTCACGTCGCCGAACGGTTCCTTCTCGCCGTGGAGCCAGATGTAGTCGGTCATGGGCGCTCTCCTACTTCTGCTTCTGGTGCTGGTCGACGTCGAGCTTCTTCAGGAACCCTTCGCTCTCGGGCTGGTTCGCCATGAGGGCCCGCTCGGCGTCGGTGAGCTTCGCCGGGTCGTCGAGGAGCTCGACACGAGTGTTGCGGCCGAGGCCCATCGCGATGCCCGCGCGCACCTGCCCGACCTCCCAGACCGTCGGGGCCTTGTTGCCCGGGTCGATCGTCTTCAGGAACGCGGCCGAGCCGAAGAACGTGTTCCAGAGGCCGCGGGTCTTCGAGTAGGTGGCCGTCTGCCACGCGTTCTCGATCCGGTCGCGGCCCGCCGACGTGAAGAGGTCGAGGACGTTCCAGCGCTGACCGCGCGACCTCTTGAGGCGCTCCGACTCGGGGACGCTGCGCATGGCGTCCACGAGCTTGGCCGTCGCGACGGCGTCGAGAGCCACCACGTCCTCCGAGGCGCCGATCACGCCGCGGCCCTCGGGCAGCGGCTGGACGCCCCAGTCGGGGCCGATGTCGCTGTAGGTGTCGAGCGCGACGACGAGGTTCGCGTAGTAGGTCGTCTCGCGGACGCGCTGGAAGTAGCGCTGGAAGAAGGCGGCCACCTCCGTGATGCGCTCGTTCTGGTGCTTCACCTCGGGGTGCGGGAAGGTGACGAGCCGCCCGTCGCGGTTGATCGGCGTCTTCGCGACCGGGTCGATGTCGGTGTGCGAGTGGACGCGGTCCTGCGGGTGGATCCAGCCGTAGTAGGCCTTCGTCGGGCCCGTGGTCCCGGCCCAGATGTGCGACGAGATGCGCGAGATGCTGATCACGTGCGGCGGCTTGCCCGGAGGCGCGCCCGTCTTCCCGTCGTACCCCAGGGCGAACTTGTTCACCCGGAAACCGGCCGGGTGGGGCTTGCCCTCGATGTCCGTCCACGGCGTCCAGTGGGCGAACTCGGGGTCGGTCTCCTTGCCGAACGCCGGGTCGCCGTTCGGGACCTGGATGTAGTCGCCGTCGCGGTCGCCCGAGTAGACCTCGGCGCCGCCCGCCTCGGCGACGCCCTTGAGGCCGTTCCGCTCGAGCGCCTCCATGCCGGAGGCCACCTGCTCGCGCTCGCTGATGAAGAGGCCGGGCGCGTGCCGCTTCCAGATCTCCTGGATCTTCTTCCGCATGTCGCCGTCGCCGGTGAAGAAGGCGTGCTCGAAGCCCACCTGGTCGACGACGCGGACGTTCGGCGTCCGCTCCTTCACGATCTCGAGCACCGCCTGGAGCGCCCAGGGGTGCGTGACCATGGGGTACTTGTAGGGGCTGTTCGAGGAGACCTTGATGACGACGAGGTCGCCGCTCTTGATGAGGGAGAGGTCGCGCGTCGCCTGGAGGGCGGCGCGGATCTTCTCCTTGACGACCTCGTACTTCGCGTTCTTCTCGACGGAGCCCAGGTGGACGACCGCGTTCGGCGCCTGCTCCTGCGCCCGCGCGATCCTGAGGAGGAACGAGCCCGGGAGGAGCTCGGCGAGCGCGGCGGCGAGAGCCGCGGCGCCCGAGACCTTGAGGAGCCCTCGCCGATCGAAGAGCTCGGAGCTTTCGTGGTCCATGGTGGTGCCTCGCGGGGGTCAATCCTAGCGAACCGTCGGGTGGGCCACCAAGCGAGAACCGTCTCGCCGCCTCAACTCCTCGGTTTCACGAAGCGGCCGTCGATCCCGATCTGGCCGCCCGAGATCGTCAAGGTGAGCGTCTGGCCGTCGCGGACGAGCCCGAGCACGACGGGGGAGCCCTGCGGGACGGAAGCCTTCGCCTTGTAGAGCGCCTCGTTCGAGTCGATCGCGGTGTTGGCGTAGCTCGCGAGCGTGTCCCCGACGCGCACCCCGGCCTTCGCGGCCTGGCCGTTCGGGACCACCTCCGTGATGAGGTAGCCCGCCACGGTCGCGGAGCGGAGGCGCACGGCCATCTCGAGCTCGTGCTTGACGTTCTTGTTCGGCTCGCTCGCGACCAGGGCCTGGAGGGCGCGGAGAGCCTCGTCGCCCGGGGTCGCGTCGATGGCCTGGACGATCGCCCAGCGGATGCGGCCGTCGGTCTGCGCGCGCGCCGCCGCCTGGAGCTCGTTCAGGAGCGCGGGGTCGGGCCGGTCCTCGAGCGAGCCCGCGATCTGTCGCGCGACGCCCGCGTCCTTCTCGGTGACGAGGCGCTTCGCGAGGAGCGCGTCCACGTCCGCCTGGTTCGTCCAGGGGAGCTCGCGGACCGCGAGGCGCCTGAACCCGGCCTCGTAGCCCTGGGGGTTCTCGATCGCATCGACGTAGAGGGGCGCGAAGGCATCCTGGCGCGCCGCCTTGTGGAACTCCGTGATGTTGAGCCCGAGGCGGTTGTCGGCCTCGATCGCGCGCGCGACCTCGAGGAGCGCCTTCGCCGCCTGGGGCCACGTGGAGCGGCCGCCGCGAGCGAGGTCGCGGACGTAGGCGACGATTCGCTTCGGGTCCTTCGAGGCGAGGGCCGAGTCGAGGTCGCGGTCGATCGAGGCCGTGGCCGGAGCCGGAACCGGAGCCGCACCCGGAGCCGGATCCGCAGCCGGAACCGGAGCCGGATCCGCAGCCGGAACCGGAGCCGCAACCGGAGCCGGATCGGCAGCCGGAGCCGGATCCGCAGTCGGAACCGGAGCCGGATCCGCAACCGGAGCCGGAGCGGAGGACACCGGGGTGCGTTCGTCCGGAGAGATCCCGTGCCCCAGCGAGTAGCCCCCGACCAGCCCGACCGCGACGCCCACGATCAGGAACGCGCTCGGCTGCTTCATGCCGCCCTCTACGGACCGCGCGGGGCGGATGTGAGTCACGGAACCGTCAGGCGCTCATCTCCCGGTGAGCTCGAAGTGAAGGACGACGCCGCGCGCCGTCCCGACGTGGAGCATCCGTCCGCCGGGTGCAAACGCGACCGCCCCGGGTGAGTCCGTGCTCGACGAGAGGTCGATCCGGTCGACCTCGATGCCCTCCTCGACGCTCAGGAGGCGGAGGACGGCGTCGCGCGA
>CAZYLP010000604.1:0-5137 GCA_964648345.1 uncultured Planctomycetota bacterium
CAGACCCCCTGCCACGCTGTGGGGTGGACCCCCCATCTCGGCCCCTCTGGGACTCGCCGCCTCCGCGTTCTCAACGCGTGGGTCGTTCCTCCACGTCAGGATTTTGGAGAAGAAAACGCCTCGACGATCGCCGGGACCCAGTCGGTCGCGGACCCGCGGAGGTCGGCGCCGCCGCTCGTCCATGCGAGCTCCCAGAACTCGGTCTCCTCCTTGTCGACGAGGAGGATCGGGCGACGCCGTCCGGCCATGCGAGCGACGATCTGCTGCGGCAAGTTCGTCTTCCCCGACGTCCCGACGACGACGAGCAGGTCCGCGTCCTCGACGGCCGCGAGCGCGCTCCGGGCGCGGAACAGCGGCTCGTCGTACATCTCGTCGAACCAGAGGACGTGGGGGCGCGCCCACTCGTTGCAGCGAGGGCAGCGAAGGGCCTTCTTCTCGGCCTCTCCGAGCGCGCGACCCTTCTCCCACTCGAGCGGGACGCCGTCGGGGAACGGCATGACGGCGTCGGGCATCTTCCAGACGCACGCGCGCGAGCAGCGGATGTGATTCATGTTCCCGTGGATCTCGAGCGTGCGCGTCTTCGTGTTCCCGGCGAGGAGGTGAAGCCCATCGATGTTCTGCGTCACGAGCACGAACCGATCGTGGAGCAGCTCCTCGAGCGCGACGAGAGCTTCGTGCGCCGCGTTGGGCGAAGCCGCGCGGCACACGGAGCGGCGGTGGAGGTACCAGGCCCAGATGTCCTCCGGCATGCGCTCGAAGGCGGAGCGCGTGCCGAGCTCCTCCGAGCGGTAGTTGACCGAGCCGACCGTCCAGTAGCCGCCCGGGCCACGGAAGGTCGGGATCCCGCTCTCCGCGGAGATCCCGGCGCCCGTGAGGACCACGACCTTCCCCTCCGAGCGAGCGGCGCTCTGGACGGCGCGGAGGGCGGGTTCCGGCAACGTCTTCGCCATGCCGCGAGAGTACGCGGTACAATCGCAGGACGCACGGGACCGAAAGGTGACTCGGTGACCACCCAGACGACTCCCGACCTCGCATCGGCGCGCGCGCGCCTCCAGGCCGTGGACAAGAAGGCGCGCGCCCTCTACGACGCGCTCGACCCGCTCGCCGCGCGCTACGAGTTCGAGCGCGCTCCGCGGCCGAGCGAGACCTCGGGCGATCCGCTCGTCCTCATCCTCGGCAACCACTCCTCGGGGAAGTCCACGTTCATTAACTTCCTGCTCGGCGAGGAGACGCAGAAGACCGGCCTCGCGCCGATCGACGACGGCTTCACGATCATCACCCACGGCGACGCCCCGTCCGAGAAGGACGGCGCCGCGATCGTCTCGAACCCGCAGCTCCCGTACGGCGACCTCGAGCGCTTCGGGCCCGGCCTCGTCTCGCACCTCAAGATGAAGTTCCGGCCGGCGCAGATCCTGAAGGGCCTCTCGCTGGTGGACTCGCCGGGCATGATCGACGCGGCCGACGGGAACGTCGGGCGCGGCTACGACTTCATCGGAGTCTCGCGGTGGTTCGCCGAGCGAGCCGACGTCGTCCTCCTCCTCTTCGATCCGGACAAGCCCGGGACCACGGGCGAGACCCTGAAGGTCCTCACGTCAGCGCTCGAGGGGCTCGACCACAAGCTCCTCATCGTCATGAACAAGGTGGACCGCTTCCACGACATCCGCGACTTCGCGCGGACCTACGGGGCGCTCTGCTGGAACCTCTCGAAGTGCATCCCGAGGAAGGACCTCCCGCAGATCTACAACACCTACGTCCCCGTCGCGGGCCGCGACGAGCCCGCGAAGAACGGCCTCCCGCTCGGGAGCTTCGACGAGGCCCGCGAGGAAGTGATCAAGGAGATCCGCCGGGCGCCCACGCGCCGCGTGGACAACATCGTGTCGCGCCTCTACGACCACGCGCGGCGCCTCAGGATCCACGCGCTCGCGTGCGACCGCGCGCGGAGGGAGATCGACCGGCTCGTCCTCCGCTTCGCGGCGATCGGCTTCGGCGTCCTCGTCTTCTCGGTCGCGCTCGTCTACGCCATGGTCAAGTTCGGCGCGAGCGGCTCGGGCCTCGCCTTCGTGATCCTCGGCGCGCTCGCGCTCCTCGCGGGCGTCTTCCTCGTCGCGCGCTACGAGCGCGTCAACCGCTCGCGCGAGCTCGTGGACGGAGTGGACGGCGTCTTCGCGCGCGCGTTCGAGCGGGAGCTCCTCCTCGGCGATCGCTCCGACGACCTGAAGGCCCTCTGGAAGAGCGTCCGCGACCGCACGCAGAAGGCGCTCGCCACGCTCGGCGTCGCGAGCGTGCCGCGCCTCCGCCGCGGCGAGGGGAAGAAGCTCGAGCACGCGATCGAGAAGGACATCCCCGCGCTCCGCTCCGAGGCCTCGGCCTGACCACGGGCGCCTGTCCGCGGCATCCGGGCGAGCCCGTCGTCGGGCCCTGCGAGCGGTGCGGGGACTTCATCTGCGCGCTCGACGTGGCGCCGCCCGCGTCCTCCGCGCCCTCCGCGCCGTCCACGGAGCACTCCGATCCGCGCGCTCGGGTCTGCCGGACGTGCGCCGCGCGTCCGGAGGTGATGCTCGCGGCCGAGCTCACGGGGAAGCCCGACGCCTTCGCGATCTTCTACGGGACCTGGGCCGTCTTCCTGAACGGCCTCATCGCCGTTCTCCTCACGATCGCGTGCTTCGCCGAGTCCGGGGCGGAGCGCCCGGTCTTCGTGGTCCTCGCGCTCTCGGCCGCGGTCGCCGTGCCGATCGAGCTCGCCTTCGGGAAGGGCCGGCGCTGGGCGCGGGCGGGCGTGCTCGCGAACGCCATCTTCCAGTGCTCCGCGTTCCTCGTGGCGGAGCCGCGGAAGATGCTCGACGTGGCGGTCTACGTCGTCCCCGCGCTCGCGGTCGCGATCTCGGCGTGGTTCAGCCCGAGGAACCAGCTGTTCTTCGGCATGACGCTCTCCGAGGGCCAGCTGAAGCGCCTCCTCCTCTGGAAGACGCACGACAACACCTGGGCGAGCTGGGCGCTCTTCCTCTCGATCGGCGGCTTCGTGATCCCGTTCTTCGCGTTCGTGCCCTTCGTGCTCGCGATCGGCGGACTCTTTCGCTCCCGCGCCGAGGGGCATCCGGGGCGCCGGCAGGCGGCGCTGGCGCTCGGGCTCTCGTTCGCCTCGCTGGCCGTCTGGACGGTCGTCTTCGCGCTCCTCTAGGTCCCCTGGAACAGGGTGAACTCTCCTTGAGGTTCGTCCCCCCGGTTGAGACCATGTCGCCCCATGGCCCAGCTGCCGATCCACGAGCGCGTCGAGGAGATCATCAAGCTCGACCTCGCCGCTCGCATGAAGAAGGCGAACTACCGCAAGCGCAAGCTCGGCTTCTGGCGAGAAGCGACGACCCAGAAGGCCGGCCAGCCCATGAAGGCCGTCCAGCAGATCGACGTGGCGGTCGGCGGCAACCCGCAGGGCACCGAGGGGATCGTGACGGCCCGCTTCGGCGTCTTCTACTCGGACCTCATGGCGATCATCACGCCCTGGCAGAAGAAGGCGCCCTCGCCCATGACGGCGAACGACGGCCACGTGAAGGCGTCCGTCGGCACGATCGGCCCGTGGAAGAACGCCGAGCACAGCTGGACGGTCAACGCGGAGACGGTGGACGCGACGCTCGCCAATGAGCTCGCGGACGCGATCGAGACCCACGGCCTCCCCTACCTCGAGGCGGCGCTCGACCTCGAGAAGGTCGCGTCGGGCGAGGTCGCCGGCGCCGACCCGTACGTGATGGCGATCGCGCTCCAGCGCCTCGGCAAGAAGGACGCGGCCAGGGCGAAGGTGGACGAGATCCTCGCGGCGAACCCGGGCCGCTACATGGAGGTCGCCTCGTTCGCCGGCCGCCTCAAGCTGCCCGTCCCGCCGAAGCCCGCGAAGTAGCCGCGAGCCCGGGTCCGGCGCTCAGCGGCGGATCTTCGTCCGGTCCTCGAGCGTCCGGCGCTCGAGGAGACGCGTGATGCCCGTGCGCTCGCCGATCTCCCGCGTCGTCCCGCGGAGGCGCGAGAGCTCCGCGGCGGTCGTGTTCGAGGTGATGGTCCGGCCGCCGTTCGCGCCGCCGTCCAGTGCCGCGAGCACCTCCGCGCCCGTCCGGTCGCCCGAGAGCCAGGCGCCCGCGATCGTCGCGTTCCACTTGGGCGGAGCCGTCGCCTCGCCGCCGAAGTGGATGTCGCCCACGGGGAGGCCGACCTTCTCGCGCGCGTCGTGGTGCCCGGGCTTCGCCGCCGAGAAGGCGCCGAGCGTCCACGGGCTCGTGTTCCACATGGTGATCTCGCCCGCGCGGTACTTGGTGCGCACGTCCTCGCCGAAGATCTTCGCGAGGCGCGAGCGGACCTCCTCGATCGCGGCCTCGCGGCCCTTCTTCTCGATCGCCATGGCCGCGTCGCCGCCGAAGAGGGCGACGACGACGTTGCGGCCGAAGGGCTGCACGACGTACTCCACGATCGCGCCCGGGTAGGTCGTGTCGTAGATCCGGGTGCCCGGCTTCACGCGCGAGAAGACGTTCTCGGAGAACTCGAGGATCACCTTCCCGTACTTGCCCATGGGGAGGTTCTCGATCGCCTCGCGCTTCCAGTCGGGGAGCGCGGGGCTGAACTCGATCGCGCCCTTCGCGAGCACGGTCGGCGCGGTCGTGACGATCACCTTCTTCGCGACGTAGGTCTCGCCGCCCGCCGTCACGCGGACCTCGCCGTCCGCCGTCTCGATCTTCGAGACGGGCGTGCCGGTCTTTATGTCGAGGCCCCAGGAGAGGGCCTCGGGGATGTTCCCCATGCCCTCCTTCACGAGGCGGTCCTCGAGCTCCTCGGTGAAGAGGAGGTAGTCGAGCGCCGAGAGCGCCTTGGCGTCGGTGACGCCGTGGTGCGAGCTCGCGAGGAGCCTCTCGGCGAAGGCGTCGCGGTCGCTCCCCATGATCTCCGCGACCGAGACGTCCCGGCCCGCCTTGCGAGCCGCCTCCGCGGCGGTGCCCGCGCGCTCGTAGAAGGCCTCGAGGCGCTTCGCGTCCACGGTCGTGAGGTTCTCGCTGCCGTCGAAGACGAGCGCGGGCTTCGGGACGTCGCGGACGAGCGTGAGGCCGAGCGCCTTCGCGAAGCCGGCCGTCACGTTCTCGAAGAAGTTGTGGATCCAGGCCCC
>CAZYLP010000605.1:0-5093 GCA_964648345.1 uncultured Planctomycetota bacterium
GCCGGCGTCGTGCACCGCGACCTGAAGCCCGAGAACGTCCTCTTCGACTCGGCGGGCCGGCCCCTCGTCGCCGACCTCGGGCTGGCGAAGCACTTCGACCGGGAGGCGCCGGGAGGCAGCGCGAGCGAGTCGCTCTCGCGCACGGGCATGCTCCGCGGCACCTGCGGCTACATGGCGCCGGAACAAGCAGAGGATGCCAAGCGCGTGGGCCCGGCGGCCGACGTCTTCGCGCTCGGGGCGATCGTCTACGAGTGTCTCGCCGGACGGCCCGCGTTCTCGGGCGAGAACCCGATCGCGGTCCTGGTCAAGGTGCACGGAGCGGCCGTGCGGCCACTCGAGGCGCCCGACTGGCTCGCCTCGGTCGTGCTCCGTGCGATCGAGCGTGACCCGGAGGACCGGTTCCCCGACGGCGCGGCCTTCGCCCGCGCGCTCCGGGCCCACTCGCCCGTCGGCGCGCGCCCGCGGGCGCGACGGTCGCTCGTCGTGGCATGCGCGCTCCTGTTCGCGGGGGCGCTCGCGCTCGTGGCAGCGCTCGCGCGAGGCCGGGAGCGACCCGCGCTGACGATCCAAGAGCCGAAGGGCGGGGCGACGGTGAGCACGGCCTCGTCGCGCGCCGGCGTGACGAGGCGCCGCCCGTCGGGCGACGCCGAGGCGCTCCTCGATCTGCGCGAGGCCGCGGACGCCGGAGACGCGGCGTCGATGCTCCGGCTGGCCGACGCGCTCCGGGACGGACGCGGCGCACCGAGGGATGAGGCCGCGGCCCTCGGCTGGTACCGGCGCGCCGGAGCGGCCGGGAGCGCCGCCGGTCTACGCAACGTGGGTCAGATGCTCGAGGCGGGGCGTGGCATCGAGCGGGACGAGGAAGGAGCGGCGCGGTCGTACCTCGCCGCGGCCGAGCGGGGCGACGCGCCGAGCATGACGAACTACGCGATCATGATCATGACCGGGCGTGGCGGCCTGCCTCGCGATGCGGACGCCGCCGCCTCGTGGCTCCTCAGGGCGGCCCGAGCGGGGGACACGCTCGCGATGACGAACCTCGGGGTCCTCTACGCGTCCGGGACCGGGTTGGCGAAGGACGAGAACGAGGCCGCGCGATGGTTGCGCACGGCGGCGGAGCGCGGCGACCCCGGCGGCATGGCGGGCTACGGGACCATGCTCGCGGCCGGACGCGGCGTAGCGAGGGACGACGCCGAGGCGGTCGCCTGGTTCCGCCGTGCCGCGCGCGCCGGCAGCGCGAACGGGATGGTCAGCCTCGGCTTCGCCCTCGCCAACGGAATCGGGATCAAGAAGGACCCCGTCGAGGCCGCGATGTGGTTCCGCACGGCCGCCGACGCCGGTGACGCCTCCGGGATGGTCAACCTCGGAGTCCTGCTCATGAACGGAGAGGGGGTCGAGCGAGACGAGGCCAAGGGCGTGGACTGGCTCCGCGAGGCCGCGCGGCGCGGCGATGCGAGCGCGATGTACTACCTCGGCCTCGCGCTCGTCGAGGGCCGCGGCGTCGAGGAGGACTCGGTCGAGGGGCGAGACTGGCTTCGCCGGTCGGCCGAGCTGGGCCATCCTCCCGCGATCGAGGTTCTCCGCGGCGAACCGTCGGACCCGAGCCGGAAGTGACCCGGCGGCGCGATCACCTCGATCGTGTCGGCGCACTCGGGGCACTTCTTGTCGGGCTTCGACTGCTTCGACGGACCGCGGGCGGGATTGACCGGGCCGCGGGCCGGACGCAACAGCTCGCTCATCGAGACGCTCCCCAGGACCGGCCTCATGCTCTGACGGGCGTCAAGCGGAAGACCCGCGCCGGATCTCCTCGAACGCGTCCTCGAGTTCGACCTTCGTCGCGAGCTTCTCTCTCGCCCGCGCGCGGAGCGCCTCGGGGAGCCGCCCGAGAGCCTGGAAGAGCGCGACCTGGAAGCGGAGGTCGAGCTTGAGCGCCTTCGTGAGGACCTTGAGCGGGAGCCACGCGAGGTGCGCGCGGAGCCACCGCGCGTCCGCGTGCTTCCACGTCATGAGGAGGCGGTGGCGGCGCTTCGCGACCTTCACCTTGAAGCGCTTGAAGTGCTTCCCGATCGTCCCGCCCTCGTCGTGGCGCACGCGCGAGCGCGGCTCGACGAGACACTTCCAGCCGCGGCGCCACGCGGAGAGGCCGAGGTCCACGTCCTCGTAGTAGAAGGGGTGGTAGAGCGGGTCGAAGCCGCCCAGCTCGAGGAAGCGCGCGCGGTCGAGCGCGACGGCCCCGCCGAGCGGGAAGAGGCTCGGGAGCGGCGCCGCCCCCGGCTGGCCCGCGCGCGCGAGGAGCGCCTCGGGCGCGACGCCTTCCCAGCGGAGCTCGCCGCGCCGGATGTAGGGGCGGTTCACGCTCACCTTCGCGACCTTGCCCTCGCGGTCGAGGATGAGGGGCGCGACGGCGAAGACGCTCGGGTCGCGCTCGAAGGGCTCGAGGAGCGGAGCGACGAAGTCGGGCTCGACCCACACGTCCGAGTTGAGGAGCACGACGATCGACTTCGTCGCCGCCTCCGCGCCCGACTTGCAGGCGGGGCCGAAGCCGCGGTTCACCTCGTGCTTGACGACGCGGACGCGCGGGAACTCCTTCTCGAGCACGGACACGCTGTCGTCCTTCGAGCCGTCGTCGCAGACGACGACCTCCGCGTCGCCCGCGCGCTCCGCGGCCGCGAGGAGCGAGGGCACGTTCGCGCGGAGGAGCTCGCGACCGTTCCAGTTGGGGACGACGAGGCTCGCGCCGCGCGGGCTCACTCCTTCTGGCGACTCACTTCCGCCGGGTCGCGGGCTTGTCGCGGAAGACCTCCTCGACGAAGCGGCCCGCGACGATCCCGTGGCCGTGCGGCGTGAAGTGGACGTCGTCCTTCAAGTGCTCGAGGTCGCGCGTCATGAGGCTCGCCATGTCGACGAGCCGCGCCCCGCAGCGCGGAGCGTGCGCGCGGAGCTCCTCGTTGTAGACGTCCACGCCCGCGCGGAGAGCCTCGTCCTGTCCGCGCGGGAGGCGGTTCGCCTCCTCGGGGGTGAGCTTCTCCTTGTAGAGCGTGGGCTGCGTCATGAGGACGAGATCGGCCTTGGCCTCGCGGCAGGCGGCCGCGATCAGCGACAGGTGCCGCTTGAAGACGGGGAGGCCGCGCTTCGGGTCCGCGGCCGAGTCGCGCGCCGCGAGGCGCTCGGTGGGCGCGGGGTCGCGCGGCGTCTCGGCGTGGCCGCTCTTCCGGGCCTGGCGGCGGATCGCGTAGGCGAGGTCCGAGGCGGAGCAGAGCCACTCGGTGAACCGGAGGGGCTCCACCTTCGCCGTGAAGCGCGCGCCCGTCTCGTCGAAGTCGGAGGCGAGGGCGGCCTTCACCTCCTCGACGGCGCTCATGAGGACGACGAGGTCGGGCTCGAGCGGGAGGATCCGGTGGACGAGCGTCGCGTGGTGGACGGGCGCGAAGAAGCCCGGGCCCGCGGCGTTCAGCGCCTCGACCTTCGGGTCCTTCTCGCCGCGGCGCGCGTTGAGGGCGCGCTCGACCTCGGCGACGAAGGTGCCGTTCTCGGCCGTGTCGCTCGCGAGGGTCGCGTCGTCGCCGAGGAAGACGATCCGGTAGACGTCGGCCGGCTTCTTGAGGGCCGCGACGGACTTGCCGCGGAAGCCGAACGCGTTCGTCTCGAAGTCGAACGCCTTGTCGCCGGTGCCGCGCCGCACCGACTGGTTCGGCGAGAGGACGCGCCAGCAGAGCGGGTGCTCGGCCCAGACGGGGAGCTCGCGCTTCACGGAGAGACGGGCCAGGCCCTCGCCCGTCACGAGGACGAGGGCGAGCGCGAAGAACGTGACGGCGATCCGCACCTTCCACGCGGCGCGGCGGTAAGGCCCCGGGTCCACGGACGCGGCCACGTCGGGCGGCGGAGCTTCGTCGGCCATGCGCGAAATCGTATCAGGCGGACCGGGGGCCGGGCGCGACGGCCGAGACCTCCTCGATCATGCGCTCGACCATGCGGCGATACGAGTACTGCTCGTGAGCGTACCGGTGCCCCTCGTCCTGGATCCTGCGCCTGAGCGCGTCGTCCTTCAGGTACTTCTCGATGACCGCGGGCGCCTCGTCGATCGTCCGGTAGTTCGCGAGGTGGACGCCGTCCCGGAGGATCTCCTCGAGCTTCGGCACGTAACGCGTGCAGAGGAAGCCGCCGCACCCGAGCGTGATCCACGTCCGGTTCGAGAAGTAGAGCTCGACGTCGTCGCGGAGGTCGATCCCGAGCATGACCTTCGAGCTCGCGCAGATCGCGCGGTACTGCTCGGGGAACACGTCGGTGCGCGTCGGCTCGAGGCCGGCCTTCTCCCAGCCCTGGCCGTAGACGCGCACCTTGAACCGCTTCGCGAGCTCCTTCACCAGCGCGACGCGGCCACCGCGCTCGTCGCACTTGCCGATGAAGCTCACGTCGGCGGCGAACCGCTCCTCGGCCGGGACGCGCACGTGGTCCACCGGGTCGGTGCCGCCCGTCGCGAAGACGGCCTTGACCCCCTTCTCGGCGTACATCGGGACCTGGCCGCGGTTGTTGATGAAGAAGACGTCGCTCGCGCGGCCCATGCGCAGGATCCGCTCGTCGAGCTCGAGCGGGCAGTCGTCGAAGAACGTCGCGACGCGCGCGCCCTCGCGGCGGAGGATGTCGAGGACCTCCGGGTCGGCGTCGAACGTGAAGACCATGACGAGGTCGGGCTTGAAGCGCCGCACGCGCGCGAGCGTGATCATGCGGCCGATCCGGGTCCCGAGGAGGCGCTCCGTCTTGTGCTTGTTGATCGCGAGCACGGAGTGGCCCGCGAGCTCGAGCCCGCGCCGCATGTGGAGCGTGATCCCGCTCCGCTTGTGCCTCTTCGCGAAGAAGACGATCCGCACGGAGAGACGGTATCATGGGCGCGGGGACACGATGCTGCCCGGCTCGATACCGCCCGGCACCAGACTCGACCGCTACCGCGTCCTGGGAGAGCTCGGACGCGGGGGCATGGGCGTCGTCCTCAAGGGCCAGGAGGAGGGCCTCGACCGCCTCGTCGCGATCAAGGTCCTCCCGCGCGAGCTCGTCGCCGACCCGACGCGCCTCAAGCGATTCCGCAACGAGGCGAAGAG
>CAZYLP010000606.1:0-5074 GCA_964648345.1 uncultured Planctomycetota bacterium
AGAGCTGAATGCCGCGCTCACCCACCTGGGTTTGGTAGCCCTCGGGAAACCCGGCCACGAAGTCGTGCGCGTAGGCGGCGCGCGCGGCGGCCACCACCTCGGCGTCGGTGGCGCCGGGGCGGCCGTAGCGGATGTTCTCGGCCACCGTCCCCCCGAACAGGAGGATCTCCTGCGGCACGAGGCCGATCGCTCCGCGCAGCGAGGCGAGCGTGACCCGACGCACGTCCTCTCCGTCCACGAGCACCGCCCCTTCCTGCGGGTCGTGGAACCGGAGGAGGAGGGCGACGAGCGTCGACTTCCCTGCCCCGCTCGGCCCCACGAGCGCGACGCACTGGCCGGGCTCGATCGCGAGCGAGATCTTCTCTATGGCTCGCTTCTCGCCGGCGCCGGCGTAGGCGAACGTCACGTCGCGGAGCTCGATCCGGCCCATCACCCCTGCGAGGGGCTTCGCGTCGGGGCCGTCGCTCACGGCCGGCTTCGTGTCGAGGAGCTCGCGCACGCGCTGCGTTGCGCCGACCGCCGTCTTGAAGCCGCCGTAGAGCGCGGTGAGCGAGCCGACCGCGCTCGCGACGGTGATCGTGTAGATCAGGAACGACGTGAGCTCGCCCGCGGTGAGCGCCTTCTCGACCATGAGCGTCCCGCCGTACCAGAGGACGAACGTCACCGCCGAGAACGCGAGGAACGAGACGACGCCGCCGAACGCGCCCCACGTCGCGGCCGCGCGCATGCTGATCTTCCGCGCCTTCTCGAGCCGCTCCCCGTAGCGCGTCCGCTCCTCCGGCTCGCGCACGAAGGCCTGCACGGTCCGCACGCCCGCGAGCGACTCCTCCGCGGCGACGTTCGCGTCGGCCTGCGCGTCCTTGCGCTCCTTGGAGAGCTTCTCGAAGCGCAGGCCGAAGATCACCGCCGCCGCGATCACCGGCGGCACCGCGAGGAGCATGACGCCGGTGAGCGTCGTGTGGATCGCGAGGAGGACGACGAGCGCGCCCACGAGCACGAGCGCCTGCTGGAGGCCGTTCACGATGTCGCTCGTGAGCGCGGAGCCGATCTCGTCGATGTCCGAGTTGAGCCGGGAGAGGAGGTCGCCCACTCGCTGCGACTCGAAGAAGGCCGGCGTCAGGTCGAGGAGATGCGCGTGGAGCCGCGCGCGGAGGCTCACGAGCAGCTCGGCGGCCGTGGCGCGGAGGGTGAAGTGCTCGACGAAGTTGAGGACGCCCGAGATCGCGAAGAGGGCGATGAGGCCGAGGACGATCCGGTCCATGACTCCGCGGTCGCCCTCGAGAGCGGCATCCACGACTCTGCCGGCGACCGCGGGGAGGACGAGCGAGACCGCCCCGGAGAGGACGAGGGCCACGAGCGCGATGCTCAGGCGGAACGCGAAGGGTCTCGCCAACGAGGCGAACCAGCGGAGGGCCGACATGGGACGGACTATAAGAGCATTGTGGCGTGGAGGAACAGAACCGTCGTTTTTCATCGCAGAGGCGCGGAGACGCTGAGACGCAGAGGGGTGGTCGACCACTCCTCTGCGTCTCTGCGTCTCTGCGCCTCTGCGTTTTCAACGTCGGTTCTGTTCATCCACGCTCGATTCGCAGTCCGACTGGAGCGAGTCGACGAATCCGCTCGCTCGCCCGCTCGTGAACGTCGTCCCTGAACCGATCGGCGATGACGACTCTTCCTCCCGGCGCGAGGGCGGATGAGATCACGTCGAGACACTTCGCGATCTCTGCCTCGTCCGCGATCACCCCTCCGAGCACTCCCCCGCAGAACACGACATCGAACTTGCCCTGCGGCGCCTCGACCCGGAGATCCCCGCGCTCGAACGACACGTTCGTCACGCCCTCCGTGGCCTCCCGGAGGCGGAGCGTGCGAGCCCGGTCGTGCGGCCGGCCACGGCGGCGGGCCATGAGGAGCTCCCAGGGGCACGGCGTCGTACCCACGACCTCGGAGGCGACCCGCGCGAGAGCGAACGACGTCTCGCCGGTGCCGCAGCCCGCGTCCCAGACGCGGCGCGGGGAGAGCGCCCCGATCGCGGCGACGACCTCCGGGTAGCGGTCGAGCGCGTGGCCGTAGGAGGCGGGGTCGTGGAGCTCGAAGGCGAACGCCTCGGCGCGATCGGCGTCGGCGAGCGACGCGAGGAAAGCCGACGGACGCGGCGGCAACGAGGCGAGGGCGCGCCGCGCATCGAGCCACGACCACGAGCGCTCGAGGAGGTCGAGCCGCCACTCGTGGCCGAGCTCTCCGGGCGCGAAGTGCGCCCGGAGGAGCGCGCGCGCATCGCGCGCGATCCTGCGGACCGGGAGCCAGAGCTCGCACAGGCCGCGCTCCGAGCGGGAGAGGCGCGGGCCCGGCTCCTCGATGTCGAACGGGGCGTGCGCGACGAAGCTCGCCTCGCGGGCCCGCCACCACTCGAGGCGGTCGGCGAGCTCCTCGCAGCGGAACGGCCGCCGCTCGAGCCAGCGCTCCGAGAGCGGGACGGGCCGCGCGAAGCGGCTCACCGGCCGAATCGCGGACGCCACAATCCGGCGAAGGCGATCGTCGAGAGGATCTTCCAGCCCGCGAGGACCGTGCCGCGGATCGTCCCCGAGATCTTCGAGCGGCCGCCGCCGCGCTTCCTGTAGCGGACCGGCACCTCGGTGTGGCGGAGCCCCGCGAGCGCCGCGCGGACCTGCATCTCGACGGTCCAGCCGAAGTCCTCGTCGCGCATCCCGATCCGCTCGAGCGCGCGCCACGAGATCGCGCGGAACGGACCGAGGTCCGTGTAGCGCGCTCCGAAGAGGACGCGGAGGAGGAACGTCGCGAGCACGTTCCCGAAGCGCGCGTGGGGGAGCAGGGCTCCCGGCTCGTTCCGTCCGAGGGTCCGCGACCCGATCACGAGGTCCGCGCGGCCGTCGAGCACGGGGCCGAGCACGCTCGGCATCTCCGACGGGTCGTCCGAGAGGTCCGCGTCCAGGAAGCAGACGACGCGCGGCGGCCCGAGCTCGCGGCAGGTCGCGAGGCCGCGGAGGCATGCCTTCCCGTAGCCGCGTACGGGCTCGCTCACGACGGTCGCGCCGCGGGCGCGCGCGACCGCGGCCGTGCCGTCGCGCGAGCCGTTGTCGACGACGACGACGTCCGCCGCGAGCCCCCGGGGGATCGCGTCGAGGACGCGCCCGATCGACTCCTCCTCGTCGAGCGCCGGGATCACGACGGCCACGTCCCTCATCTACGGCGCATTCTCTAGGGCACGATCTTCTTGATCGCGACGAGGTCCCTGAGCAGGGGCTCGAGCTCGTCGAGGTGGAGCATGTTGTCCGCGTCCGAGGGCGAGCTCTTCGGGTCCTCGTGGACCTCCGCGAAGATCCCGTCCACGCCCGTCGCCACGGCCGCGCGCGCGAGGTTCGGGATGTACTGCCGCTGCCCCGACGTCCGGTCGCCGGCGCCGCCCGGGAGCTGGAGCGAGTGCGTCGCGTCGAAGACGACCGGGACGCCGAACGCGCGCATGATGGGGAGCGCGCGGAAGTCCGAGACGAGGTTGTTGTAGCCGAACGTCGCGCCGCGCTCGGTGAGGACGACCTTCGGGTTCCCCGCCTTCCGGCACTTCTCGACCGGGTGGCGCATGTCCCAGGGCGCGAGGAACTGGCCCTTCTTCACGTTGACGACCCGGCCCGTCTTCGCGGCCGCGACGATGAGGTCGGTCTGGCGGCAGAGGAACGCGGGGATCTGGAGGACGTCCACGACCTCGGCGATCGGGGCGACCTGCGCGACATCGTGGACGTCGGTCAGCACCGGACACTTGAGCGTGTCCTTCACGTGCTTGAGGATCGCGGCGCCCTCCTTGACGCCGGGGCCGCGGAACGCCTCCGCGCTCGAGCGGTTCGCCTTGTCGAAGCTCGCCTTGAACACGTAGGGGACGCCGAGGCTCGTCGCGATCTCCTTCGCGCGGCGTCCGATCCTCACGCAGAGGTCGGCGTCCTGGATGACGCAGGGCCCCGCGAAGATGAACAGACGGCCGGGCTCCCCGATCTTGACGCCGTGCGAGAGCTCGAAGGCGGGCATGAACCCCTCCGGCAGAGATTGTAAGTCACCCTTGGGCCTTGACTAGCGACAGGAACAAAAAATCGCGATGGCGTGTTGAATCGTTTTGGGTCACGTTTCGTCTACGTCCGGTTCACGTACACGTACCGGTTCCGGTCGACAACTCGAAAGGGGAGGTCTTCGAATGGCTGCTCGGTTCCAGGTTGCACTCATCGCGCTCGTCGCTGCTCTCGGGCTCATGTTCTCGATGCCCACCAAGACGAACGCCGATGACAAGAAGGGTTGTGAGGTCTGCGCCACCGTCAAGGACGTCTGCAAGGCCATGACGAAGTGCGCGGGCTGTCCCAAGCCCAACGACAAGTGCGATCACTGCGCCAAGGCCGCGGGCGCCGAGGTCGGCAAGTACGCCTGCAAGGACTGCAAGGCGGACAAGGCCTGCGACCACTGCAAGAAGCTCCTCGATGACAACAAGGGCGACAAGGTCGCCGCCGCGAAGAAGTTGATGGAGTCGAAGACCTTCTGCTGCAAGAGCTGCGAGAAGGCCGGCGAGGAGAAGGCCGCCGCGTGCAAGAAGTGCGTCGAGTCGCGCGAGAAGATCGCGAAGGCCGAGGTCAAGAAGTAGAGCCTCTCCCTCTCCGTAGGACTGAGGACCCGGGGCCACCCTTCGCGGGGTGGCCCCGCGCCATTTGAGGCGGTACGATCCCGGCCATGTCGGGCGGGGACACATCACGGCGGTTCAACCCCGCGGCGTTCGGCGAGCACAGGATCGTCCGCGAGATCGCGCGCGGCGGGATGGGCGCGGTCTACGAGGTCGAGCACCCGGCGACGAAGGCCCGCTACGCCGCGAAGACGATCCTCCGCGCGGAGAGCGCCGCCGCGCGTGCGCGCTTCCGGCGCGAGGCCGAGCTCGTCGCGCGGTGCGACCACCCCGGGATCGTGCGCGTCCACAGCCTCGGCGAGAGCCCGCAAGGCGGCCTCTACATGATCCTCGAGCTCGTCCAGGGCGAGGGCCTCGATGCGCTCCTCGCCCGGGAGCGACGGCTCCCCGCGGCCGAGGCCG
>CAZYLP010000607.1:0-5068 GCA_964648345.1 uncultured Planctomycetota bacterium
CCAGCGATCGAGCGGATCGGGGTCGCCAAGCGCCGCGATCTCCGCACCGCTCCGTCGGATGAAGAACTCGAGGTCGAGGGTCGCTCCCGGGGCGTCGCCCAGGTCGGCGCGCCTGTCGCCGCGCAGGCGCCAGGCCTCGATGTTGCCGGGCTTCATGCGCTCGTCGAGGCGCCACGCCTGGAGCTCGTCCTCGATCGCGCCGTCGAGGTCGCCGGTCCCGATCTTCGCGCTCGCGCGGAGCTGCCACGCGAGCGCGAACTTCGGCGCGACCTGCGTCGCGCGGTCGGCCGAGACGAGCGCCTTCGGGTAGTCCTTGATGCCGAGGAAGGCCGCGCCGAGGTCCGTCCACGTCCGCGGGTCGTCCGGCGCGAGCTCGATCCCCTTGTCGAGGTCGGGCAACGCCGCGGTGAAGTCGCCCTTCCTTAGGCGCTGTCCGCCGCGGCCGCGGTACGCCTCGAGCGCGCGCGGATCGAGCTCGATCGCGCGGGAGTAGTTCTCGACCGCGGCGTCGCTCTGCGCGAGCCACGCGAACGCGTTCCCGCGGTTGATCCACGCATCGACGAACTTCGGGTCGATCTCGATCGCGCGCGTGAAGTGACCGATCGAGAAGTCGTGCAGGCCCTTCCTCGACATGACGACGCCGCGGTAGTTCGCGGCCTGCGCGTTCGTCTCGGGCGCGAGCTCGTAGGACGCGCTGAAGTCGTCGAACGCGGGGTCGAGGTCGTTGATCGCGAGACGTAGCGTGCCGCGCTCGATGAACGCGGCGGCGTCGGGGCCTTGCTCGAGACCGAGCGTGTACTCGGCGATCGCCTCCTCGAGCTTCGTCGCCTTGCCGAGCTCGCGCCCGCGGCGGAAGTGCTCGGAGGCGGCGAGCTTCTTCGGCACGGACGGCGGCGGCGGCGCCGGGGGGCCCCTCGACTCGGTGCCGGCGCTCGGGGGCACGGTACCGGTACCGGCCCGCGTTCCTGCGATGTAACCGATGCCGATGCCGCCCCCGAGGACGACGAGGAGGAGCGCGGCGGCCAGCGCGACGAGGCCGGCGGGACGCACCGGACGCGGCCCGAGGGCGCGGAGCGCGGTCGCGAAGGCGGCCCCGTCCCCGTAGCGCTCCTCGGGGTCCGACTCGAGCCCGCGCTCGATCGCCGCCGCGAGCTCGCGCGGCACCTCGGGCCGCCGCGAGCGGAGCGGCGTGTAGCCGCCGCCGATGACGAGCTCGATGAGCTGGGGCAGCGTGTCGGCGACGTAGACGGGCTCGCCCGCGATCACCTCGTAGAGGACGCACGCGAGCGCGAAGACGTCGGCGCGGGCATCGGCCACCTTCGCGTCCCGCGCTTGCTCGGGGGCCATGTAGCCCGCCGTGCCGCGGAACGAGCCCGTCATGGAGAGAGAGAGGCTCGCCGGGCTGATCTCCTTGTCGAAGTGCTTCGCGAGGCCGAGGTCGGCGATGAGCGGCTCGCCCCAGTCGCCGGTCGCGTCACCGCGGCGCGTGAAGAGGATGTTCTCGGGCTTCAGGTCCCGGTGGACGATCCCCTTCGCGTGGGCGCGCCCGAGCGCATCCGCGAGGCGCAGGCCGAGTCGCCGCGCCTCCTCGACCGGGAGCGGCCCCTTCCTGAGCCGATCGCGGAGCGTGCCGCCCTCGAGGTAGGGCATGACGATGAACGGCCCGTCCCGCGTCTCCCCCGCGTCGAGGAGCGGCACGAAGCCCTCGCCGAGCGTCCCGAGGAGGCGCCTCTCCCGCTCGAAGCGAGCGCGCGCTTCGGGCGTGCGGCCGGTGAGGACCTTGACCGCGAAGTCGCCTCCCTGGCTGGTCCGGGCGCGGAACACCATGCCCGAGGCCCCACGGCCGAGCTGAGATGTCACCTCGTAGCGGCCAAGGAGCATGCCTGGTGTGTATAACGCAGGACGGGTCCTGGAGGCCAAGGTGCGCAAGACGGACGTGTGGTTCTTCCGGATCGGGTCGGCGGTCGTCGCCTTCGTGGTCTTCATCTTCGGCTGCCGCTACGCGGGGAAGTACCTCCACGAGAAGGAGGCCGACGAGATCGCCCACCGGACCCGGAGTCACGACGAGGAGCAGGCGGACGCCGTCAAGCTCTCGCAGGGCTACTCGGACACGAAGGGGTACCAGGCCCTCACGCACCGCCTCACGGCCGCGCAGATGACGGCGTCCTTCTCGAAGCCGCACTGGGTCGAGGAGGAGCGCGCGAAGATCGCGGGCATCGCGGCGTTCATCGTCGCGCTCATCTGCGGCGAGAGCGCCCGGCTCTGGGCGACCAAGAAGGAGGCCCAGCGCCGGATCAGTGCCCGATACCCGCGCCAATGATCCCGGGCGTCGGGGTCGGCGGCTTCGGGATCTTGAACTTCGTCGAGGCCGGGGCCGAGCTCGCGCCCATGCTCTCCGCCCAGACCACGATCCGGTAGTCGCCGGGCGGCAGGTCCTTCACGTCGAGTCCGACCTTGTGGGGCTCGACCCACATCTTCCGCGCGATCTCGTACGTGTAGAGGCCGGTCGCTCTCTCGACCTGGACCCACCAGGCCATGGGGGCATCGGTGCCCGTCTTCCACGACGCGACGCCGTCCGTGACCGCGACGGTGGAGGCGGCCGGCGGCGCCGTGCGGGGCTTCGCGATCGCGGCCTTGCAGACGGCGCAGAACTCGCCCGAGGTGCACTCGTTCATGCGGCAGTGCTCCTCGCCGCGCCAGACGCCCTTCTTGTAGCGGCCGCCGCCCTCGAACGCGGTCGGGACGATCGCCTTCCAGCGAGCGCCGGTCGGGTCGAGCGAGAGGTTCGAGAAGAGCGCGACGCCCTTCCGCTGCTCCTCGGGCGGTTCGCCCTCGTGCTCGGTGTACTCGTCGCCGAGGCCGCCGATCGTGTGACCGAGCTCGTGGATCAGGGCGTCGTCCGAGCCGCGCGCGAGGCGCACGCGTCCCGAGCTCGCCGGTCGCACGTCCGCGTTCGACCGCACGAACGGAGCGCCCGTCGCGAACTTGATGAGGATCACGACTCCGTCCACGTCGGGTGCCGTCGTGGCCGCCGTCTCCGCGGCCGCGTCGTCCGTGTCGAGCCAGCCCGTCGCGTCCACGTGCGCCTTGAAGGCCGTGTCGGCCGGCGCCGCGCCGTCCGCGTGCGGCGCTCCCGCCGCGTTCGAGGGCACGAAGACGTAGTGGAACGAGAACGGCTTCATCGCCCGGAGCGGCGCCGCGGCCTGCTCGGTCGCCACTCGCTTCGAGGCGGCGCGCGCGTCGGCGAGGAACTGGGCCTCCTCCGTGGCGCGGTAGCCCTCGCTCACGAAGACGAGGTCGTAGGCGTCTCCCGTCCCTGGTGCCGCGTCGCTCGCGAGGAGCACGGGCGCGGGCTGCGCCAGCGCCGGCGACGCGAGGAGGACGAGGAGCGCGAGCGATCGCTTCATGGGCTCGACTCCAGCTTGAAGCAGCCGAGCTCGCGCCCGGAGGCTTCGATGATGCGGAGGCGCTCTCTCGGCGCTCGCCGCGGGACCTTGAGGCGGAAGACGGCCTCGTGTCGAGTCACGACGCACCCCTCCGCGTGATCGCGGCCGAGCGAGCACGTGCAGAGCTGCGGGAGGTCCACGCACCCTTCGGCGAGACGCGCGCCGCTCGATGCGTCTTCGAGGACCCACGCTCCTCGGCCTTCGCTCGACGGCTCGCAGCGAGCCGGCTTCTCCGTCGCGCTCACGAGCGTGAGGCCCCTCGGTCCGAGCCTCAGGACGAGCAAGGTCGTGCCTGGCTTCGCGTCGGGCGGTTTCTGCGCACGCGCCGCGGGGGCCACCGCTCCGACCGGAACGATGGGACGCGCGCCTCCTCGCTCGAGGGCGAGCATGAGCACGAGCAGGAGTCCTGACCCCACGACGACCGCTTTCATCTCGCCGTGCGGGCTGCGCACGCTCGGTGCCGTGCGTTAGAGGCCGTAGGACTTACGACGGCGCCACCGGGAGGTTGCGGTTCCGCGGGACGCAATCCCGGGTACGGGCTTCACGTGCAGGTTCGTGACGGTGCCTTGAGAGACTCCCCCATGGGAGTGCCGTGACATGCGGGTGCTACGTTCGTCGTGTGACGCCCGCTGATTCTAGTCGTAGGAGGATGCATCGAACCCACGCCCGCGAGTGGGCCCATTGCTCGTCGCATCCCGCGCGAGCGTGACTTCGAGTCGACGCCACTCGTCATGCAATGTCACGAGTCCCGCTTCGAGCCGGCAACGAGCCTGACTTTCTCCGACGACGCTCGAACGCTCGTCGTCGGCACCCCGTACGTCACGATCATATGGGACCTCACGCGAAGGGTGAAGATCACGTCGTTCGAGGACTCCGAAGGAAAGTTCGGCGCCTGGGCGGTATCGCCCAACGGCTCTCTCGTCGCGACCGAGCACACGTGGGGTGGTCCCGTCGTCGTCCGCGATGCGCGGACCGGAGCGGAACTCTGGAGGCACAGCGAATTCGAGAAGTTCGTTTCGGCATCGACCGCTGGAGCGGGCCGCCTCCTCTTCTCGACGGACGGCCAGGTGCTTCGACATGTGCGTCAGTACCCGTCGCACGTCTGGGAGGCTCGTACAGGAGTCGAGCGGAGGGGGGGCTGGCCTCGATACGTGCGCGCCAGCTCGCGGGACGGCACAACGATCGCGGACGTGGAGACAAGAACGGTTACCGTCCTTCGTGACGGTCACCGGCGCGCGATCCCGAGCTCGGACGTCCTTGGTCTTTCGCCATCCGGAAGGTTTGCCGTCACGTACGACTATCGGACGGTGAGCGTCGTCGCGGTGGAGAGCGCGGACTCCATCACTCACGTTCCTGCGACGTTCAACTGGAGCTTCTCGAGCGACGAGAGGATCTTCGTCGCCGTGAACGACGGGTTGCTTACGTTCATCGAGCTCGCGTCGGGAAAACAGACGGGCGTGCCTCTACCACTCGCCAGCAGCGTGACCGTCGTCGGCTTCTCTCCCGATCTGTCGCAGATTGCCGCCGGCTACCGGGACGGGAGTGTGCGGGTGTGGAGTCTTCGCGACTAGCACTACAGCGATGAAAACGGGATCTCGATGGCCGTCGTCATCGATCGGACA
>CAZYLP010000608.1:0-5051 GCA_964648345.1 uncultured Planctomycetota bacterium
TCGTCCGGACGCTTCTTCTTCCAGAGGGTCTCGTACGCGGCGTCGAGGAGCACGGCCGCTCCCGGCGGCGAGGCCGCCGGCCGCGGCAGGGCCGGCGCCGGCGACGAGGCGACGCGCGGCGGCGCGGGCGTCTCGACGACTCCGGGCCGGGCGAGGAACGCCGCCGCGACGAACCCGGCGAGGACGATGCCCGCGACGGCGAGCGGCGCGCGCAGCCACCGCCCCACGAACTTCCGCAGGCGCTCGGCCGGAGAGACGGCCGCGACCGGCCCGCCGCACAGGAAGGCATCGAGGTCGAGCCCGAGGTCGCGCGGGGTCGCGTAGCGATCGGCGGGCGCCTTCGAGAGCGCCTTCATCACGATCGCCTCCAGCGCCGCCGGGATCGGAGCGAGCCCGCGCTCGGCGCGCAGCGAGGAGGGCGCGTCGGGGTCGTCGCTGAGGACGAGGCGCGCGAGCTCGGCGCCCGTCTTCGCCTTGAAGGGCGGCCGCCCGGTGAGCGCCGAGTAGAGGACCCCTCCGAGCGCGTAGACGTCCGTCGCCGGTCCGACGAGCTCGGTGCATCCGAGGAGCTGCTCGGGCGACATGTAGTAGGGCGTGCCGACGATCTCGCCGCTCCCCGTGATCGTCGTCTCCTTCGCGTCGCGCGCGAGGCCGAAGTCCGTGAGGCGCGGCCGCCGCCCGTCCGCGTCGAGGAGGACGTTCGCGGGCTTCAGGTCCCGGTGCACGATCCCGAGGTCGTGCGCGGCCTGGACGCCGCCCGCGAGGTCGCGCACGAGCGTCGCCGCTCGCTCGGCGCCGAGCGGCCCCATCGTGTCCACGAGCTGCTGGAGCGAGCCGCCGCCCACGAGCTCGAGCGCGGTCACGGGGACCCCGTCGTACACCTCGGCCTCGTGGATCGCGACGACGTTCGGGTGCCGGATCTTCTCGAGGGCTCGCCCCTCGCGGCGGAACCGCTCGACGCGGCCGGGCGACAGGCGGAGGAGCGTCTTGAGCGCGACCTCGAGGCCGGTGCGCTCGTCGATCGCGCGGTAGACGACGCCCATGCCGCCGCGGCCGAGCTCGGAGATGACGCGGTAGGGGCCGATCGTCCGGCCCGGCTTGAGAGGCGCGCGCTGCCCCGAGTCCGATGCCAGCTCGGGCGACCCGGAGAACGGCACGCGCTCGACCGACCCGGAGAGAGGCACGAGCTCGAGCGAGCGTTCGCGCCGCACGTCCACGAGGAGCGCGCGCGCCGCCGAGGTCTCGAGCGCCTTCGCGTCGCAGAGGATCCGCGCGAGGCTCGGAGGGCGCGGACCGCGCGTGTCGCGCTCGAGGCGGAGCCGCGCGATCGTGGCCTCGTCCACGATCCCCCGGATGATGAGCCGCTCGACGAAGCGCCGCTCCGTGTCCGCGTGCACGAGACGACTCTACACCCTTGCCCTTGCCCTTGCCCTTGCCCTTGCCCTCCCTTGCATCAATATCCCAGCGCCGACTTCTCCGGGAACGCCAGGTACACCGCCACTCCGACCGGCGCCGCCACCGCGATCGCGGACACGATCGTCCGGGCCTTGCCCATGGGCTCCCCCGCCCACACGAGGAGCGGCGCGCCGAGGAGGAGTCCGGTCTCGACGGGCCTGAAGTCGTTCATGTGATGCGCCACGAGCCACGACCCCGCGAGCACCGTCGCGATCGCCGGCACCGCGGCGCGGAAGCGGCCCTCGACGGGCTTCCACCACGCGAAGACCGCGAGCGCTCCGAGCACGGCCGCCACGCCCGCGGCGAGCATGCCACCGCTCGGGTACGCCTCGCGCGCCACCGCGACGGCGCCGCCGGCGGCGAGAACCCAGAGGACGATCGGACGCCCCGGCCGTTCGCTTCGGCCCGCCCAGACATCGAGGGAGAGCGCGCCGAGGAAGATCACGACGGCCTCGCCCGCGCCCCAGGCGAGCTTCGCCCGGCGCGACATGAAGTCCTCGGAGAGGAACCAGAGGCCGATGACGGGCGTCACGGCCGCCAGCGCCGCCAGGAGGACGACGCGCGCCTTGCCCGGAGCGACCGCGCCGACGCCCGCGCCCAGGACGGCGAGGAGCGCGAGGAGCGGTGCGGCCGACCCGACGAGCTTCGCAGGAGCGAAGAGCGCGAGGACGGCCGCGACCGCACCGAGGGCGGCCGCGAGCGCGCCCGCCCACGGCCGCTTCACGACGAGGAGGAGCACCCCCGCGGTCACGGCCGGGAGCGCGACGGCCAGACCGTAGCGGACCTCTTCCGCGCCCATGGGACTACTCCTTCGTGGCTTCGATACCGATCGTGATCTCGACCTCGTCGCCGACGCCCTCGTTGCCGACCATCTTGTCCATGCCGTAGTCGGTGCGCTTGATCTTGAAGGTCGCCTCGGCGCCGATCAGGTCCTTCTTGAAGTGCTTGTTGTGGCCGACCCCGGTGATGACCATCGCAGCGGTCACGGGCTTCGTCACGCCGTGCAGCGTGAGGTCGCCCGTCACGTCGTAACGGTCGGGGCCGGTCGTCGCGATCTTGGTGCTCTTGAACGTGATCTTCGGGAACTGCTTCGCGGCGAAGAAGTCGTCGTTCTTGAGGTGCTTGTCGCGGTCCGCGTTCGCCGTGTCGATGCTGTCGACCTTCACGGTGACTTCGATGGTCGACTTCGACGCGTCGTCCTTGTCCCAGACGATCGTGCCCTGGGTGTCGTTGAACCGGCCGATGAACTTGCCGGCGCCCATGTGCTGGATCTTGAAGATCGTCGTCGTGTGCGCGACGTCGATCTTCCACGTGGTCGTCCCCGCGAACGCGGGCGCCGCCAGGGCGGCGACGAGAGCGATGAGTCCGAGCGTCTTCTTCATGGTCGATCCCCCAAAAGTGGTTGAACGTTGAAGTATCTCGTTGCCCACAAAAACGCGCGAGCCGTGAAGTCCATTCACGGCTCGCGCAGGTGTGTGCAGGTGTGTCGTGCTCGGGGACTTAGTAGGCCGCGTCCTTGAGACGGAGCCCGTGCTCCTCGAGGCGCTGCTTGATCTCGTTGAGCGAGGTCTGGCCGAAGTTCTTCGCGGCGAGGAGCTCGGCCTCGGTCTTCTCGATGAGGTCGCCGAGGGACTCGATGTTGAGCCGCTCCATGCACTTCCTCGAGCGCACGGAGAGCTCGAGGTCGGCGACCGGCTTCTTGAGCACTTCCTCGGGGATGTTCTGCTTCTGCTCGGGGCCCATGGCGAGGGCGTTCACGTCCATCTTGCCCATGCCGAGGCGGAGGCCCTTCTGGGCGAGCATCTGCTTCACCTCCATGAGGGAGGTCTCGCCGAAGTTCTTGTGAGCGAGGAGCTCGGCCTCGGTCATCTGGATGAGGTCGCCGAGCGTCTTCACGTTCATCTTGTTCAAGCAGTTGCGCGAGCGGACCGAGAGCTCGAAGTCCGTCACCGGGATCTTGAGGATCATCGAGCGGCGGTCGGCGCGGCGCTCGAGGTCCTCGTCGTAGAACATCGTCTTCGACGCCTCGGCGTCCTTGAGGAAGAGCCGCGCGCGCGAGTGCGAGGGCGAGAAGCGGAGGACCTGGCGGTAGCACTCCGTCGCCTTCTCGTAGTCGGCGCGGTCCTCGTAGACGTTGCCGAGGTTGAGGAGCGCGTTCGCGTAGGTCGGCTCCTGCTCGCGGCAGCGCTCGTAGTACTCGACGGCCTTGATCTCCTCGCCCCAGGTCGCGTGCCAGCGGCCGAGGCGGAAGAGCGCCTGCGCGTGGTCCGGGTCCTGGTCGATCGCCTTCTCGTAGAGCTTCTTCGCCTCCTCGTAGTCGCCCGAGAGCTCGGCGTGGAAGCCCTTGAGGAAGCTCGTCTCGGCGCTCTCGCCGCCCTTGGTGGCCTTCTTGAGCGCCTCCTCGGCGTCGTCCAGCTCGCCGAGGTGGAGCATGGAGAGGATGTAGAGGTGCGCGAGGGCCTTCGAGTCCTTGTGCTCGGAGACCGCCTCCTTGAGCTTCGCCTTGGCCGTCTTGGCGTCCTCGACGGACAGGAGGAGCCGGCCGAGGAACGCGCTCGCGGTCTCGTCCGACTTCTCGTGGCCCTTGGTCAGCGCCTCGAGGGCAGGCTTCGTCTTGCCGAGGAGCCAGAGGGCGATGCCCTTCTTGACCGCGTTCTTCGCGTTGCTCGTGTCGAGCTTGTCGGCGAGCTCTTCGAGCGCCTTGGTGCTGTTCTCGTTCGCGAGGGCCGCCTCGCGGAAGCGCGCGTAGTTCTCGAGGGTGATGTCTTCCTTGCTGAACAGGTCCTTCACATCGATGGTCGCGGTGCTTCCGTCGGTCATGGCCGTCTCTTTCGGAGTGCTCGGGTACGATGAAGGAGTGCGCACGCAAGGTGGGCGGCGCGTAAGCCGTGCATTCTCAGGTTCGATGCCCCGGAAGTCAAGGCCTGCCGTTTGCACCTGAGCACGAAGTGCATCGGGTCGGCCTGGTATAAAGCCCAAATGGCCGAACGCTTGACGCAGGAAGACTTCGCGCAACGCCTCGCGAGCGAGCTCGGACGGGAGAGCGAGCTCGTCTCGCTCGTCGTCCGCACGAGAGGAACTCCGATCCGCAAGGAAGTCTTCCGGATCTGGGGTGAGGGAGGCGCGAAGAAGGTCACCGTCACGCGCTTCGAGGAGAAGAAGCAGAAGTCCCAGGAGACCTTCGCGGCGAGCGACCTCGCCGGCCGCGCGGTCACCCTGGCCGCGGAGCCCTTCGCGATCTGGGAGGTCACGACCCGGACGAGCGAGCTCCACGCTCGCCGGGCGAAGAAGGCGATCCTCGTCTCCCTGGGCACGCCACCCCAGGTTCGCGAACAGCCGAGGACGCACGACCGGCCACGGGACCACGTCCTCGACCCGAAGGACCCCGAGACGGCGAAGCTCCTCCACGCGCTCGGCCTCGCGAGCGAGCGCGGGAACGTGCTCCCGGGGAGCGAGAGGAAGCTCCGCCAGGTCGAGCACTTCGTCGTGCAGGGCGGCGATGTCGGGCGCGCTGCCGAGGAAGTGGATCACCTCCTGCAGGCGGCGCAGGGCCATGACCTCGTTGCGCAGCTGCTCGACCTCGCCCGTGACGCCCG
>CAZYLP010000609.1:0-5045 GCA_964648345.1 uncultured Planctomycetota bacterium
GTGCACGCGCCGCCGCTCCGCGAGCGGCTCGACGACGTGCCCGAGCTCGTCCGGCAGTTCGTCGCCGAGACGGTGGACGTGGCCGCGTGGCCCTCGCTCGTGGACGACGTGAAGGAGCGGCTCGACCGCGAGACGAAGGGCTACGACTGGCCCGGGAACGTGCGCGAGCTCAAGGCCGCCGTCGACCGCGTCGTCGCGGGCCAGCCCGCGCGCCTCGAGCGCGACCACGGGCCCGCGGGCGACGTGGACCTCGTCCGCGAGCTCGGCGTCCTCAAGCTCGACGAGGTGCGACGCCGCTACGTCGAGGCGATCGTGCGGCGGACCGGCACCAAGCTCGAGGCCGCGAAGCTCCTCGGTGTGGACCGCAACACGCTCGCGCGGATCCTGAGGAAGGGCGAATGAGAGCGACCGGAGGGAGCGCCGCGGTGCCATGAGTGCCAAGGACAAGCGCTCGAAGTACGCCGACCCCCAGGCGTTCCTCCTCGAGATCGTCGGTCAGGCCGAGCACCGGCTCGGCCGCGGCGCCGAGGAGATCCTCGGAGCGGCGGCCGGGGCCGTGCTCGCCCTCTTCGTGCCGTTCGCGGGTGGGCTGCTCCTGAGGACGGTCATCGGCTCGGCGATCGGGTCGCTCGTCGGGAAGAAGCTCGCGGGCAAGGACGCGACCTGGTTCAAGCGGCGGCTCGAGCTCGCGCTCGAGCGCTTCGACGAGGCGAACGCGCTCCACGCGGAGGGGCGCCTCACCGACGAGGCGCGCGCTCAGTACGTCGATGACTTGATCGATCGCTTCTTTGACAAGGACGACTCGCTGCTCGAGTAGTCAAAATCTAGAGGAGTCCGGAAAAGAAAGAACGCACGGATCACTGGAGGACCCTTCTCCAGGGCGCTCCCGAGGGAACCGTGCGCGACCTTTCTTTGTCTTACTCTTTATCTATCGGTTCGCCCGGCCGCCAGATCGAGCGTGATTTTCCGGAAAAACGTGTCCTCTAGGCGGACGCGGCCGGGCGCGAGATCTCGAGGACGGCCGCGAGGATGTCGCCGAGCTTCGGCGGGACCGCCGCCGCCGTTCGCCATCCGACGAGCCGGACCGCGATCTCCTGGTCCCCGGCGTTCGGGAACCCGATGACCCGGTAGGCCCCCCCCGCCCCCGGGTCGTCGAGGAGCATGACGTCGGGAGTACGCCCGACGCCGCTCACGAGGTCGAGCGCCTCGGCCCGCGAGCGGGCCGCGAGGACGTTGAAGCCTCTCTGCGAGAGCGCGGTCCTGAGGACGAAGCGGCTCCGGGCATCCTTCTCGACGAGCAGCGCGGTCGGCCTTCGGTCCATGATCATCATCCACCCCCGTCCCCCTGGCTCCCGATCCTTCGCAACTCGCTGGCCAAGCCAGATGCAAAGGACTTACGCCGCCGGGATTTCAATTTCGAACGAGGCCGCGGTTTCGTTCTGCCGCGGAGCGGCTCAGCCGCGGGTGATGAGGGCGAGAGTGGCATCCCGGTCCGCCATGCCGCCGCCGTGAGCGACGAGGGCGTCCATGAGGCGGCCGAGGGATTCGCTCGGAGGGAGCGAGGAGGAGACGCGGAACGCGTCGGCGAGGCGCGCGTCCGTGAACGGGTCGCCGCCGCTCGGGGCGCGGAGGGTGGCGGCGCCGTCGCTCGCGAGGACGAGACGGTCGTCGGCGGCGAGCGTGACCTCGAGGGTCGAGAGTCGCGAGGCCGCGTCGTCGCGCTTCCCCGCCGCGCGGAGGATCTCGACCTCGCCGCGGGCGCGGAAGACGTGGACGCCGGTGCCCCCGATCGCCGCGAGGCGGACCTTGCCGCCGGCGGCGCCGCGCGCGAGCACGACCGAGAGCGCGGTGCCCGGGTGGAGCGTCTGGCCCAGGAGGTCGCGGAGGCGGCCGAGCCGGTCGATCACGTCCCCCGAGCCGGAGAAGATGACGCCGCGGAGCGCGTGCCGCGCCCCCGCGGCGGCGATCGAGGCCGCGATCCCCTGCCCCGAGACCGTGCCGACGGCGGCCCAGAGGGCGTCCGGCTCGCGGTCGTCCACGACCACGTCGTAGAAGTCGCCGCCGCCGTCGAGCGGGCCGATCCGGCGCGCTCGCGCGGCGAGGCCGGCCGCGAGCGGAGTCGTCGGCGGGGCGCTCTCGTCGCGGAGGCGGCGGCCGATCTGGCGCTCGACCTCGCCGCGCTCGCGGCGGCGCGCCTCCTCGACGGCGAGGCGCGCGTGCGGGTCCTGCATGAGCTGCGCGTAGCGGTCCGCGGGGAGCTGGATCGCGCGCGTCATGCCCATGGTCGCCTCGCCCGGGTCCCCGGCCATGGCCGCCGCGACCGGCACCGGCGCGGGCACCGGCTCGGGCGCTCCGCTGCCGTTCCCGCTCGGGACCGTCACCGGCTTCGGGGGCGCCGAGCTGGCGGCGGGCTCGACGTAGAAGATGCGCGTCCGGCCGACGCGGACCGAGTCCCACGGCCGGAGCTGCTCGTCCGTCACGCGCTCGCCGTTCAGGTAGGTCCCGTTGAAGCTCTTCAGGTCGCGCACGCGCCAGCCGACGCCGGCGCGCTCGATGACGCAGTGGCGCCGCGACACCATGTCGTCCTTGACGACGATGATGTTCTCGGGAGCGCGGCCGACGCCGCACTCCTTCCCGTCCTCGAGGTCGATGAAGCGGTGGTCGCGCTCCGAGACGACGATGAGCCGGGGCTGGACCTGTTCGGCCATGACCGGCTCATTCTACCCGTTCGAGACCCGGGGAGGGGGCGCTCTCAGAGCTTCTGGATGAGCTGGATGAGCGGGAGGAAGAGCGCGATGACGATGAAGCCGACCGCGCCACCCATGCCGACGATGAGGATCGGCTCGATGATCGACGTGAGCGACTCGACGGCCACGTCGACGTCCTCGTCGTAGTTGTCGGCGATCTTCATGAGCATCTTGTCGAGCTCGCCCGTCTCCTCGCCGATGTCGATCATGTTGACGATCATGTCGTCGAACTGACCGCACTGCTGGAGCGGCTTCGCGATCGACTCGCCCTCGCGGATCGAGCCGTGGACGTCGTCGATCGCCTTCGCGATCACGTCGTTGCCGACGGCCTCGCGCGTGATCGAGAGGGCCTCGAGGATCGGGACGCCCGAGGCGATCAGGGTGCCGAGGGTACGCGCGAAGCGGCTGATCGTGCCCTTCTTGATGATCATGCCGAACAGCGGCATGTTCAGCTTGAACTTGTCGATGAGGAAGCGGCCCTTCGGTGTCTTCCCGATGCCGAGGATCGCGAAGTAGAACGCGAGCGGGAACGTCGGCAGGAGGTACCAGAAGTCGGCCACGAAGGTCGAGACCGCGATGAGGATCTCGGTCGGCGCCGGCAGCGAGAGGCCCGTCTCCGTGAACATCTTCTTGAAGGCCGGGATGACGAACATCATGATGCAGGCGAGGATCACGACCGCGACGATCGTGACGACGAGCGGGTAGATCATCGCGCCGATGATCTTCTTCTTCAGGCGGAGCGACTTCTCCATGAAGTGGGAGAGTCGGTCGAGGATCGTGTCGAGGACACCGCCGGCCTCGCCGGCCTTGATCATGTTGACGTAGAGGCGGTCGAACGCCTTCGGGTGCTTCGCCATCGCCTCCGAGAGGGTGGAACCACCTTCGACGTCATCGGCCACGTCCATGAGGACGTTCTTGAGGAGCGAGGGCTTGAGCTGCCCCTCGAGGATGCGGATCGAGCGGACGATCGGGAGACCGGCGTCCTGGAGCGTCGAGAGCTGCTGCGTGAAGGTCGTGAGCGCGCGGAGGCTGACGCCGCCGAACGAGAGGACGCGGGCGCGGGGCTTGCCGCCCTGGGCCTGCTGCTGGACGGCCGCGCCGCCGCCGCCTTCCTTCTCCTTCACCTTGGTGGGGTAGAGACCCATGCCCTTGATCTTGGTCATGGCGTCTTCGCGATCGCTCGCGTCGACTTCCTTCTTGACCTTGTTCCCCTTCGAGTCGACGGCCTCGAACGTGAAGGTCGCCATCAGTCGCTCCCCGCCATCAGAGGTGGAACCCGTAGCCCGCCCGGGCCGTAAGGAAGAACGATCTTAGCCTCTCGCAGCTTCGACGAGCAAGGCACCATCTCCAGGTAAACCTACGCTCGCTCCGGGGTTTCCGTTCCACCCGGGCTACTTCAGGGCCTTCACGTACGCCTTCCAGGCATCGTCGATCTCGCTCATCGGGCGGTTGAACAGCTCCTCGAAGAGCTTCACGCCGTCCTTTCCTTCACGCATCCCGTCGAAATACTTGCGGATCCGCTCGAGGCCGCCGTCGGTGCCCTGGACCAGGAAGTAGATCAAGCTCCACGCGTGGGCGTAGTGCGTGAAGGCGAAGTCCGACTGCTTCACGCGGATGAGCGTCGCGAGCGGGACCGTGTCGTTCGCCTTGAGCGAGCGCTGGAGCGCGGTCAGATGGGGCCTCGAGAGCTGGTCGGTAGCGAGGCGCGCGCCGTTCACCTTGCTCGCCTCGAAGTAGACCGCGAGGCCCTCGACGAACCAGATCGGCGCGGTCCAGAGGTTCTTCCCCCAGACGAGCCCCTCGAACTGGTGGGCGCCCTCGTGGAAGAGGGTCGTGCGCGTCTTCTCGACCGCGTCCTGGTGGTAGGCGACGATCTTCTCGCCGTCGTAGAAGCCGAGGAGGGTCGCGGCCGAGCCCGTCTCGCGGACGAACTCCGCCTTGTCGTGGTAGAGGCGGATCGAGAAGACGGGCGGGTCCTGCTTCGGCGCGAAGACGCGAACGTACTCTTCGCACATGAGGTCCATGGCGAGCGCGAGCTCGCGGACCTCGGCCTCGGGTCCGTTCGAGAGGATGTCGTAGTGCCGGCACGAGCGGGCGACGCGCCAGCGGCCCTCGACGCGGAGCTCCTCGAGGCGCTTCTGGCGGTCGCCGAAGCTCGCCGCCTTCTTCTCGTCCTTCGGCGAAGGCGCGACGAGCGCGCGCTCCTTCTCGAGGCGGAGGCGGAGGAGGACGGCCTGCGGCAGCTCGCGCGCGCGCGCGAGCTCGACGAGCGCCGCGTCGAGCTCGCCGACGACCGCG
>CAZYLP010000610.1:0-5009 GCA_964648345.1 uncultured Planctomycetota bacterium
AACTCGCGCGGCGTCATCCACCGCGACCTGAAGCCCGCGAACGTGCTCATCGACAAGGCGGGCTTCCCGCGCGTCGCCGACTTCGGTCTCGCGAAGGACAACGACGACGACGCCGCGCTCACTCTCTCGCAGGACCGGCTCGGGACGCCGCTCTTCATGGCCCCCGAGCAGGTGAAGCGCGGCTCCTCGGGCGTCGACAACCGCGTCGACATCTGGGCCCTCGGCGTCATGCTCTTCGTCGCGGTCACGGGGCGCTACCCGTTCCGCGGACGCACGATCATGTCGCTCTACATGAAGATCCTGAACGAGGAGCCGGACTGGTACGGCGACCGTTCCTCCTCGCCCGACCGCGACGGCTGGGGCCAGGCGCCCACGCCCAAGGAGGTGCGCGAGAAGATCGAGCGCGGCGAGGTCGAGGTCGAGGCGACGAGGGGCGGCCAGACCGAGGTCGCCTCCCACCAGGGAGCGGAGCAGCGCGAGCGCCCGCCCGTGAGCGACCGGCTCCCGCCGCCGTCGCCGTTCTTCCCGCCCCCCGACCTCATGGGCAAGGAGTGCCCGAGGGACCTGAAGCTCATCATCGAGATGGCCCTCGCGAAGGACCCCGAGCGCCGTTACGAGACGGCGAAGGCCCTCGCGCAGGACCTCGAGCGTTTCATCAGAGGAGAGCCCGTCCACGCGCGCCCGCCGGGGAAGCTCGGCATGCTCTGGCGCCGCCTCAAGCGGCGGCGCGCGTTCCTCGTCGCGATCCCGATCCTCGTCCTCGCGCCGGTCCTGTACTTCGTGGACCACCAGCGCAAGGCGGAGGCCGAGCGCGCCAAGGTGGAGGCAGCGCGCGCCGCGAGGGTCAAGCGCGCGAAGGACGCGATCACCAAGACCGAGGAGGTGTGGGGGAACTTCATCGGCGTCGGCAACGCGACGATCGAGGACTACCAGAAGGTGTCGGGCGCCCTCGCGCCGGTCTGCTCCGAGTTCTCCGAGCACCCCGTCCCGTTCATCCGTCTCGCCTGTGCCCGAGCGTTCGCGCTCGACAGGGAGGGAGCCGAGTCCCTCGTCAAGCTCGCCCGCGAGAAGCCGGCGAGCGACGCCCAGATCCCGCTCGAGGTCTGGCGCGGCGGCGCTCTGCTCGCGCGTCTCCGCGGCGACGAAGCGGAGGCCGTCAAGTTCGCCCGCGAGGGTCTCGCCGCGAAGCCGAACGACGAGCGCTTCGTCACGCTCCTCGCGCGCTCCCTCCTCGCTCAGGGGAAGACCGCGGACGCGGAGGCCGCCGTCAAGGAGCGCGCCGTCGCGGGCGCCCCCGTCGAGGTGCTCGCCCTCGCCGCCGAGATCGCCCTCGCCGCGGGCGACTCCGAGACGGCCTTCAAGCGCGCATCGCTCGCCCTCGCCGCCGAGAAGGGCGACCCGTACGCCGCGTGGGCCATGGGCCGCGCGTCTCTCGCGAAGGGCGCGATCGACGACGCGCGCGAGCCGCTCCGCGCCGCGCGCGACGGCTTCACGAACTCCAGCGGCTGGCGCGAGGCCCGCTATTTCCTCGACCTCGCGAAGACGCGCCGCCTGGACCGCCAGCGGCGCGACTATCCGTCCTCGCTCGATGCCTCCGCCCTCGCCATGGTCATGGCTCCCTGGTCGCCGATCCCCTGCTTCTGGCGCGCCGACCTCTACCGCCGCGAGCTCCACGACGCCGGCCGCGCTCTCGCCGACTACGACGAGTGCCTCGCCCGCGACCCCCACTTCGACGACGTGGCCGAGATCCGCGCCGAGATCCTCCTCGCCCGCCGCGACCCGGCGGGCCTCGAGCTCGCGAAGAAGCGCTTCCAGGAGGAGATCGACAAGGTCTCCCGCGACCGCGCCCGTGTCGACCTCGCGACGATCCTGATCGGGGAGGGCAAGCTCGACGAGGCGAAGCCGCTCCTCGAGAAGGCGCGCGGCACCGACCAGGACGTCGTCCGCGCGAAGGCTCTCGTCCTCCTCATCGAGATCAACATCCGCGGCGGCCGCGCGGCCGGGGACCTGAAGGAGCCATACGACGCCGCGATCAAGCAGCTCCAGAACCAGGCCGCCGGGAGGCGCCGCGCCATGATCGCGCAGGCGCGCTCGAGGCTCATCGCGGGCGACGCCGGCGGCGCGCTCACGGCCTTGAAGGAGGCCTCCTCGGGAGAAGACCCGAGGTGGACCGAGTTCGGGAGGATCCCGCCGGGTGCTTACATCGTTCATGCCCTCCGGGGGATCGCGAAGGCACGGCTCGGCCAGGACGCGGACGCGGCGCAGGAGCTCATGAAGGCCATGAGCCGGAGCGGTTCGGAGACAGCCGCGGAGGTTTGCCCCGACATCCTCGAGCTGAGCCCCGACCTCGCGAAGGTGAAGGGGACGTTCCTCGAGAGCTTGAAGAACAGACGTCCCGAGTGAACGGCCTCGAGGTCAAGACCAAGCGTCGGGCGTGAAGTCGCGAGCCGAGACGTTGCCCGCCGAGAAGTCGCCCGCCGAGGAGTCGCTCGCCGAGAAGTCGCCTCGCTCGAGCGCCGTGACCGGGAACAGCTCCGGTTTCTCCGCGCGGAGCACTCCCTCCACCGCGACCTCGAGATGGAGCGGCGAGCCGTCCCAGCGCGGAGCGTTCGTCCACGGGCCGATGTCGTCCGTGCATCGGTCCTCTTCGAGGTGCGCGAGCGCGTCCGGCCCGAGGTCGGGCAGCCGCGGGGCAGGTTCGATCTTCCAGCCCATGGCGTCGTAGAAGACCGGGCCCGTAGCCGTCCGTTCCATGCGGAAGCCGCCCTCGTGGAGGAGCGCGTGGTGACGACGGCAAGTGAGTGCGAGGTTGTCGAGCGTGCTCTCTCCGCCGTCGGCCCAGTGCTGGATGTGATGCGCGTCCAGCCAGCGCTGGTTGGTGCAGCCCGGAAATTGGCAGGTTTTTTGGTACATCTCCAGCAGTCGGCGGAGCGGCCCCGAGACGAAGCGACTCTTGCGGGTGATCTCGACCGACCGCGCCGGGCCCGCGTGCTCCATGGCCCGCTCGACGACCGTCACGATCGGCGAGTCGCAGCAGAGCCGGCGCACCGTCTCTGGGCCGACGTGTGTCCCGTCGGGGAGCTCGCCGATGCCCGTCGAAGCGTCCACGTTGAGGACGACCTCGTATCGTCCCGGGACGCTCGAGGGGGGAGCGCTGGCCAGAGTGCCCTCGAACACGGCGACGAAGGCATCGACGCGTGTGGGGCGCTCGGGGACGAACGCTTCCGCGGAAGAGCCCCCCAGCCCCGCGGAAGAGCCCCTCTCGTTCTCGTTCTCGTTCTCGTTCGCGTTCTTCTCTCCCGCGGAAGAGCCCTCGTCCTTCCGGGGTGTTGTCATGTGCCCGAGCGTCTCGTCGAGGCCCTTAAGGATCACGGCCGCTTCCTCGGGCCTCACCCGCGCCGAGAGCTCGACGAGCCCGCACGGGAGGTCTCTCCGTGTGAAGCGCCTCCGCTCGCTCGGGTGGGCGACGAGCTCGTCGCCCGTCCCCTTCACGGCCCGACCGTAGCCACGGCAGATTCGCTCCATCTGCGCGCCCGTCGCGTTGAGCGCGAGGTGGAGGAGGCTCGCCTCGTTCTTCGGCGTGGCGACCCGGGTCATGGCCCGGACCTTGGAGTAGCTGAGCTCGCCCTTGGCGAACGACGCGTCGATCAAGGGCAGGGCGCCGAGGGCGCGGGCGACGTGGACCTGGGCGCGGGCGGTCTGGAGGTCCATGCCGAGACGCCAGGAGAGCCAGTGAGCACAGGTGCGGGCGCCCTGGACGCCCCAGCCGCGGATGTCGTCGAAGTGGCGGATGTCGGTCAGGCGAGAGTGGCGGAGGAGGTTCTCCTGGGCGTCGAGGGTCGCGATGCGGTCCGCGAGCGAGTCGATCTCGGCGCGGGTGGCGTAGGGGTGCGGCGCGACGGTTGGTTGGGGGAGCATCGGGCACCTGTTATCTATTCTGTTAATAAATAAATGAACTTGTATGAGTTTAACATGTGCCACCGACAACTCCGGAGGCCGGATGCTGAAGACGAGGCACGCTCTGGCTAGAATCGACCCGTGCCGATCGCCTTCGCATGTCCGGGCTGTCGAGCGGAGATCCGTGTGCCCGAGCGGCACGCCGGGCAGACGGGTTCATGTCCGTGGTGCCGAGCGTCGGTCGTCGTGCCCGTCGGTCCCGTGGTCGGAGGCGTCCCCTCGGCGAAGGACATGCCCACGGAGGTGTCGCACGATCCGGAGTCGGCCGCGGCGTCGGACGAGCATTCCGCGTCGCGTGACCCCGATGAGGTCGAGAAGGCGAGAGTCGATCCGAAGAAGCGCTTCGGCCGGTTCGTTCTCCTCGCGGAGCTCGGCCGGGGCGGCATGGGCGCGGTCTACCGAGCCTACGACGAGAAGTTGCGGCGCACCGTCGCGCTCAAGCTCATGCTCGAGAACGCTGACCCGGCAGCTAGGAGACGCTTCGAGCGCGAGGCCCACGCCGTCGCGCGACTCCGTCACCCCTCGATCGTCGCGATCCACGACGTGGGCGAGACCGAGGGGCGGCCGTGGCTCGCCATGGACCTCGTCGTCGGAAAGACGCTCAAGCGCCGCCTGCGACCCGTCGAAGGCGAGGCCCAGCTACAGCTCACGAAGGCGATCGAGGTCGTGCGGGACGTTGCGCGTGCCGTTCAGCACGCCCACGAACAAGGAGTGCTTCACCGCGACTTGAAGCCCGACAACGTGATCGTCGAGGACTCCGGGCGCGCGCTCGTCCTCGACTTCGGCATCGCGAAGCTCCGCGACGGAGCGTCTCGGCTGACCAAGACCGGCTCGATGCTCGGGACTCCGGCCTACATGCCGCCGGAGCAGGCGGGCGTGGGCGAGGCAGACGCACGGAGCGACGTGTATTCGCTCGGCGCGACCCTCTACTTCGCTCTCACCGGAAAGCCGCCGTTCGACGGACCGAGCGATCTCAACGTGGTGGCGGCCGTCCTCAGGAAGGCACCCGTGTCGCCGCGGGCCATGAACCCCCGCGTCGCCCCAGACCTCGA
>CAZYLP010000611.1:0-5000 GCA_964648345.1 uncultured Planctomycetota bacterium
ATCTTCACGGCGCGCGGCGAGCCGCTCATCGCGGACCTCGGCCTCGCGAAGCACTTCGAGCGCGGGCTCGAGGGCGGGAGCAAGAGCGTCTCGATCTCGCGCGACGGCGAGGTGCTCGGGACCGCGGGCTACATGCCGCTCGAGCAGTTCCGCGACGCGCGCGACGTGGGGCCCGAGGCCGACGTCTTCGCGCTCGGAGCGATCCTCCACGAGTGCCTCGCCGGCACCCCGGCGTTCTCGGGCGAGCACATGGTCGAGGTCCTCGCGAAGCTCGAGACGGGCGTCGTGACCTCGCTCAAGCGAGTGCGGCCCGATGCCCCTCCCTGGTTCATCGCGGCCGTCGAGAAGGCGCTCGCCCGCGATCCCGGGAAGCGCTTCAAGGACGCGAGCGAGCTCCTCGCCGCGCTCGACGCGGGCGGGAGCAGCGAGCGGCGCGGACGCGGCACGCTCCTCCTCGCCCTCGTCGCGGCGCTCGCCCTCGTCGTCGTGCTCGTCGCGCTCACGGCCGCGCGGGCGCCCGAGGAGAAGCCGCGGCCCGCGCTCCCGGCGGGCTTCGAGCCGCTCGCCTCCGCGCGGCTCCTCGAGCTCCAGGGCGTGTGGGGTCTCCCGAACGGCAAGCACTCGCAGGGGGCGAGCTGCGTCGCCTTCATGCCCGGCGGCAAGACGGTCGTGAGCGGCGCCGGCGACAACACGCTCCGCTTCTGGGACGCGGAGACGGGCCGCGAGGAGGCGACGCTCGACGCCCACACGTCGGGCGTGCGCGCGCTCGCCCTCACGGCCGACGCGCGTCGAGCCTTGACCGCGGGCGGTGAGAACACGTTGATCGTCTGGGACCTCGTCGAGAAGCGCGCGCTCCGCACGATCATCGGGCTCAGGAGCTACGTCGAGGGCCTCGCGATCACGCCCGACGGGAAGCGCGGGGTCTCGGTGGGGTACGACTCCGTGCTCACGGTCTGGGATCTGGAAGCGGGGATCGCGGTGGACCGGATCGAGACCGGGCAGCAGGCGATCCACTCCGTGGCTCTCACGCCCGACGGCACGCGCGCTCTCACCGCCGGACAGGACAAGACGCTGCGCCTCATCGACCTCGGGACGAGCAGGGAGGTCGGCAAGCTCGAGGGGCACCTCGAGGCGGTCACGGCCGTCGCGATCTCATCCGACGGCCAGCGAGCGCTCTCGGGGTCCGTCGCACAGGCCGTGCGCTCGTGGGACCTCGCGAGCATGAGGTGGCGGTGGACCCAGGTGCAGGGCTCGACCGTCCGCGCGGTCGCGGTCTCGCCCGACGGGAGGCTCGGCGTCTCGGGCGGCGACGGCCGCACGGTCCTCGTCTGGGACATCGAGACGTCGCGCACCCTCCACGTCCTCGACCTCGGCACGAAAGGCGGCGTCGCCGCGCTCGCCTTCTCGGCCGACTCGCGGCGGCTCGCCGTGGCGCTCCGCGACAACTCGATCCGGCTCTGGGAGCTGCCCGCGACGCCCGCCGGCTCGACTCGAGAGCTCTGGGCGCCTCACGGTCACCGCGGGATGGTCATGGCCGTCGCGGTCTCGGACGACGGGACGCGCGTCGTCTCGGGCGGCTTCGACGGGCTGCTCCGCGTCCGCCACGCGCGCACCGGCGAGGAGCTCAAGGTCCTCGGCGAGAAGGGGACCGCGGTCGCCTCGCTCGTCTTCTCGCCCGACGGGAAGCGCGTCGTCGCGGGCGGCTGGGACAAGACGATCCGCGTCCACGAGGTCACGAGCGGCCGCGAGGTGAAGGCGCTCGTCGGTCACAAGGGGCACGTCTTCGGGCTCTCGTTCCTCGCGGACGGGAAGCGGCTCGTCTCGGCGTCGCGCGAAGGCGGCTTGAAGGTCTGGGACGTGGACGCGGGGAAGGTGCTCCGCGACTGGAAGACCGAGAGCGAGTACTCGGACGTCTTCTCGGTGGACGGAGCGCGCCGCGCCGTCTTCACGGGCGGACCCGACGGGAAGATCAAGCGCTGGGACCCGGAGACGGGCTCGCTCGAAGGGAGCCTCGACACCGGCCTCACCGGCTTCTTCGGCCTCGCGGCCGGCGCGACGGGCGACCGCGTCCTCTCGGTCGGTCACGACGACCGCGTGAAGGTGTGGGCGTGGGGCGAGAAGGTCCTCCGCTGCGCGACGGAGCGGCACCAGTTCCGCACCTTCGGCGTCGCCGTGCTCGGAGAGCGGCGGATCGTCAGCGTGCGCTCCACGGGTCCGCTGCTGCTCCACGACCTCGAGACGGGCCGGAAGCTCGACGAGGTGCCGTTCACTCACCGCATCGATCAACCGTCCGCGCTCACGGCCACGCGCGACGGACGCGCGGTCTTCGTCGGCACCGAGCGCGGGCTCGTCCTCAGATACGAGTCGCGGGCGGAGTGACCGTGCGCCAGACCGCGACGTAGAACGTGACGGACGCGGCCATGACGCAGAGGTGGAAGACCTCGTGGAAGTTGAAGATCCTCTCCACGAGGCGGGGCCAGCCGTAGAGCTCGCAGAGCGCGCCGACCGTGTAGAGGATCGCGCCCGCGAGGATCCACGCCGTCGTCTTCCGGTCGCCGCGCCGCCAGATGAAGAAGGTGGGGATCGTCCCCAGCCAGCCGGCGATCAGGTAGAGGGCGACGTCGATGTACTCGTACTTGTGCACGAAGTCGAAGAAGAAGAGCTTGAGCACGATCCCCGAGAAGCCGAACGCCCAGATGATGGAGAGGACCGCCCGGCGGAGGTGAGGCGGGAGGTGCGAGCCCGCGAGCGGCATGTAGGTGCCCGCGATGAGGATGTAGATCGTCGCGTGGTCGATCCGGCGGAGGAGCTCGCCCGCGAACGTGTGGTACACGGTGCTCGCGAGGTACTGGATCGCCGTCGAGACGCCGAAGATGAGGACGAGCGTGCGCTGGTAGGGGTTCGCCTCGGTGCGCCGGAGGAGCGCGCCGAGCCCGCCGAGAGTCGCGCAGAGCCCGAGGAGGTGAGTCCCCGCGGCGACCGGGTCGTTCACGCCGGCGATGTGGATGTTGTTCTGGACGGGGTCCACGGTTCGGCGAGAAGCGTATCACCTCCGCCGTTCGACGCTCCACGAAGGGCTGCTAGACTCGGGTCAATGGGACGGAACGTCTGGGAGGCCGGCCTCGAAGCGCTCCGCGACGCGGGCCGCGGGGAGTGGTTCGTGGGCTCCCAGCTCTGGGAGATCACGGCCGACCAGAGGATCGCCGAGGTCTTCCCGGGGTGCCGGCTGTTCCGGATGGACTCCGAGCTCCAGGAGCAGACGCGCGGGAGGCTCGCGCTCCAGAGGTTCTTCGTGCTCAGGCCGGACGACGAGAGGCCGTATCAGCTCCACCGGAGCGAGGACGTGCTCGCGCTCGCGAAGGCGGAGGGGACGCTCCTCGACACCATGGAGCACGTGTCGCGGTTCGCGGACCTGGCGCTCGATTGCCACTGGGTCGCGAAGGGGACGGACGGCTGGGTGGTCGAGGGCGACGAGGCCGAGGATCGCTTCCTGCTTCGAGTGGACGCGGAGGCGCATCTCGTGGACGTGCTCCCCGCGCCCTGAGCGACTGGATCTCCGGAAGCTGCGCCAGGCGCAGCTTCCGGAGATCCAGTGCTTGCTAGGATCGCGGCCCGCGAGGGGTGCCATGGCCGACGGTCCCGATCCCAACCAGCCGCAGTTCCGCGTGCGGCCCGTCATGCCCGGGATGCCCGGGCCGCCGGCGCAGCAGACGGACGTGCCGCAGCCGCCCAACAAGTCGGTCGCGCCGGCGTGCTGCGGCTTCTTCCTGCTCCTCGGGCTCCTCGCTTGCGGGGGCTTCGTGGTGCTCGTGAAGCTCGCTCCGCCGCCGCCACCGCCGGGGCCGGGGCAGGCGGCGTTCGACGCGGCGAACTCCACGATCACGACGTGGAAGGGGAAGCCCGGTTACGGCAACACGCCCGAGGCGACGGCTCTCGCGGAGAACTTCGCGAAGGCCATGAAGACCATGGAGCCCGTGTTCTTCACGGGCGGCCGCGACAAGGGGTCCTTCTCGCTCACGTCGGACAACTTCATCACGTACTGCCACCTCCAGGAAGACAGGGTCTGCTTCCTGGTCCACGTGCCGCAGCTCAAGAACTACAAGGACAACGAGGTGCGCAACCTCCTCGGGAACCTCGCGTGGACCGTCGCGCGCAGCACCACCAGGGAGGCGCGCGGCGAGAACCTCGACACGAAGATCGCCGTCGGGCTCCGCGGGTCGGTCTTCTACGGCGTGATCGTGAAGGGGACCCTGAGCCAGAAGTTCGAGGCCGTGGAGAAGAAGCTCGGGTACATGGTCGACGCGAAGGGGCTCAACGAGTTCTTCGTCGCGCCGGTCGGCTCGGGCACGCCGGCAGTCGTCACGAGCGGAGACTGAGCGCTCGTGGGAGCGCTGTTCACGCTCGTGCACCGGTACCGGAGGCCGTTCGTCCTCCTCAACGGGCTCGCGATCGTGGCCTTTGGACTCGGAGCAGCGGTCGTCGGCGGGCCCTTCTGGGCGTTCTTCGGCGTCAGCCCGGGGGAGTCGCCGCTGCTCAGGCTCCTCGGTTGGTATCTCGCCGTCCACGGAGTGGGCGCGGTCCTCGTGGCGCGCGCGCCGGAGCGGCAGCCGGTGGTGGTCGCCATGGTCGGGCTCGAGAAGATCGGGGCGGTCGTGTGCTTCGCCGTCCTCGCGCACGCGGGGCCGGCGTGGATCCGGCTCGCGCTGCTCGCGGGGTTCGATGCGGCGATGGCGGCGGTCTTCCTGGGCTACTTCGCGTGGCTCGGCCGGAGCCGTCCCGAGAGCGGGATGCTCATCTGAGCGCTCGTCGTGTCGTCCGCGCGCGACTAGATCTCGAAAATCCGCTTTTGAAGCGGATTTTCGAGATCTAGTCCGGCGGATTTTGGAGATTCAGTCGGAGGAGAGGGCACCGGAGGCTCGACACGGGCGTAGAGTCATCCGTGACGTCGTCGAGGAACAGGCGACTCTCCCTCAGGGGCGTGGCGTGCGCCCTCTCGATCT
>CAZYLP010000612.1:0-4947 GCA_964648345.1 uncultured Planctomycetota bacterium
AGTTGGCGCCGGCGCGGGCTTTGTTGCGGGCGGCGTGGGCGGGCGGGGGGGGGGTCTCGGCCGGCCGAGGCCGGGTGTCGGGTTTGGGGGGCGAACCCCCCGAGACCTGGCCCCCGGTCCGGTGACCCGGAACGGAGGCCCACCCCATGAGGACGACGCGGACCCGGTGGCTCGGCGTGGGCGTGGGGGTGCTCGTCCTCCTCGGCGCGGCTCCGAGGAGCGACGCGCTCCCCGACAAGCCGCTCCCCGACACGTGGAACGTGACGGGCACGCACTCCGAGCGCGGGTCCTACAAGGCCGTCCTCGTCCTCGACCAGACCCGGAACGAGGTCGGGCTCCGCGAGACGCTCACCTTCGCGGACGGGACCCAGGTCACCTTCAAGGGCACGGGCCACCTCGACGGTGTCTCGCTCGTCTGGAAGGGCACGTCGGGCGTGGGCCTGATCGGCGCCCTCGACGGCACGAAGAAGGACGACGAGAACGTCCTCCAGGGCACCTACGTCTTCGCCGAGGACCGGAAGTCCATGCGCGGCGTCTGGCGCGAGGGCACCAGGCGCGGCCGCGAGCGCGCCGAGAAGGCGCCCTCGAACGACAAGGGCCTCCTCGTCCTCGTGGACGGCGACGGGAAGGACGTGCCGCGGAACAAGCGCGAGAGCGAGGGCGTCGTCCTCGCCCCCGACCTCCGCGACCGCCCGACCGCTCCGCGTCAGATGCTCCCCTTCCGCCTCGAGCGGGGCGAGGACGCCGAGGCGGGCTCGAAGTGGTCGCTCGACTTCCCCGAGCTCAAGCTCGCGGTCTGGAAGGACGCCGCCGCGACGCAGCCCGTGAAGTCGGGCGAGGCGTTCGACGGGACGGGCGCGAAGACGACGCTCTACATGGTCGGCCTCGTCCCGGGCGCCGCGGGCGCGAGCGAGACGCTCCGCGCGCAGCTCGTGAAGGACGGCCGCGTGGTGGACACCGACCGCGGCAAGGTCACGGTCGCGCAGGCGGCCTTCATGGTCTGCGGCGACGGTCACTCGAGCACCTATCGCCTCGAGAGCTGGGCGTCGGGCCGCAAGATGGACGCGCGCCGGAACCCGACGCTCGTCCGCAGCAAGAAGGACAAGGCCCCGTGGGCCGTCTTCATCTTCGAGTCGCGCCAGGGCGCGTCGCTCGCGCTCTCCACGCCGGGCGCGGTCGTCTCCTACGACGGCCACTCGAACTTCGGCCTAGGGTTCGCGTTCCAGCGCGGCCTGAAGAAGCTCCGCGACTTCATGCTCATCTCGGACCCGCAGGTCGCGATCAACTGGGACTACCTCCGCGAGCACCAGGGCCACCCGGACCTCATGATCGAGGAGTCCGAGTACGGGGACGACTCATCGACGCCCGCGTTCAGCGACCCGATCGCCGTGCGCCGCGCGATCAAGGGGGCCCACGGCAGCTACGACAGCATGCGCACGGTCCGCTTCCCGCTCTCGGGCGGCGAGGGGACGCGCTGCACCCTCGTCCGCGGCAGCGAGCGCTGGCACGACAACCACCGCGCGATCGACGGGACCCGCCTCGTCCTCAAGTCGGGCGCGCCCGACATGCCCCGGAAGGGCTGGTCGAAGCTCATGCTCAACTCGTGCTACTCGGGCCAGTACTACTACGAGTCGTTCGGCGGCCGCGGGACCATGTTCTTCACGCTCGAGGAGTCGAGCTCGGGCGCGACGACGGCGCAGTTCATCGCGGGCTGCATCGACGGCGAGTCGAACGACGAGATCCTCAAGACGATCAACGGCGAGGAGAACATTTGGGACTACTATGTCTTCGGCCAGTAGCCGGCCGTTCCTCGCGCTCGCTCTTCTTGCTTCGCTGAGCGGCCTCGTCCTCGCGCAGGATGGCCTCCCCGACGAGGAGAAGCGCGAGGTCACCGAGGACATGGTCAGGACCTGTCCGGACCTCAAGGACGCGAAGGGGACGCGCAAGGCGCAGCTCCTCGCGCTCTTCTTCGACCTCGACTGGAAGACGGCGGGCGAGGACGCGACGCGCACGAAGGTGCGCGCGCTCTTCGACCTCGCGAAGAAGAAGGAAGACCAGGAGCTCCTCGAGAAGTACCTCGCCGCGAAGGGCGCCTACCGCTGCCAGAGCGGCATGCGCGCCGTCGTCGGCGCCTCGGGCGCGCCCGGCCTCGCGTGGGCGCTCAAGGTCTTCGAGAAGGGCCCGCCCGAGGCGCGCGGCCGTCTCCTCGACGCGCTCTCCGCGGTCCACTTGAAGGAGGGCTGGCGCTTCCTCGCCCGCTGCCTCGACGACAAGACGGTCGTCCCCGACTGGAAGGCGAAGCAGGAAGCGCCCGTCGGCTACTCCGACCTCCGCGTCTGCGACCACGCGCTCAAGGTCCTCGCCGCGCGCCTCGAGTCCCAGGAGAACCTCGCGCTCCCGAAGGAAGTGAACGGCGGCCGCGGCGGCTCGCTCACCCCGGTCGAGTCGCGCGACGCGCAGATCGCGGCGCTCAAGGACTTCCTCGCGACGAACAAGCCGTACGCCGCGATCGTGAAGAAGGAGCCCGCGCTCCTCGACGGTCTCGCCGGCGACGACAAGAAGGACGCGAAGGCGGCCCTCGAGCGGCTCGGAGTGGCGGCGGGCGACTGATGCGTTCCTCCACCGCGCGGCTCGCCTCGACGCTCGCCGTCCTCGCGCTCGCCGCGGCGTGCTCCTCGACGGCCGTGCCGTCCGAGACGCCCGAGGCGAGGAAGATGCGCCTGGCCGGGCCCGTCGACTACGGCTTCTACGATTCGATCCTCCGCTCGCACCTCCGCGGCGGGCTCTTCGACTACCGCGGCCTCGGGGACGACCCGGGCTCGCTCGCGATCTGGAAGCGGCACCTCGAGGTCATGGCCGAGGCGAGCCCCGAGCGGTTCTCGGCCGCGGACCGGAAGGCGTTCTGGACGAACGCCTACAACACGTTCTGCATCGAGGGGATCCTCCAGGCCTACCCGACGCCGGGTCCGAACGACGTGCCGGGCTTCTTCGACAAGAAGACCTACCGCGTCGCGAAGCGGAACCTCACCGTGAACCAGATGCAGTACGAGACGCTCATGCCCGAGTTCAAGGACGCGCGCCTCCACTTCATCCTCGTCTGCTCGGACTTCGGCTGCGCGCCTCTCGAGAGGGCGGCCTTCACGGGCGCCGACATCGAGGACCGCCTCGACGAGGCCGCGTACCGGTTCGCGCGCGACACGGGCCGGTTCCAGGTGGACCCGAAGGCGAAGACCGTGAAGGCGTCCAAGCTCTTCGACGGCGACTGGTACTCGAAGGACTTCACGGGCGACCCGGCGCGGCCGGCGAAGAAGGCCGTCCAGTACATGGGGCCGTGGCTCACTCCGGCCGAGCGCGAGTTCCTCGCGAACGGCGAGTACGAGGTCCAGATCATCCCCTGGGACTGGCGCCTCAACGAGGTCCCGCCCCGGTGATAGACTCGGCCTTGCCATGAACCCGGGGACGGTCATCGCGGACCGGTACACGCTCGAGAAGGAGCTCGGCCGGGGCGGCATGGGCGCCGTCTTCGTCGCGAAGGACAAGAAGTTCGGCGGCAAGGTCGCCCTCAAGATCGCCCAGGCCGCGGGCCTCACGCTCGACGAGTTCCGAGCCCGCTTCGCGCGCGAGGCGCGGATCGGCCATCGCCTCGGCCGCTCCGAGGGCTTCGTGCGCGCGCTCGACTGGGGCGAGATCCCGGGCTCGAGCCTCTACCTCGCCATGGACCTCGTCGAGGGCGCGAAGCCGCTGGACCTCACCTCGGGCTCGCTCGAGGAGCGGCTCGAGCGCTTCGGGCGCGCGGCGAAGCTCGTCGAGACGGCGCACGGCCTCGGCGTCGTCCACCGCGACTTGAAGCCCGCGAACATGCTCGTGGCGGCGAACGGGAAGATCTACCTCGCGGACTTCGGCCTCGCGAAGTCGAAGGACGTGGAGGACGAGCCGCAGACACAGCTCACGCGCACCGGCCTCGGCATGGGCACGCCCGCCTTCATGCCGCCCGAGCAGTTCGAGGACGCGCGGAGCGCCGACGAGCGCGCGGACATCTACGCGCTCGGCGTCATGCTCTTCGTCGCGCTCGCGGGGAAGCTCCCCTACGACGGCTCGCCGACCGCGATCATGCAGCGGCAGATCCGCGTCCAGGAAGGCCGCGACACCGCTCCGCGTCCGAGGACGCTCGTCCCGGGCGTCTCGGCCGCGCTCGACGAGATCTGCGCGCGCGCGATCGCGCTCGACCGCAACGAGCGCTACGCGACCGTGACGCAGCTCCTCGACGCGATCGGCGGAGCGATCGTGGGTGCCGAGGAGACGCACGGCCCCGAGGCACTCGTGACGCAGCCGACGGTCGCGACGCCGCACTCGGCCCCTCGCGTCCCGCCGACTCCGCCGGCGCCGACTCCGCCCGCTCTCCAGCCGCCGAGCTCGAAGCCCGGCGTGCGGGGCGTCGCGCCGCCCGTGCCGCCCGTGCCCACGCCGCCCTCGAGCCACGTCCGCCGCGTCGCTCCGCCGCCGCAGGCTCCGACGATCCCGATGCCGCCGCCCCAGGGCTCGGGGCCACCGCAGCCTCGCAAGCGGACGGCGACCGAGCAGCTCATCATCATCGTGGTCGGCGCCTTCGTCCTCCTGTTCGGTTGCTGCACCGTCTGGGGGACGCTCCAGCAGATGTTCGGGCAACAGCATCACGGCGGATTCTGAGCGGCGTGAAGATCCCCGGCTACGAGGTCCTCGACCGGATCGGCGTGGGCGGGATGGGCGCCGTCTACCGCGCGCGGACGTCGCGCGGCGCCGTCGTGGCCGTGAAGGTCCTGACGCGCCTCGAGCCCGCGGCGCGCGCGCGCTTCGATCGCGAGCGGCGCCTCCTCGCGAAGCTCGGCGCGGCCGAGGGCTTCGTCCCGCTCCTCGACTCGGGGGACGCCGACGGTCTCTCCTACCTCGTCATGCCTCTCCTCGGCGGCG
>CAZYLP010000613.1:0-1877 GCA_964648345.1 uncultured Planctomycetota bacterium
AGCCAGAGCGTCTCTCTCTCCCGGGACGGAGCATTCCTCGGCACCGCCGGGTACCTGGCTCCGGAGCAGGTGTGCGACGCCCAGAGCGCCGGCCCGCGGGCCGACGTCTTCGCGCTCGGAGAGATCCTCTACGAGTGTCTCGCGGGGGCGCCGGCCTTCGCGGGCCAGGGCGTCATGGACGTGCTCGCGCGCCTCGCGTCGGGGTCGGTCGAGCCGCTCGCGCGCCGCGACGTCCCGCGCTGGCTCGAGTCCGCGATCCTGAAGGCGCTCGCGCGCGATCCGGAGAGCCGCTTCGAGGACGGCGCGGCGTTCGCGCGGGTGATCGAGGCGAAGGGCGAGAGGCGGAAGCTCCCCGTCCGTCCGCTCCTCGGAGCGGTCGCGCTCGCGCTCCTCGTGGCGCTCGGAGCGGTCGCCTGGCGAGTGGCGGCGGGGGCAGGGAGCGGGGCGCGCGCGCTCGCGGCGCCCGAGCTCGTCGAGCGTGCGGCCGCCCGGCTCGCGGAGGGAGACGCCGCGGGGGCCAAGGAGGACGGAGAGAGCGCGGTCGCGCTCGACGCGAAGCTCGCGGCCGCGTGGCGCGAGCGCGGCCGCGCGCGGCGCGCGCTCGACGACCACGCCGGGGCGTTCGCCGACATGAGCCGGGCGATCGAGCTCGACCCGAGGGACGGCCGCGCCCGCGCCGAGCGCGCGCGTCTCCGCCTCGAGCAACGCGGCGAGACGAAGCCCGCGCTCGAGGACGCGCAGGTGGCCGTCGAGAGAGCGCCCGACCTCGGGCTCGCCCGCGTCGTGCTGAGCGCGGCCCTCCTCGCGCAGGGTGATACTCGCGGCGCCGAGAGGGAGGCCGAGCGCGGCGTCGAGCTCTCACCGGACGACGGAGACGCGTGGGTCCAGCTCGGGCGCGCGAAGGGCCGGAAGAACGACCTGGATGCGGCCTACAAGGCCTTCACGCGCGCGACCGCGGTCGCGCCACGGAGCCTCGCGGCGTGGTCGGGCCGGACGAACCTCGCCCTCGCCCGGCACGACTGGTTCGGAGCGGTCGCCCAGACGACGAGCGCGATCGCGCTCTTCCCCGGGACGTCCCACTTCTTGAGCGAGCGGGCGCGAGCGCGCTACCGCCTCGAGGACCACGAGGGGGCGATCGCGGACTGCACGAAGGCCCTCGAGCTCGACCCGCGGAGCGGCGACGCGCTCCTCTGCCGCGGAGCCTCACGCGAGCGGAGGGACGACTTCGAGGGCGCGGTCGCCGACTTCGAGAAGTACCTCGAGCTCTACCCGAAGGGCCACTTCGCGAAGGACACGCGGGAGAGGATCCAGCGGATCAGGCCGGGCCGTTGAGGCGGGTCACTTGCTCCCGACGTACACTCCGTCCTTGAACCGGTCGCGGAGGTACTCGACGAGGCCGCCCTTGTCGAAGATCTCCTGCACGAACGGCGGGAACGGGACGGACGTGAACGTCTTCCCCGACTCGGGGAGCGTGATCGTGCCGGCGGAGAGGTCCGCCTCGACCTTGTCGCCCTGCTGGATCACCTCGGCGGCGTCCGGCGCGACCATGATGGCGAGGCCGATGTTGATGCAGTTCCGGTAGAAGATGCGGGCGAAGCTCTTCGCGATGACGAGCGAGACGCCGACGGACTTGATCGCGAGCGGCGCGATCTCGCGCGACGAGCCGCAGCCGAAGTTGTCGCCCGCGATGACGATGTCGCCGAGCTTCACCTTGTCCGGGAAGCCCGGGTCGAGGTCCTCGAAGCAGTGGCCCTTTATGTCCTCGGCCTTGGTCAGGTGGCACCAGCGGCCGGGGAGGATCACGTCGGTGTCGACGTTGTCGCCGTACTTCCAGGCCTTGCCCGAGAGCTTGCTGGCCGTCTTCTGACTCATCGAAC
>CAZYLP010000613.1:1887-4922 GCA_964648345.1 uncultured Planctomycetota bacterium
CTTCGTGCCCTGCGGCGCCTCGGGCGCCTTCTTGCCGGTGATCTCCTCGGGGGAGACGATCTTCCCCGCGACCGCGGTCGCCGCCGCGACGGCCGGCGAGCCCAGGTAGACCTTGGCGTCCCTGTGACCCATGCGGCCGACGAAGTTCCGGTTCGTGGTCGAGAAGCAGACCTCGTCCTTCGCGAGCACGCCCATGTGGCCGCCCAGGCAGGGGCCGCAGGTCGGCGTCGAGACGGCGGCGCCGCACTCGGCGAAGAGCTCGAGGAGCCCCTCGCGGGCGAGCTGCGTGTAGACCTTCTGGCTCGCCGGGAGGACGACCATGCGGACGCCGTCCGCGACGCGGTGGCCGCGCATGACCTCGGCGGCGACGCGGAAGTCCTCGATGCGGCCGTTCGTGCAGGAGCCGATGACGACCTGGTCCACCCTCACGTCCGGGACCTCGCTGATCGGCCGGCCGTTCGACGGGAGCGACGGGAAGGCGACGATCGGCTCGAGGTCGGAGACGTCGAGGTCGATCTTCTCCTTGAACGTGCAGCCCTCGTCGGCCCAGACGGGCTCGTAGGCGTCGTCCGCGACCTTGAGCCGCGTGTTCCGCATGAACTCGCGGGTCTTGTCGTCGAACTTGCAGATGCCGTTCTTGCCGCCCATCTCGGCGGTCATGTTCACGATCGTCGAGCGGCCCGGCATGTCGAGCGCGTCGATCGCCTCGCCGGCGAACTCGACGGCGCAGTAGTTGGCCCCGGCGACCCCGATCCGCGCGATCGCGTAGAGGACGAGGTCCTTCGCCGAGGTCCAGCCCCCGAGCTTGCCCTTGAAGTTGAAGCGGATCGTCTCCGGGACGCGGAGCCAGATCTCGCCCGTCGCCATCGCGCAGGCGAGGTCCGTCGAGCCGATCCCGGCCCCGAACGCGTTGAACGCGCCGTAGGTGACCGAGTGGCTGTCGCCGCCCACGATCACCTCGCCCGGACGGATGAGGCCCTCGTCCGGGAGGAGGACGTGCTCGATGCCGCCGCGGCCGGCGTCGTAGAAGTGCTCGATCCCCCACGAGCGCGCCCACTCGCGCACGGACTGGGAGAGCTGCGCCGTCATGATGTCCTTGTTCGGCGTGAAGTGGGACATGACGATCGTGACCCGCGACGGGTCCTTCACGCGCTTGCACCCGAGCGCCTTGAAGACCGGGATCGCGAGCGACGTCGAGAGCTCGTTCCCCATGCAGAGGTCCACCTTCGCGGTGACGATCTCGCCGGGACGGACGCTCTTCTTGCCCGAGGCGCGGGCCAGGATCTTCTCGGTTGCGGTCTGCTTGGTCATGGACTCATCTTCCCACTCCGAGTGCCGTCTGTCGATTGGCTCAGTGCTTACGGGCCTACGGGCTTCCGATCGCGATCGCGATGCCCTGTCCGCCGCCGATGCACGCGGACGCGACGCCGAGCCGCGCCTTCCGGCGCTTCATCTCGAGGCCGAGGTGGAGCGTGATCCGCGCGCCCGACGCGCCGAGCGGGTGCCCGAGCGCGATCGCGCCGCCGTTCACGTTCGTCTTGTTCCGGTCGAGGCCGAGCTCCTTCTCGACGGCGAGGTACTGGGCCGCGAAGGCCTCGTTCACCTCGACGAGGTCCACCCGGTCGAGCGGCTCGCCGATCTTCTTGAGCGCCTCGCGGATCGCCGGTGCCGGGCCGATGCCCATGTACTCGGGCGCGACGCCGACCGTGGCCCAGCCGCGGATCTTCGCGAGGATCGGGAGCCCCTCCTTCTCCGCCGTCTCGCGCGCCGCGACGACGAGGCAGCACGCGCCGTCCACGATCCCGCTCGCGTTGCCCGCGGTCACGATGCTCTCGGGGCCGAACGCCGGGTTGAGCTTCGCGAGCCCCTCCTTGGTCGTCTCGGGCTTCAGGTGGTCGTCCCGGGTGATCCGGCCCTTCTTCACGTCCACCGCGACGGTCTCCTCGCGGAAGATCCCCGCCTCGGTGGCGTCGAGGCCGCGGCGCATCGAGGTGTAGGCGAACTCGTCCGCCTGCTCGCGCGTGATGCCGTACTTCTTGGCGAGGTTGTCGGCCGTCTCGGCCATGAAGAGGTTGCAGCGCGTGTCCTTGAGCGCCGCGAAGAGGAGGTCCTCGAGCTCGATCTTCCGGCCGAACTTGAAGCCCGTGCGGCCGCCGCGGACGACGTGCGGTGCCTGGGACATGTTCTCCATGCCGCCCGCGAGGACGACGTCGGCCTCGCCGCCCTTGATGAAACGCGCGGCCTGGACGATCGCCTCGATGCCCGAGCCGCAGAGGCGGTTCACGGTGAGGGCGGGCACCTCGTTCGGGACGCCCGCCTTCAAGCCCACGTGCCGTGCGCCGTAGATCGCATCGACGCTCGTCTGGAGCGCGTTCCCCATGATCACGTGGTCGATCCGGCGCGCCCCGACCTTCGCCTTCTCGAGCGCGGCCTTGGCGGCGATCGCGCCGAGGTCGAGCGCGGAGATGTCGGCGAACACGCCGAACCCCTGCGAGCCCGAGTACTCGGCCATCGGGGTGCGGGCGCCGGCGCAGATGACGACTTCGCGGTCGGTCACGGTCTACTTGCCTCCGAACTTGGCGGGCCGCTTCTCGAGGAAGGCGCGCGTGCCTTCCTTCGCGTCCTCGCTCACGCCGATCGCGCCGAACGCCATGGCCTCGACCTCGAGGCCCTTCTCGAGCGGGGAGTCGAGCCCGAGGTCCACGACCCGGAGCGCCGTCTTCACCGCGACGGGCCCGCGCGACGCGATCGTCGCGAGCGTCTTCTTCGCGCCTTCGAGGAGCGCATCGCGCGTCTCGAAGACCTTGTTCACGAGGCCGATCCTGAGCGCCTCGTCGGCGTCCACGGGCTCGCCCGAGAGGATGAGCTCGAGCGCGCGGCCGCGGCCGACTTCGCGCGGGAGCCTCTGCGTGCCGCCGTAGCCCGGGATCAGTCCGAGCTTCACCTCGGGGAGTCCGAGCTTCGCGTTCTTCGTCGCGTAGCGGAAGTCGCACGCGAGCGCGAGCTCGAGCCCGCCGCCGAGCGCGAAGCCGTTC
>CAZYLP010000614.1:0-4906 GCA_964648345.1 uncultured Planctomycetota bacterium
CGGGCGCACGTCGAAGCGCTCCATGCGCGCGCGCGCCCGCTCGACGATCGCGCGCGGGCGGAGGAGGAGACCGCCCGCGGCGATCTCCTTGAACGCGAGGTTCTCCGCGCACGTGAACCCGGGCGCGATCGCGAAGGCGTGCCGGTCGCCCGGGATCCCCGCGACGGCTCCGGGCGCTCGCTCGACGCGGCCGCTCGCTGCCGCGAGGAGGCCGGTCGCGAGCTGGTAGAGCTCTTCCTGTCCGTTCCCCGCGACGCCGGCGACGCCGAGGATCTCTCCTCCTCGCAGCTCGAACGACACTCCACGCAACGGACTCGCATCGACCTTCGCGAACGACAGGACGGGCCCCCCCCCAATCCCCCCCCCGCTCCGCGGGGGGGGGGTGGGGGAGGGCCCGTCCGTCGCCGGGCCGATCATGAATCGCGCGAGCTCCTCCGCCGGCGTCGTCTTCGCATCGAGGTCGGCTGCGACCACCTTCCCGCGTCTCAGGATCGTCACCCGGTCCGCGACCCTCGCGACCTCGCGGAGCTTGTGCGTGATGAACAGCACCGACCGCCCCTCCGCGCGGAGCTTCTCGAGCACCTGGAACAGCTCGTCCACCTCGCGCGGCGCGAGCACGGCCGTCGGCTCGTCGAGGAGGAGGACCTTCGCGTCGCGCCGCAGCGACTTCAAGATCTCGACGCGCTGCCGCACCCCGACCGGCAGCGAGCCGGTGCGCGCCTCGGGGTCCACGGCGAGCCCCGTGCGCGCGGAGAGGGCGCGCACCTCCGCGACGGCGCGCGCGCGGTCGAAGGCGCCGAAGCGGCGCGTCTCGGCGAGGACCACGTTCTCCGCGACGGTGAGGGACGGCGCGAGCGCGAAGTGCTGGTGCACGAGCCCGAGCCCGAGCTCGAGCGCGTGGGCCGGCGAGCGGATCGTGACGGGCGCGCCGTCCACGAGGACCGCGCCCGCGTCGGGCCGCACGTGCCCGAACAGGACGCCCGTGAGCGTGGACTTCCCCGCGCCGTTCTCGCCGAGGAGGGCGCGCACCTCGCCCGGGCGCAGGTCGAGGTCCACCCCGTCGAGCGCGAGCGTGCCCGGGTACTGCTTCGTGATCCCCCTGAGCTCGACCTTCAGCGTCGCCTCAGTCCTTGAGCGGGTCGAGCTTGCCGGCGGCGATGAGCGCGCGCGCCTGGTCGATCTCCTTGGTGACCTCGGCGGGGACGGTGAGCTTGGGGCTCACCCTGAGGTCCACGAGGCCGCTCTTCATGTCGAGCGTGAAGACGCGCGCCTTGAAGCGGCCCTCCTTGATCTCCTTCGCCATCTCGAGCATGGCGCCCGGGATGTCGGCCGTGGCGCTCGCGATGACGACGCCCGGGATCACCTCGTTCTGATCGCGGTTGGAGCCGATCGCGAGGATGCCCTTCTCCTTGCAGGCGTTGAAGACGCCGATCCCGGCCTTGTCCGCGTTGTGGATGATGATGTCGCAGCCCTCGCCCGCGAGCGCGAGCGCCTGCTCGTGGCCCTTCGCGACGTCGTCCCAGTTGCCGACGCTCGTGACCGAGACCTTGATCGAGGGGTCGATCTTCTTCGCCGCCTTCTCGAAGGCCTGGAAGCCCGAGACGACGGGCGGGATGTTCATGCCGCCGACGCAGCCGAGCTTCTTCGTCTTCGTGAGCCGCGCGGCGAGGATCCCGGCGAGGTAGCAGCACTCGTCGAGCTTGAAGTTGATCGAGGCGACGTTCGTCGCGCTCACGTCGCCCGAGCCGATCACGAAGACCGTGTCGGGGTACTTCGCGCCCATGCGCGTGCACGCGTCCTTGTACTCGTAGCCGTGCGCGAACACGAGCTTCGCCCCGTCGAGGGCGAACTGCTTGAGCGCGTCCTCGAACTTGTCGGGCTTCCCCTCCTCGAGGTAGGCGACCTTCGCGCCGAGCTCCTTCTCGATCCGCTGCGCGCCGTCCCAGGCGAGCGCGTTCCAGCCGAGGTCCGTCGTCGGTCCGGGCGTGACGAGCGCCGCCTTGAAACCGGTCGCGGGGGTCGTGTTCCCCCCGGACCCGGTCGGGCAGCCGGCGAGGAGGAACGCCGCGGCGATGGCGGCCGTTCTCGAGGAGATGCAGGTCCGGCGCATGGGCTCGCTCCGAGTCGTATCGTGAGGAAGGGCGGCATTCTACTGCCTTTGCTTGTCAAGTTCGCCGGGGGTAGAGTGTGGCGGACATCGGGGGGACATGTCCGCGACGATTCACGTCACGGAGGGGAAGAACAAGGGGGCCGCCGTCCCCTTGAAGGGGAAGTCCATCTTCGAGATCGGCTCCGCGCCGAACGCGGACCTCCGCCTCGACGACCAGGGCGTCGCCGGCGTGCACCTCAAGATCTACGTGTCGGGGAGCGACTACTCGATCTTCGACGTCTCCGGGCAGGGCTTCCTCCACAACGGGAAGCGCACGCTCAAGGCGCCGGTCGGCGACGGAGACGAGATCCAGGTCGGCCAGTCGAAGCTTCGCCTCGCGAAGGAGGCGCAGGCGGGCGCGATCATGCGGGCCCAGCCGCCGGCGCCGAAGCCGGCGCCCGCGGCGCCGACGCTCCAGGCGGTCAAGGGGAACGACGCCGGCAAGACGTACGACCTCCGGCAGAAGGAGATGTTCATCATCGGCCGCGGGGTCGCGACGGACATCACCGTCTGGGACATCCGCGTCTCGCGCGTCCACTGCCGGATCGACCACGACGAGGACGGCTACCTCGTCACCGACCTCAACGCCTCGAACGGGACCTACGTCAACGGGCAGAAGATCGAGACCCATCGGCTGAAGCCCGGCGACGAGATCAAGGTCGGCTCGACGGTCTACCAGTACCAGCAATAGGAGGCGCGCCTCCCGCTTGGCGACGCCCGTCGACCTCGAGTTCCTCAAGCTCGCCGTGAAGGGCGCGGTCTTCGACCGCGCGACCGCGGAGAAGTGCCTCGAGATCATCGACATCGCGGGCAAGCGCGGGCAGGCGATCTCCGCGGCGCAGGTCGCGATCAACCTCGGCTTCCTCGATGCGCGGTCGGCCGATCAGCTCGCGGCGAAGGCGCGCCTCGCCGGCGGGACGGCGGCCCAGGAGGAGGGCGAGGGGGCGTTCGCGCTCGACGGCTTCCTCCTCGAGAAGAAGCTCGGCCGCGGGCCGTGCGGCGCGACCTACGACGCGCGCCGGCTCGACGACGGGGCGCACCTCGTCCTCAAGGTGCTCACCCGGAAGTTCGCGCGGCACCCGCGCACGCTCGCGGCCGTCCTCGACGAGGCCCGCCGCGCGAAGGGCTTCGAGCACGAGCACGCCGTCGCGCTCCGCGACGTGATCAACGTGAGCGGGCGCGACGTGCTCGCCTTCGACCGGGTGCGCGGCCGCTCCCTGGCGGCCGAGCTCGAGGCGAGCGGCCCCCTGAAGACCCTCCGCGCGACGGACGTCGCGATCGCGCTCGCGAAGGCGCTCGTCGCCGCGCACGAGCGCGGGCTCGCCCACGGCGACGTGCGGCCCGCCAAGGTGCTCATCGACAAGGAAGGCGTGCGGCTCGCGGACTTCGGGCTCGCGCGCGCCGCGGGCCTCGCGGCCGGCTACGGGCAGTCGGGCGTCCCCTTCGGGCACCCCGAGTACCTCGCGCCCGAGGTCGTCCAGGAGCGGATGCCCAGGCCCACTCCGCGCACGGACGTCTACGCGCTCGGCATCACGCTCTACGAGCTCTGCTGCGGGCACGTCCCCCATCGCGGCTCCACGCATCGAGAGACGCTCCGCCGCCACCTCGAGACGCCGCTCCCGCCGCCGCCCGAGGCGGTCCACGTCTCGACGGCGCTCGCCGAGGTGATCCTCCGCCTCACCGCGAAGGACCCCAAGCGCCGCCCCACGGACATGAAGGTCGCGCTCCACGGGCTCGAGGAGTACCGGCGTGCCCGGCTCGCGGGTCACACCTCCGACTCGATCGGCGAGGATCAGAAGGAGGCCGCGAAGGCGATCTCGAAGGACGACTGGGGCCGCCAGTCGGCCGTCGAGGGCGAGGCCGCGGGCGGCTGGAGCGCCCAGGCCATCGAGTCCGCCGAGAGGGTCGGCCCCGACCTCGCCGCGGAGGGCGACGAGGAGAGCTTCGAGCCGGGCGAGCACCGCGCGGTCGCCCTGCCCGGTGATCCCAAGGTCCCTGGCGCCAAGGTGATCCAGGCGGGCCCGGCCAAGAAATCGGGGTGCCTGGGCCTGTTTCTTTGGTAGGATCTGCCCCCAGCAAAGGGGCGTTACTCCATGGCTTGGGACGGTTTCAAGCGCATCCGTTTTCGCAAGAAGAAGGAGATGCCGGGCGGGCTCTGGATGCGTTGCCCCGGCTGCGAAAACATGCAGTACAAGCGCGCCGTCGAGGAGCGCCTCCGCGTCTGCCCCGAGTGCAACTACCACTTCGAGATCAGCTCGGGCGAGCGGATCGAGCAGATGTGCGACTCGGGCAGCTTCGACGAGGTCGCGACCGGCCTCGTCCCGCAGGACCCGCTCGACTTCCGCGCGGTCAAGTCCTACGCCGAGCGCCTGAAGAAGACCCAGGCCGCGACCGGCCTCGACGACGCGTGCGTCGTCGGCAAGGCGCGGATCGACGGCCGCCCCGTCGTCTTCGGCGTCTCCGACTCGCGCTTCCTCCGTGGCTCCATGGGCTCGGTCGTCGGCGAGAAGTTCACGCGCGCCGTCGAGCTCGCGACGGCGGAGAAGCTCCCGTTCATCTTCGTCTCCGGCTCGGGCGGGGGCGCGCGCATGGACGAGGGCATCCTCTCGCTCATGCAGATGGCCAAGACGTCGGCCGCGCTCGCGCGCTACGACGAGGCGGGCGGCTTCTTCATCTCCGTGCTCACGAACCCGACCATGGGCGGCTGCATGGCGTCGTTCGCGGCGCTCGGCGACGTGCTCATGGCCGAGCCGAAGG
>CAZYLP010000615.1:0-4881 GCA_964648345.1 uncultured Planctomycetota bacterium
AGTTCTGCGAGGCCCTCGCGGACGGACGCGCGCCCGTCCACTCCGCGGAGCCGCTCCTCCCGCGCATCGAGACCGTCTTCAGGGACTTCCACGCGAAGTCGCGCGGGCCCTACCACCCGGACGAGCTGAAGAAGGTCGGGTTCCCGAACCTCGCGCGGGAGGTCGTCGCCGGAGAGATCCTCGCGTCGTCCGGCGAGATCGGCGCCGAGCTGCTCGAGCTCTGCGAGGGCCTGGACTTCCGCGGCGAGACGACGCCGCTTCCGCGACCCGTGCGCGAGAGGCTCATCGCCGCGGTCGGGAGGTTCGAGAAGGACGACCGACTCCCCGACGTCAAGATCTTCCAGCTCGTCCTCCGTGGCGACGACGACCCGTGGCGGCTCGCCGAGACGCTCGCCACGGAGCACGAGCAGGCCGGACGTCCGCGCATAGGCGGGCGCCTCCGCCTCGCGGGGCTCGTGTGCCTCGCCGAGGAGGGCGACCGCGTGCGCCGAGCGGAGCTCTATCTGGAGACGGCGGACCGTCTCCTCGCCGGTCTCTCGCTCGGCGAAGGCTCGCTCGAGTCCTTCCGCGAAGCGGCGAACCTCGCGCCGTCGCTCCTCCCGCCCGATCGGGCGTTCGCGTTCCTGGAGACCGTCGTGCAGAGGATCCGGCGCGTGGAGTCCGACGAGCATTACGCCTCGGTCCTCATGACCGTGATCTGGACCCTGGCCGAGCTCCCGCCGACGGCCGCGAGGGACGAGCTCTTGCGTGCGCTCGCGCGCGAGGCGCAGGACCGTCACACCGCCCGCGCCGCCGGGGCTCTCCAGGAGGAGAGTGACCGCATCTACGTCGCCCTCTCGTTCGCCGTGTCGAAGCTCGCGGACGGCGCGGACCCGGAGGGCGCGCGGAGCACGGCCGACCACGTGGCCCGCGGGGCGCTCGAGCGGTTGGACCAGCTGGCCCGGACGAAGGAGCCGCTGACGTACCAGCGTCTGGGGCCGCGCAAGGCGCTCGCGAGCGTCGCGCACGCCGCGGCCCGCCGCGGCGAGGTCGAGCTCGCACGCCGGATGATCGAGCGGGCGATGAAGGACACGGGCGGCGCCCCTCCGTTCGCCCGCTACTGCGTCTTCGACGCCTTGCTCGACGCGACGGTGGGCCACCCGGTGGCGGCCCGCGACGAGCTCGCGTCGCGCATCGCTCTCGAGCTCGAGCCGTACGCCAAGGACATGGACCTCGACACCTGGACCTGGGTCCTCAGGTCCGCCGACTCGGTCGCGCGGACTCCTCCGCGGTAGCGCCCCGGACCGGACTCGTGCGTGGTAGAGTGTGCGCCCTTCGAGGCGCTGGGAGGATCCACTCGAGATGAGTACCGCCGCCGCGCCGGCCTGTGTCTCGGGAGCGACGTTCATCGAGTTGCTCCAGAAGGCCGGATTCGACTTCTTCACCGGCGTCCCGTGCAGCTACCTCGAGGCGCCGATCGCGTGCCTCGAGAAGAGCCCCGCGGGTTACCTCGCCGCCACGCGCGAGGACGAGGCGATGTCGATCGCCTCGGGCGCGTGGATGGGCGGGAAGAAGCTGCCCGTCGTCTTCATGCAGAACTCGGGGCTCGGGAACTGCATCAACGTGATCGCGTCGCTCCACCAGAGCTACGAGATCCCCGTGCTCCTCGTGATCTCGTGGCGCGGGCACCACGGCAAGGACGCGCCCGAGCACATCATGATGGGCGCCGTCATGCCCGACCTCCTCAACCTCTTCAAGGTCGACAACGAGCGGCTCGACCTCAAGGATCCGAAGAAGCAGCTCGAGCGCCTCGCGAAGACGCTCCAGGAGCGCCCCCGCGCGGTCGCGCTCTTCGTCGACAAGGGTGAGCTCACATGAGCAGCTTCGAACGCCGCTTCGTCGACCCGAAGGACCCGCGCCCGACCCGCGAGGCCGCGATCGCCGCGTGCTTCAAGGCGATCCCGAAGGAGGCCCTCGTCGTCTGCGCGAACGGTCACCCCTCGCGCGAGGCCCACAAGGCCGACGACCGGAAGGGCAACTTCTACATGATCGGCTCCATGGGCATGGCGCCCTCGATCGCCCTCGGCCTCGCGATCGCCCAGCCGGAGAAGCTCGTCTGCGTGCTCGACGGCGACGGCAACGTGCTCATGGGCATGGGCACGCTCGCGCGGATCGCGGCGACGAAGCCGAGGAAGTTCCTCCACGTCTGCCTCGACAACCGCGAGTACGGCTCGACGGGCGGGCAGCGGACGATCTCCGCCGACGTCAAGCTCGAGGAGGTCGCCCGCGGCGCCGGCTACGCGCGCGTCGCGCGCGTCGCGACGATCGCCGACCTCGCGAAGAAGATCGACGACTACAAGGGCGCGAGCGGCCCGTCGTTCATCCTCGCCGAGGTCGCCTCGGGCGAGCCGCGCGACCTCGCCCCGCGCGTCGTCCACGAGCCGCCGGCGATCGCGCGCCGCGTGCGCGAGGCGGCGCTCGCTTGAGCACCGGCGTCCGCCGCGAGATCCTCCTCAACCCGGGCCCGGTGACCGTCTCGGACCGCGTGCGCAGCGCGCTCGTCCGGGGCGACCTCTGCCACCGGGAGCCCGAGTTCGCCCGCCTCATGTCGGGCGTGCGCCGTTCGCTCGAGGAGCTCTTCGCGCCGGCCCGGACGCACGTGGCCGTCCTCGTCGCCGGCTCGGGCACCTCGGCCGTCGAGGCCATGGTCGCGAACGTCGCTCCGCGCGATCGCAAGCTCGCCGTCGTCACGAACGGCGTCTACGGCGAGCGGATCCTCGACATCGCGACGCGCCACGGCCTCGACGTCCTCCCCGTCGTCCCCGAGGGCGCCCCGGTCGGCAAGGTCCCCGCGGGCGTGAGCGCCGCCTGGCTCTCGATGCCGTCGCGCGCGCAGATGGAGAAGGTCCTCGAGCGGAAGGACGTGGGCGCGCTCGCCGCCGTCCACCACGAGACGACGACCGGTCTCCTGAACCCGATCGCCGAATGGGGCGCGCTCGCGAAGAAGCACGGCAAGCGCTTCGTCGTCGACTCGGTCTCCGGCATGGCGGGGGAGGAGCTCGACCTCGCCGGCTGGGGGATCGACGCCGTCGCCGGCACGGCCAACAAGTGCATCCAGGGGCTCCCGGGCTCGAGCTTCGTGCTCGTCCGCCGCGAGGCGCTCCTCGGCACGACGCGGACCCTCTACCTGGACCTCGTCAAGAACCTCGAGGCGCAGGAGAAGGGCTACCCCGCTTTCACGCAGCCCGTCCAGGTCCTCTTCGCCTTCGAGGCCGCCCTGGAGGAGCTCCGCGAGGAGACCGTCCCCGGCCGCGTCGCCCGCATGAAGCGGGCCGCGCAGCAGCTCCGCGCCGGCTTCGAGAAGCTCGGTCTCGAGTTTCTCTTGCCCGGAGCGGTCCGCTCGAACACGATCACCTCGCTGGCGTTGCCGCGTGGAGTGACGTATCCCGTCCTCCACGACGCGCTCAAGGCGAGGGGGTTCGTGATCTACGCGGGGCAGGGCGGTCTCGAGAAGTCGGTCTTCCGCGTCGCCAACATGGGCGCGCTCGGAGAGGCGGACTTCGCCGCGTTCCTCGACGCCCTCGCGCCGGCCCTCCGCCAGCCACAGGGGGCGACCGCGTGAACGAGGGCGCGGAAAGCCCGGAACAGGACGCGTCGCACGGCGGCGGCTCGCCCGTCGACGATGCGGCCGCCGCCGAGCTCGCCCGCGCCGAGCGCGAGGCCGCGGAGGCTCTCGCCACCGGCGCCTTCAAGGCCGGCACCGAGACCCAGCGCATGACCCGCGAGGAGCTCGCCAAGGAGCGCGCCCTCGAGGTCGAGGGTGCGGCCACGCCTCTCGACAACGCGATCCGCCGCGCTCCGCGCGCCCCGAAGAGTCCTCCTCCGCAGCCCGCGCCTGCTCCCGAGCCCACGCCGACCCCAGAGCCTGCCCCCGTCGCGGAGGCCGCTCCCGTCGCGGAGGCCGCTCCCGTCGCGGAGGCCGCTCCCGTCGGGGAGGCCGCTCCCGCTCAGGAATCGGCCCCCGAGCCGGCACCGGCCCCCGAGCCCGCGCCGGAGCCGGCTCCGGCCGCGGAAGCCACGCCGGCCCCGGAGCCGACGCCGGAAGCCGCTCCGGAACCGAGTCCGGCCGTAGAGGCCGCGCCGGTCCTCGATGCGACGCCGGAACCAGCTCCGGCCGCGCCGGCCGCCCCCGAACCTGCTCCGGGCGATCCGCTCGCCCCGACCGAGAAGTTCGATCGCGACTCGATGAAGGCGCAGGTCGAGAGCGCTCTCAAGTCCGTCGCTCCCGCGCCCCCGACACCGGCGCCGGCTCCCGCGCCGAAGGCGCCGCCCGCTCCACGCACGGAGGCCGACGACCGCCTCGTCGGGGCACTCCTGTTCATCGTCCGTCCCACGGGTGATGGGCACTCGGGTCCTCCGAGCCCCTTCGCGACCGTCGGCGGCGTGACCCTGCTCAAGCGCGCGGCCGCCGCGTGCAAGCTCGCGAACGTGCCGAAGGTCCTCCTCGCCGGCGAGACCGACCCCGGCAACCTCGAGAAGGTGAAGACCGAGCTCAAGGACGGTGGCTGGGACGGCCCCCTCCAGGTCTGGGACGGTGGCGGGCCCCCGCCCGTGGGCGAGCGCGGCCGCATCCTCATCCTCGACTCATCGGGCGTCCACGACCCCGAGGCCGTGGCCCGTCTCGCGAAGTGGCGAGGCGAGCGCGCCGCCGTGCTCGTCGCCTCCGAGGGTGACGGTCTCCGCGTCCAGGTCGAGGGCAACAAGGTCCGCGAGATCGGCTCGCAGCTCGTGCCCTTCGATGGAGTCACGTGCGGCGCCGTCAATGTCCCCTTGACGCTCTTCCCGCGTCTCTCCGAGAACGGCGCGATCTCGGCGCTCATCTCGTTGGCCCAGGACGGTCTC
>CAZYLP010000616.1:0-4852 GCA_964648345.1 uncultured Planctomycetota bacterium
GCACGAACGTCGTCCAGAGCGCGGTCGAAGTCGGGCGCTACTGGCTCCATCGCCACGAGCCGCCTCACGTGTCTCTCCCCGAGCGGTGCACCGCCGCGCGCGAGGGGCTCGAGGGAGCGGTCGCGACGACGACCTCGCGGACGACGCTCGCGCTCGCGGCGCTCGCGTTCACGGGGTGCTATCCGAGCCGGCGCCCCGTGCTCGACCTTCACGTCCGCACGCTCCGCGAGCCGTGGGCCTTCGTGCGGAGCATCGCCGCGCGGCTCGAGGCGCCCGCCGCGCCGGAGAGCTCGTTCGAAGAAGACCTCGAGGGGGCCGCGCTCACGGCGCTCGCGCTCCACGCGATCGCGCCCGTGTTCTCGCTCACGCCGGGCTCGCCGCGGCGCGCCCTCGAACGGCTCGAGCGACTCCTCGGCGCGAAGCCCGAGAAGCTCGCGTGCTCGATCGAGCGCGAGCGGACGATCGCGAGCTGGTGCGCGTTCGCGGCGGTCCTCGCGCGGCTCACGGGCGTCGAGCCGCTCGACGCGAAGGCTCTCGCGACGTTGCGCGCGTGGAGCGGTGCGCTCGCGCGCGACGCGGAGAGCGCGCCGCTCGGCGCCGTGCCGGAGGCCGTCCTCGCCGCGCTCGAGTACCGGACGCCCGACTCGCGGGACCGCGGTCGCTGGCAGAAGACCCTCTCCGCGCGCCTCGACGACGCGACCGACACCGAGGAGATCGTGCTCCGCCTCGCCGCGATCGCCGTTCAGGGCTTCAAGCGAGCGAGCGGAGGCGAGAAGGTCGCCCGGGCGCTCATCGAGCGGCAGGCCAATTCACGGGACGGCTGCGACGACGGCTCCTTCTCGGCGCCGAGCAGGGTCGTTCGCGGGAGAATCCGCGAGACGGTGCTCGCGCTCATCGCCCTCGAGCACTACTACGGCTACGTGTCGGCGTTCGGGCACATGATCGGCCGCTGACGCCGGCTCTGCACCGGCGACGCTCGTCACTTCGACTCGAAGGTCCAGCGCCGCACGCTCTCCCCCGTCGCCAAGCGGAGAACCTCGACGACGCTGCCGATCGGCGCCTGGCTCACGAGGACCAGGTGCTCGACCCGGACCTCCACGTACGCCTGGTGGTCCCCCCAGTCCTTCATGTCGCCCCGGGACGGGCGCTCGACGTGCCACACCGTGTCGCCCCGCTCCCGCTCGACCCGCGCGAGCGTGATCGCCGTGTCGGGCGCCCCATGCTCGGACCGTCCGCCCCACGCGAGGGCGATGAAGTCGCCGGTCTCGAGGGTGACCACGTCGAGATCCTCGAGGAACCTCGCCTTGACGCGGGCGTTGAGCCAGACCGGCTTCGGGAACTCCCGGTAGAGGGCGAGGCCGTCCGCCCCGAGCACGAACAGCCCGTCGGGGCGCGCGATCGCGCACGAGATGTAGTGGGGCGTGTCGATCCTGAGGACGCCGCGGCGATCGAAGATGCGGCCGGCGCCGCTGATCGAGCGCTCGCGGATGAACCCCTCGACGACGTCGAACGTGCCCGCCGACGGGAGCATCGGGATGGTGAACCGCACCTTCCCGTCGGCGAGCTCGAGCGCGACGAGCTCCTCCTTCTCATCGGGGAGGTCGCGGGTCCCGACGAGGGCGTCTCCTGCGACCTCGATCGCGCCGAGCACGTGCGGATACTCCCAGAGGATCCGTCCCGTCGCGCGGTCGAGACCGTAGATGCCGGTATGCCGCCGGGCGATCACGCGGTCGCGGGCGACCATCGCCCAGCGGCCCTCCGGGTTCGCGTCGAAGGGGACCGGCACCGACCAGAGCTCTCGACCCGACGCGTCCGCGAGCACGACGCGATCGATCGTGGCGGTGGCCTTGTCCGTGCGCTCCCGCCAGCTCCGGCCCGTCCTCGGTTCGATGTGGATCTGGTCCGACTCGTCCCGGATCGTGAAGGTGCCCGGCGATCCCTTCCGGTCCGGGATCGCGTTCTTCTTCGCGGTCGCGCTCGTGATGACGCCGACGACCGCCCCGGTCAGCGGGTCCACGAGGGAGCTCTGGACGAGGACCGGTGAGTGGAGGTCGCGCCACTTCCGCTCGTGGACGGCCCAGGCCGTCGCGGCGACGAGGAGGATGCCGGCGGCGAGCGCGCCGAGGAGCCAGCGTCGCGCGGCCGCCGGGTTCAAGCCAGCGCGAGCCGCGCCGGGAAGTTCGAGGGATCCTTGGCGACCGCCTCGTTGAACCGCGCGACCGCCGTCTTCTCGTCGCCCCTCGACCGCGCCGCGAGCCCGAGGAGGAAGAGCGCGCGCGACTGATCGGAGACGTCGAGCCCGAGCTCCATGGCCTGGCGGACCTTCGCCTCGCCGGGCTCGGCCTCGTCGCCGTTCCGGTACGCCGTGAAGACGAGCATCTCCCCCTCGAGGAGGTGCCCCGACCCGAGCCGCGGGTCGAGCTGCTGCGCGCGCTCCCAGGCGCGGCGCATCTCGATGAAGAAGTCGCCCTTCTCGAGCACGCTCGCCGCGACGCGCGAGCCCTGGATCATGACCTTCCCGAGCATGACCCAGGCCTTCGCCGAGTCCGGGAAGCGCCGCACCGCTTCGCGCGCGACGGCGACGGCCATGGCGACGTCGCCTCCCTCGACGGCCTCCTTGGCGCACGAGGTCCAGCTGTCGATCGCGTCGAAGCCCGAGGTCTTGTTCGCGACCGCGGTCGGATCGGCGGCCGGGATCGCGGAGGGCTTCTTGTGCTGCCAGCCGTGCTCGGTCTCGTCGATGAGGCCGCGCCACACGCGCAGGATCGCGTAGCGCGGCGTGCCCCAGACCTCCGCCATGTCGCGGATCCACTTCGGGAGGTTCGCCTCGACCTCGGCGAGGAGCTGGGCGAGGTCGAGCCCGCGCGTGTGCGCCGAGCGGACCTCGGTCAGGAACCACTCCTGGATCCGCTCGAAGAGGTCGAGCTCGGCCGCGCGCGCGAGCGGGCCGTGACCCGGCAGGACCGCGGAGGGCTCGAGGGCGCGGATCCGCGCGAGCGCCTCGAGCCACGAGCGGTTCGCCATGAGGCCCTCGTTCATGACGGGCTGTCCGAAGATCGGGAAGCTCCCCGTCATGACGGTGTCGCCCGCGCACACGAGCCCCTCGTCGGGGAGGTGGACCGTCGTCGCGTCGTCGGTCTCCGCGTCGCCCATGGCCGCGAGGCGGAGGCGCTGCCCGCCGAGGTCGAGCTCGAGCTGCCCCTCGAAGGTGACCTCGGGGAGCTCGGGGTCGTCTCCGAGCGCGAAGCCGCGCGAGGCGAGGAACGCCTTCTGCCGCGGAGCGCGATCGACCATGTAGCGCTTCGTGCGCGCGCCCGAGACGAGCGTCGCGCCCGCCTTCGTGAAGACGTCGTTCCCGTTCGTGTGGTCCCAGTGGTAGTGCGTGTTGATCGCGTAGAGGAGAGGCTTCGAGCCGAGGACCTCCTTCGCGGCCGCGAGGACTCGCCGCGCGGAGGCGCGGTTCACCTGCGTGTCGATGAGCGCGCCGCCCTTCTCGCCCACGACGAGCGAGCTGTTCACGATGTTGCGGAACAGGAAGACCCGGGGCGAGACCTGCTCGAGCTTGCCGTAGGTCCGCGGGCCGAAGGGGTTCTCCATGGATCAGAAATCTCTCTTGCGGACGACGAGCACGGCGAGGATGAGACCGATCGCCCACCACCCGAGCGTGTTGCCGATGAGCTCGGCCTCCATGGCCATGGTGATGTCGCCGTCGGCGAACTTCTTCTCGAGGATCCGCTCCGCGAGCCCGGGGACGTCGTTCGGACGCGGGAGGACCCGGTGGATGATCTTCACGGCCGAGAGGACCTTCTGGAGGAGCGGGTACTGGATCTTGTCGAGCGCGGGGAACCAGTCGGGGATCTTCGTCACGATGCTCAGGAGCCAGACGCCGACGGACGCGAACGCCGCGAGGAGCGCGTTCTGGACGCCGATGCCCGCGATCGTGCCGAACGCGTGGAGCATGCCGAACATGGCGACCGACGTCGGCACGAAGATGAACGGCTTCCAGACGAGAAGCCCCGTGCGCAGGTAAGCGAGACCGACCGCGCCGCCGACGAGGAGAATCGCGAAGAACGTCGCGACGAAGAGAGCGCCGACGTGCCGCGAGAGCACGATCGTGGCGCGGTTCACGGGCTTGGGGACGTTGAGCTCGGCCTGGCCTGGCCCGAACGCGCTCGTCACGGCGTCGGCGAGGAAGATGAGCCCGGCGAAGACGCCGCAGTAAGCGGCGAACGCGACGCCGAAGACCTGCCCGAGGTACTGCTCGAGGCTGTCGTGCATCGAGAGCGCGGGCATGCCCGAGTTGGGCGGCGGGCGCGTGTCCTGACCGAAATAGACGAGGTAGACGTCGCCGCTCGTCGAGTCGGTCTTCTGGCCGAGGGGCGCGACGAAGAAGCCGAGGAGGACGAGCATGATCACGATCAGGATCCAGAAGATCCAGCTCGTCCGCATGCGGCGCGGCACGTCGGCCACGAGGGCCATGAAGGCGCTCACGGCTTCGGCCCTCCGCCGCCCATGGCGACCGCCTGCAGGAAGTACTGCTCGAGCGTCGGCTTCTTGGGCGTCAGCTCGCGGAGCGAGAGCCCGCGCGCGCGGACCGCGTCCACGACCTTGTCCACGTCGTTCTCGTTCTCGAGCTGGACGATCGTGATGTCGTTCGGCGCGCGCGTCACCGACTTGGCCGCGCGCGCGATCGCGGCGAGGTCCTCCTCGCTCGGAGCGGGGATCGTCTTCAGCACGAGCTCCTTCACGCCCTTCGAGAGGAGCTCCTCCGTGCCGCCCTTCGCGACGACCTCTCCGCGCGCGAGGATCGCGACGTGGTCGCAGCAGAGCTCGGCCACGGAGAGGAGGTGCG
>CAZYLP010000617.1:0-4831 GCA_964648345.1 uncultured Planctomycetota bacterium
CTCGTCATCGGCGCCGACGAAGCGCGCGCGGACGGGCTCGCCTTCGAAGGGCGACACGAGGATCTCGCTCGCGCTCTCGAGGTCGCGGCCGAGCGCCACGATCGTCCCCTCGCCGTCCCAGACGACGCCCGAGAAGAGAGTGTCGCGCATGAGCCGCGGGTCCTCGCCGGCGTGGCGGACCTCGATCGCGACGACGCCGGGACGGACGCGCTCCGCGACCTCGAGGAAAGCGTCCTCGAAGTCGGCGAGCGAGATCTTCGCCTTGCCCTCCGTCTTCGGCGCCTCCGTCTTCGGCGGCTCGGCCTTCGGCGCCTCTGTCTTCGGTGCCTCGGCCTTGGGCGGCTCCGCCTTCGGCTCGTCGCTCTTCGGGCCGTCCTGCGCGCGGACGGCGAGCGCGAACAAGGCGACGACGACGAGGATCTTCAGGCTCTGCGCGCGCATCACGTCTCCGGGCTAGAAGCGGAGCGACTCGTCGTCGCCCGTCTTCGGTGCGGGGTTGGGCTGGGCGGACGGCGCCTGGAAGTGACGCTTCCGCGGCTGGACCGACGGGATCACGGCCTCCTCGTCGAGGGGGAGGAGCTCGCGCTCGCCGACGAGACCATTGCGGTTACCGCCGCCGAAGAACGGCGACGCGCCCTCGCTCTCGAAGATCCGGCGGCGCGGCGAGCGGTTGCGCGGACGGACCGTCCGGTCGTCCTTCTTGCCGCCGTTCGCGAACTGGATCTCGGGGCTCTGACCCTGATTCGTGCCGGGCGTGCGGATCTCGGGCGTCTTCTGCGGCGCCGGAGGCGTCGGGTTGTTGACCGCGACGCCCTCGTTCGGCTGGGCCGTCCGCTGCTGCGGCTGGAGGAGCGAGAAGACACCGAACGCGATGACGACGCCGGCCGCCGCCGCCGCGAAGAGCGCGCGGCCGCCGAAACCGACGCGGACGAGCTCGCCGCGCGGCTCGGGCTGCGCGAGCTTCGCCTGGATCCCCGAGAAGAGGTCCACCTTCTCGCGGCCCTCGCGGACCTGCGTGAAGACGGCCGCCTGAGCGGCGTAGACCCCGAGCTCGGCGGCGCACTCGGCGCAGCAAGCGACGTGCTCGCGCACCAGGGCCGTCTCGTTCGTGTCGAGGTCGTCCGGGAAGAGCGGGATCAGCTCGCGGACGTTCGTGCAGGAAGCGTTCATGGCCGTGCTCCGTAGATTCGTTCCCAGGCTTCGCGAAACATCTGCCGTGCCTTGTGAAGACGCCAGCGGACCGTCGCGTGTGTCGCGTCCTCTATTCCGGCGACCTCTTTGCCGTCGAAGCCTTCGAGGTCGCGGAGGACGATGACCGCCCGATACTTCTCGGGTAGCTCGTCGAGGACGCGCGCGACGCGCTGGGCGAGCTCGTCGCGCTCGATCGCCGAGTTGGGCGCCTCGGACTTGCCCTCGATCGTCCCCTCGCCGTTCTCGCCGAGGTCCTCGATCGAGAGACGCGTCCGCTTCTTCGAGCGCCTCAGGTGGTCGATGCTGAGGTTCACCACGATCTGGTAGAACCAGGTGTAGAACTTGAGCTTCGGGTCGAAGCGCTCGACGCTCTTGAAGACGCGGATGAACGCGTCCTGAGCCACGTCGCGGGCGTCCTCCGGGTTGCGGACCATGCCCTTCGCGATCCAGTACGCTCGGTCCTGGAACCGCTCGACGAGCTCGCGGAACGCCTCGTCGCGCCCGGCGGCGTCGGGCGACTGACACGTGCGGACGAGGTCTTCATCGCTCAGGACCGAGGGTGTCTTCGCCAAGCTCCTCACCGGCGCGCGGCGCAGCGTTGAGGCAGGGTGGAACCTGGCGGGTGCAACCGGCGCCAGAACTCCAAGCCCTACCGTCACATCACCCTCACTGTATCAGCGTTGGTCCGCACGTCCCAATCAGCATCCGGGCCCTAGTAGAGGCGGCCCTTGTGCTTCGGCTCCTCGTGCTTCTTGTCGTGCTTCGGAGCCTCGTGCTTCGGGCCCTCGTGGCGATCCTTCTGACCGCCGTCGCGGCGGAGCATGTCCTTGAGACGCTCCATGCCCTGCTCGAGCTGCTGGCCGCCCTGACCGTCGCGGAGCCCCTCGACCTTCTTCATGGCCGAGTCGAACCGCTTCTGGAGAGCGCGGCCCTCCTCCGAGCCGAGGATCTCGCCGGCGATCTCCATGAGGCGCGGCATGTCGCCCGGCTCGACCGCGTCCTGGAGCTTCCGCATGAGCTGCTGCTGGTCGCGGAGGTCCTCGGCCTTGATGTCCTTCTGGAGACGCTCGAGCGTCCGCAGGATCATCTTCCGGTCCTCGGGCTTGAACGTGGACGAGATCTTGCGGAAGCCCTCGATCACGTCGCGGAACGCCTCGGCCGGGTTGTCCTCGCCCTTGAGGAAGTCCTCGCCGCCGCGACGACGCTCGCGACGCTCGGGCTGACGGCGCTCCTCGCGGTCGCGCTCGCCGTGCTCGCGCTCGAAGCTGCGGCGCTCGGGCTGCCGGCGCTCGTCACGCTCATCGTGCTCGCGACGCTCGCCGCGCTCGCCGCCGAACTGCTGCTCGAGGCGCTCGCGGAGCTTCTCGAGGCGCTGCCTCAGGTCCTTCGGCAGGTCGCCGCCCTGGAAGTCCTTGAAGAGCTTCTCGAGGTCGAACTCACGGCCGAAACGGTCCTGACCGCGGCCCTCGCGACGCTCGCCGCCGCCCCGGCGCTGCTCGTCCTGCCGGCGGCGCTCGGCCATCTTGCGGAGCTGCTCCTCGTGAGCGCGACGCTCCTCCTCGTGAGCCCGGCGCTCCTGCTCGTGCGCGCGACGCTCCTGGAGGGCGCGACGCTCCTCGTTCGGGCGGCGCTCCTCGGTGCCGCGACGCTCGGCCCCACGTCGATCATCTTGGCGAGGCTCGGCGCGCCAGCCCCACGGGGTCTGCTCGTAGCCGCGCGGCGCCTCGCGACGCTCGGGCTGCGGCGCCGGCTGCGCGTTCGCGCGGCGGCGCTCCTGACGCTCGGCGCGGAGCATCTCCATGAGCTCGGCGAGCTGACGCTCCACCCGCTCGAGGCGCTGCTCGATGTTCGGACGCTCGCCGTCCCTGCGCTCGGCGCGCGGAGCCTCGGGCGCGCGGGGCGCCTCGGGACGGCGCGGCGGCTCGGGCGGACGCGGCGCCTCGGGGCGGCGCGGCGGCTGCGGCTGCTCGGGGCGGCGACGCTCGTCGGGGCGGCGCTCGTCGCGCTTCTCGCCGCCGTCACGCTTCTTCTTGTCGTCGTCGCGGCGACGCGGACGCTCGTCGTCGTCCTCCTCGTTCATGTTCGGGACGCCCTGCTCCTGCATCATCTTCTCGAGGGCGGCGCGCTTCTCCTCGGGCGACTTGTCCTTCAGCTCCTTGAGCTTCTGGATGCCGCCGTTCTTGAAGAAGCCCTCGATCTGCGGCATGAAGGGCTTGATCTGCTCCGGATTGCGGATCTTGAGCTTCCCGTCGTCGCCGACCCGGACCATCATCTGGAGCATCCGCTCCATCTGCTCGGGGGGCATCGGGAGCCCGTCCTTGTACTCCTTCTTGACGTGGACCTTCTTGTCCTCGTCCACCACGAGGAACTCGTTGAGCGACTTCTCGAGCTCGGAGACGCGCTTGGTGAACTTCGCGTCCTCCTCGTCGTCTCCGTTATCAACGTTGCCGTTGTGGTTGTTGTCGTTGCGAACCGGGATCGCCTCGTCGTTCGCGTTCGCCAGAGCCGGGCGGCCCGCCGAGAGGAGGGCGATGAGCGCCCCCGCACCGATCATGCTGAGCCCGAAGAACTTGCGGCTGATGAAGGACTTGCCAAACCGCGGTCGCATTCGCCACTCCCCTGTGCCGTATTCGTGCGTCGAAAAGTCTCGTCGAAAGTCTCGACCCCGCCCGAGTTAGGCGGCTCCGAGACATATACGACCCCACGAGGGAAGGTGTTAGCGAGAGACCAGGGTGAGCGAGAAGTTCTGCTCTTTGCCTTCTCGGAGGACGGTGAGCTTCACCGAGTCCCCCGCGGCCCGGTCGGAGAGGACGGCGAGCAAGCCCTTGAGAGACCGAACCTTCTGACCGTCGAGCGCGACGATCACGTCACCCACGAGCACGCCCGCCTTCTTGGCGGGGCCCTCCTCCTGGACGCCTTCGATCTTCACGCCGTCGATGGCGGAGGCGACCTCGGGCTCGTCCTGCGGGAGCGCGACGCCCATGAAGCCCGGCTGGAGGTCGTCTCCCTTGCGGAGGCGAGGCATCACCGTCTCGATCCGCGAGACCGGGACCGTGAAGCCGACGCCCGAGTCGTCGCCGAGCTTCCGATCGACGAGCACGGGGACTCCGATCAAGCCCCCCTCGAGGTCCACGAGCGCGCCGCCCGCGTTCGCGGAGTCGATCCCGCAGTCCACCTGCAGCGCGCGCCCCTCGAAACGCCCCGCCGCGGAGACGACGCCGAACGTCGCGTTCGGCTTGCCGCCGTAGACCGAGCCGACGCCGAGGACGAGCGTGCCGGTCGAGGGGATCCGCGTCGCGCGCGGGGCCGGGACCAGACCGCCGCCCTCGACCTCGAGCGCGACGAGACGGAGCCGCGAGTCGCGCCCGCGGATCCGCGCGACGTGGACGCCGCCCTTCGAGTCCTCGAGGACGAGGTCGTCCACGCCCGTCGCGGCGATCGAGATCGCATCCATGACCGCGAAGTCCTCGGTGAGCGCGATCGCCGTGCGCGTGCGGCGCGCGGTGTCCGCGGCCGCGCCCGCGGGGCGGACGCGGAGGAGCGAGGGCGCGATCCGCGCGATGGCGCGCGGGAGGACGCGGTCGAGCGCGCGCGCCTCCTCGGCGCGGCCCGGCGGAGCGGCGCGCGAGGCCTTCACGCC
>CAZYLP010000618.1:0-4770 GCA_964648345.1 uncultured Planctomycetota bacterium
CGGCGGGCTGCGCGGGACGGGCGGGCGAGGGCGGCGGCGTACCGCGCGCCACCGCCGGCGGCGGCGTGGCGGGGCGGCGCGGCTCGGTGTCGACGGGGCTCCAGTCGGAGGTCTCCTCCTGCTGGCCGCCGAAGAGCGCGGGCGCGGCCGGCTCCTGCTCACCCATGAAGCCGCGCTGCGGCTCGAAGTCCACCTCGAGGGCCTCCTCGGTGGACTCGGTCTTCGCCGGCTGGATCTCGAAGGTCGGGATGACCTCGGTCTTGTAGTCGCGGGCCTTGGGGCTGCCCTGCTTCGCGGGCAGCTCTTCTATGTCCAGCTCGAGCTCGCCGCTCGCGACGGCGGGCGGCATCTTGGCCGTGGGACGCCCGGCGGCGGCCCGGTCGATGACCGGCGCGGGGATGGGCTGGGTCTTCGAGCTCTCCTCGGAGTCGATGCGGGCGATGATCTCGCGCGCGCCGGGCCCGCCGAGGCGGATGCCCTGCGAGGCGAGGTCGCTCCAGCTGATCGAGAGGAGGTCGTCGTCTCCGTTCGAGGGGACCGCGGGGCCCGCGGCGACGGCGGCCTTGTCGAACTTGATCGTGGGCGGCATCCCCGACGACGAAGCCGCACCGTGTCCAGTGGACGAGGCGCCGGCGGCGGCCTTCTTGGTCGCGGGCTTCTTCGGGTCGGGGGCGTCGAACTCGAACTCGACGACGGCCTCCTCCTTCGACTCGGTCTGCGCGTCGAAGTCGAGCTCGGCCTCGAGGACCGCGCCGTCCGCCTGCATGCTCCGCACGGCGGTGACGGCCTCGCCCTCCTCGTTGCCGAGGTTCTGCGGCATGACCTCGTGGAGGCCCATGATGTCGAGGAGCTTCGTCAGGTAGGTGTTGAGCCCGAACATGGCGAGGGTGCAGCCGCCGTCCTCGCAGACGGACAGCGCCTCGGTGAGGGTCTCGAGACCCTCGCCCTTCAAGCTCTCGACCTCGCGCATGTTGAGGAGCACTCGCGGAGCCTCTTTGCTCTCCACGATCGCCCGGATGCGCGGGACGACGGTCGCCACGTCCTTGTGGCTCCAGTCGATGATCGCAACGTCATCGACCCGTCTAACCCGGATCATTCCCTCAGCCGTCCCTCGATGCCCCGGAGGAGTGTAGCCGTCTACTCAACACGCGCGCCACCGTCAGCAAGATCCGTAGCTGCAACTCTTTATCGTCACCGAAGAGCCAGTAGAGGTCGTCCCTGTTGATCTCCCAGAGCTTGCACCGCTCGGCGGCGACGACGGTCGCGCAGCGCGGCTCGAGGTCGAGGAGGCACATCTCGCCGAAGAAGTCGCCCGTCTTCGAGATCTCGCCCTCGCGCGGCGCGCGGATCTCGCTGATCCTCTGCGAGCCCACGCGCACCTCGACGCGCCCCTCGTCGAGCACGTACAGCGTCTCTCCGTAGTCGCGCTCGCGGACGATCGTCTCCCCCGGTTGAACCTCCCGCACCTTCACGATCTCGGCGACGCGATCGAGCTGGGCGGGGGTGAGCCCCTGGAAGAGGAGCTTCTCCGCGAGCTTCACGTGGGCACTCTACCGCCGCGCCTCCGTTGCGAGCAAGGAACGCGTCGTCTAACCTCGCTCCGTGGATCAAGGAAAGCGCGAGCGACGCTTCCTCGAAGCGGTGCGCCTCTCGGGGCTCGTCCCCGAGGCGGAGATCGATCGCGCCGTCCAGTTCCAGAAGTTCGCGCACGCGCGCGGCAAGCCGCTCCCGCTCGACCGCATCCTCCTCAAGTTCAAGCTCCTCGACGAGGCGCAGATCGAGAAGCTCTACGCGGCGCTCCGCTACTTCCTCTGGCGCAAGGAGGACAAGCTCTACGGCAAGATCGCCGTGAAGAACCAGCTCCTCACCGAGCAGGACATGAAGCGCTGCTTGAAGGAGCAGAAGCGAGCCTTCCAGGAGAAGCAGGAGCTCCGGCGCGTGAACGAGATCGCCTTCGAGAAGGGGCTCATGACCCCCAAGGAGGACCGCGCGCTCATCGCCAAGCTGAAGCAGCTGAAGCCCAAGCTCACGATCACGCCGCTCCAGTCGAACGGCCAGGGTCGCGGCGGCGCCCCCGCTCAGAAGGGCGAGGAGGCGGAGTGGCGCAAGAACATGCACGCCCGCGAGCTCCAGGACCTCCAGCGCGCCTCGGGCGTCCGCGACAACCCGCGCCGGCCCTCGCCCCAGGACGAGCAGAGCGAGAAGACCGTCAAGTTCGAGGACGAGGACATCCCCGAGCTCACCGCCACTCCCGAGGACGTGGAGCCGGTCCACCTCTCGGCGGATCAGGACGACGACCTGATCGGCGACCCGTTGAGCGACGCGAAGGGGAAGCCGATCACGGACGACGACCTCGACCCTCTCTGGGCCGAGGCCGATCTCGACGACGTCGAGCTGGACAGCGAGCAGCGAGAAGCGGCGAACAAGACCAAGGGCAAGAAGAAGGACCTGAGCTCGTCCGCCGACGACGACACCGACAACCTCTTCTGAGAGGCCGGATCGCCTACGCCGCCCGCTTGTGACGGCGGGACGCCGCGCGGTCGAACGGCCGGCGCGACATCTTCATGGAGCCGTCCTGATCCCGGCCGCGCCGGACGAAGCCGTTCTGCGCGTACCAGCCCTCGAGGGGGTTCTGAGCCATCGTCCCGCACGCCTTCGCGACGAGCGAGAGGTGGACGCCCTCGCGGTCGGCGTCGGCCATCACGCGGTCGAGGAGGACCTGACCCAGGCCGCGGCCACGGAAGGCGGGCGGCACGTAGACCCAGTGGATGAACGCGCGGTCGGTCGAGAGCCGCTCGAGCTTGATCCGCGCGATGTTGTAGGGCGCGAGCCTCAGGGAATACTCGGTCTTGAGCATGGGACAACCCCTCACGCTCAGTTATCGGCTTCTAACCCGCACAATCTTTGGGCTCGTCCTAACCAGGCCCCGGAGAACGACTCCGAGCGAGGCGAGAAAGATCAAGGCGCCCAGGGCGGCGACCTGGCGGCGGCGCAGGACGGGCTTCATCGAGCGGGTGACCCCACGGGGGCGATGGCTCCTCGGCCCATGAGTTTCGCATCGACCCCCGACTCCGAGAGGAGCTTCCCGCGGGCGCTCACCTCGAGGTAGGTGACGCGCGGGACGCGGAGGAGCTTGGACGCGGCTCGCTCCGCGGTCGCCGGGTCGGCGTCGAGGTCCACGCGGACGGCGACGCCGGTGATCCCCGGCGCGTGGAGCGGCTTGCCGATCGGAGGCGCTCCCTCGTTCGTCGCGACACGGACGACCTCGAACAGGTACGGCTCGAAGTCCCAGAACTGCTGCTCCTGGTCGCGAGTGACGATCTCGCTGTCGCGGAGGAGCTGCACGTGGCCGACCTGCGTCCGGTACTTCGTGAGGCGGAGGTAACGGTGGAGCGCCTCCGCGAGGAGGCGCCTCTTCGCGAAGCGGTCCGGGAGCGCGAGCTTCGGCGGCGCCTCGATCTCGAGCTTCCCCTCGGGGAGGCGGAGCGAGCAGCGGAAGCCGGAGACGCCGTAGTGCTTCTCGAGCTCGGGGCGGAGCTTGATGATCGGCTTGTCCGAGAGCCACCAGACCATGGCGCCGAAGAAGACGACGCCGATGAGGCCGAGGAACACCATCGCCGCGAACGGAGTGCTCCGGCGCTGAGCCACGGCGCGCTACTCTCCGCGACCGAGGAGCTCGGGCGTGATCCCCTCGACCTTCGCGCCCGGGCCGAGCCCCTTCACCTTGAACCAGCCCTTGTTGACCTCGAGGGCGAGGCGGATCTTCTCCTTCGAGTAGTGCTTCGTCGTCTCGTCGAAGGGCTCCATGTCCTCGATGTTCACGATCGTCCCGTCGTCTCGCAGGTAGGCGATCGAGAGGGCGAGCTTCGTGTTGTGCATCCAGAAGTTGTGGAAGTCCTTCTCGCTCGCCGGATACACGAACAGCATGCCGTGGTCCTCGGGCATCGAGTCGCGGTGCATGAGCCCGAGCTGCCGCTCGGCGCGCGAGGCGGCGACCTCCGCCTTGATCGTCGTGCCGCCGAGAGTGAGCGGGACCTCGAGGAGGCCGCGGTTCGGGATGCCGTCCTCGGGGTGAGCGGTCTTCGAGACGTTCGGCTTCGAGTGGTCGTGGCCCGAGTGGTCGCCGCCGTCGTTCGGGTCGTGCTGGGTCGGCTTCACTTCTGGCTTCACCTGCGCCGGCTGGGTCGGCGTGTTGCCGTTCGGGGTCACGGTCTTCTCGGGGCAGCCGGTGAGACCGAGCGCGAGGAGGAGCGCGACGGCCGCTCGAGCGAGGAGCGCCTTCACGCGCTCGACGGGGAGGCCGATCACGTTCGACTGGCTCCCCTCGACGCCCTGGACGAGCGGCTGGCACTCCTCGTCCTGGATCCCGTAGGAGCCCGCCTTCCCGGCCCACGTGCCGCTCGCGATGAAGCTCTCGAGCGTCGCCTCGTCCACCTTCTTGAAGCTCACGCGCGACGTCTCCGTCTCCGCGCGGAGCTCGCCCGTCGCGAGGTCGAGGAGAGCGACGCCCGTGATGACCTCGTGGGTCGCGCCCGCGAGCGACTGGATCATGGCCTTCGCGTCCGCCTTGTCCTTCGGCTTCCCGAGCACCTTGCCGTCGAGCGTGACGACGGTGTCGGCGGCGAGGATGTGCGTGGCCCCCCCCCAATCCCCCCCCCGCTCCGCGGGGGGGGGTTGGGGGGGGGCCACGCGGAGTGCTGCCAACGCCTTCGTGATCGCGAGCCGCCGGGCGACGTCGCCGGGAGCGAGGCCACCCGCGCGCCAGCGCGT
>CAZYLP010000619.1:0-4737 GCA_964648345.1 uncultured Planctomycetota bacterium
GCCCGTGCGAGACGACGGGTGCAATGTCGCGGAGCGAGGTCCCGAGCTCGACGAGCACGTCGCCCTGGAGGTTCATGCGGTCGGGCTCGCCCGGGAGCCGCAGGAAGTCGATCGTGCGCGCGCGGAGGTGCGCGTCGGTCCCGACGAGCTCGGCGGGCGCGCCGGCTATGGTCGCGGCGAGGCCGGCGATCGGGTCGTCGTCCATCGAGAACTGCTCGAAGCGCCCCGTGAAGCGCCCGTCGAGGCTCGCGAGCCGCCCCGGATGCAACGCGCTCGTCGTCACGACCGCGGAGCGCACGACGAGCGCCGGACTCCGTGTCCCCGAGCGAGGGTTCTTCGGCGAGGGACGAGCCGAAGAACCCGAGTCGAGGGGCACCGAGGAGGACGCGATGAGGGCGACCGCCTCCTCGCCCGACACGGCCCAGAGCGCCCCCCCCCAACCCGCGGAGCGGGGGGGGGATTGGGGGGGAGCGCTCGGCTTTGCCGTCAGCACGACTCCGCCCTTCGCGGTGACCTCGAGGCCCGTGGCGCCGAGGTCGCGCGCGAAGATCCGGGGCGCCCTCACCGAGCAGCCGCTCGTCGCCTCGACCAGCGAGGCATGCTCGCCCTCCACGCGGAGAGTCCCCGCGAGCGGACACGCGACGATCCTGTCGCCCTGCGCCTCGAGCCACGCGCCTCTCTCTCCGCGCATGACGAGCCGCACGTCGCCCTCGGCCTCGATCCTCGCGATGACCCAGCCGCCGTGGAGCTCCTTCCCCGTCACGTGGAGCCCCGCGAGCGCGCCGAGCGAGCCATCGAACGGCGCCACGACGCGCCACGGAGCCGCGGCGAGGACGACGGTCGCGCGCCTCGTCGCATCGAGGGAGAGCTCGCTCGCGGAGTCGCGCACGGTCACCGGACCGCGGAGGTCGAGGCGGCGGAGGTCCCCGCGACCCTCGCAGCCGCCCTCGGCGAGGAACCCGGTGACGGGCGGGATCGCGCCCCGCGCCGCGCGGCGGAGGAGCGTCCCGCGCACGGGGGTCTCGGTCTCGAAGCTCGGGAAGCGCCTGTGGCCCGCGAGCGACTCGCTCGTGATCCCGGCGGGGAGCTCGATGTCGAGGCGCTCCGTCGCGAGCGCGAGGGCCGAGCCGACGATCGAGACTCCGCCCTCGAGCTGCCCGGCGACGGGGCCCGCTCCGAGCGGAGAGCCGAACGTCCCGCGCGGCGCCTCGATCCGCGCGCTCGCCTCCCCGCGCCTCGAGTAAGAGAGGATCCGCGGCTCGCGCGCCGCGAACCCCGCCCCCGACCGCTCGAAGGCGACGCCCGTCGCGCTCCAGACGGGCGCGCCGTCCTTGTAGGCGAGCCGCTGGAGCGAGATCCCCTCGACCGAGCGGGCGCCGAGCATGGCGCTCCGCTGGTCGTACTCCTCCGCGTGGGGGAGGGGCGCGATCGCGAGCGGGTCGAGGTGGCCGAGCGCGACCGCCCAGGCGAGCGCCCCCGCGCCCGCGAGGAAGAGCGCGGATGCGACGCGGCGCATCAAACGAGGTACTTCTCCACGATCCCGGCCCAGCGGTCCTGCGCCTTGAGCACCTTCTCCGCGATCTCGCGCGCGCAGCCGTGGCCGCCGGGTGTCTTGGCGACGTACTCCGCCACCTGCTTCACCTCCGCGACCGCATCCGCGGGCGCGGCCGCGAAGCCGACGCGCCGGAGCACGGGGAGGTCGTTCAGGTCGTCGCCGACGAAGGCGATCTCCTCCTCGCGCACGCCGGTCTTGAGCATGATCTCGCGGAGCGCCGCGAGCTTGTCGTCCACGCCCTGGACGACGTGCTTGACGCCCAGGTCCTTGGCGCGGTGATCGACGGCGATGCTCTGGCGGCCGGAGATGAAGGCGACCTCGATCCCCGCCTTCAGCAGGAGGAGGATCCCGAAGCCGTCCTTCACGTCGAAGACCTTCGCGTTCCAGCCCGCGGAGTACTGCCAGATGATGCTCCCATCCGTCAGGACGCCGTCGATGTCGAACACGACGAGCTTCACGTTGTCGATCGCCATTCCGTTCCTCGGGTGAGGGATTCTAGCGATGGACCGACAGGATGTCCTGGACGTCGATCAGGCCGACGGGCCGGCCGGCCTCGTCCACCACGGGGAGCTCGTCGATCTTCTTCTCGGTCAGGATCCGCTCCGCCTCGGAGACGAGCGCCGTCGCAGCGATCGTCGTGGGCGAGCGGGTCATGACCGAGGAGATCACGCGCGAGAGGAGCGTCTCGTCCGTCATGGTGCGGCGGCGGAAGTCGCCGTCCGTGAAGATCCCGATGAGCTTCCCCTGCGCGTCGGTCACGATCGCGGCCCCCGAGCGCGCCGCGGTGATCTGGAGGAGCCCGTCCCGGACGGTCTTCGACTCGTCCACGAGCGCGAGGCGGCTGCCCCGGCGCATGAGCTCCTCCACCTTCATGAGCTTCCGGCCGAGGCTGCCCCCCGGGTGGAAGAAGGCGTAGTCCTCGGGGGCGAACTCGCGGAGCTTGACGAGCGTGAGCGCGAGGGCGTCGCCCATGGCGAGCATGGCCGTCGTCGTCGTCGAGGGGGCGAGGTTGTTCGGGCACGCCTCGTCGAGGTCGCCGATCCAGAGGACCACGTCGGCGAGGCGTCCGAGCGTCGACGACTTGCGGCCCGTGATCCCGATCACCTTCGCGCCGATCTTCTTGAAGGCGTCGAGGAGCTGGACGATCTCGACCGTCTCGCCCGAGTTGGAGAGGCACAGGACCACGTCGTCGCGGACGACGCGCCCGAGGTCGCCGTGGAAGGCCTCCGCCGCGTGGAGCGCGAAGGACGCGGAGCCCGTGCTCGCGAGCGTCGCCGAGATCTTCTGACCGATGATCCAGGGCTTGCCCATGCCCGTGACGACGATGCGGCCCTTGCAGGTCCGCATGAGGTCCACGGCGCGCTCGAAGCTCTGGTCGATCCGCGCCTCGAGCGCCTTCAACGCGTCCGCCTCGTGTCGGATCACGTCGCGGGCGAAGTCGAGAGTCTCCTTCGTGGAAGCAGGCGTCACGGGTCTCCCATGCTAGTAGCACGCGCGGCGAACACAAGAGTTCACGCGCCCGAGCTAGCTCGCCCTCTCACCGCATGTTACAGTCTTGGTTCACGTTGCAATGAGACGAGCGGCAGCGAGGCGCGGGGTCCGATGAGCCCCACCGAAGGCATGGCGTTCGAGGAGGCGACGAAACTCTTCGTCGACGCCATAGCGCCGATCGAGAGCGACGACGTCGCGGGCTGGGCCCACGACCGCATGGACCCCGACACCATGGGGGCCGCCGGTCTCTGCTGGTTCATCCTCAAGGAGAAGTGGGGCAAGAAGTTCACCTGCTACTACTCGAAGGCGATGAGCTTCCTCATGAACCGCTCGATCGCCAAGAACTTCCTGCCGTCGCGCCTCCTCTGCCGCTGCGAGGAGGAGAAGGACCTGGTCGGGATCGCGACGCGTGCGCCGCTCATCGTGATCCTCGACGCGACCTCGCCCGAGATCATGACGGACCTCTCGCGCCTCATGCGGCGGAGCGAGGAGATCCGCAACAAGAAGATCTTCTACATCGACCACCACCGCCGCGGCGCGGTGGACGTCGAGGACCTGCCGAACGCGAAGGGCCTCAGGCTCGAGGACGCGCAGAGCACGTCGGCGATCATGGTCCACATCCTCCGCAACCTGGGCCTCGAGCTGAACCCGAAGTCCGAGGAGTGCTTCAGGATCGCCGTCGCGGCCAAGGCGGGGATCGAGACCGACCTCATCGGCGTGGACCGCGAAGGGATCGCGGAGACGACCCGCGACGCGCTCGCGTACCTCGACTCGATCATCGGCGAGCGCGGCGAGGAGATCCTCGACAAGCTCCGCGGCTTGAAGCAGCCGCTCAGCTGGTACAAGAAGCTCGGCGAGGCGCTCTCGAGGGTCAACGACTACGACCAGAACGTCGCGGTGATCGGGCTCGGGGTCATCGACGACACGGGCATGATCCCGTTCGTCGCGAACGAGCTCATGGCGACGGGCCCCTACAAGACGGCGATCGTCTTCGGGCTCGTCTACGACCGCATCGAGGACCGCCTCGTCGCCGTGGACATAGACGCGTCGGGCCGCTCGACCGCCGACACCGAGATCGTCCTCCCCGACCTCTTCCACGAGATCTTCTACATAACGGACGAGGAGGGCCGGAAGATCTCGAAGGGCGGCGGCCGCTCGAACATGCTCCTCGGCGACTACTCGGGCGCCGGCGCCTCCGTGCCGCTCCGTTACTGGCGCGACGTGCCGACGCCCTCCGCCGACGACAAGATCCTCATGCTCGAGCGCCACGCGTGGCCCGTCGAGTTCGCGCGCCTGCGCCACCTCGTCGCCACGCGCGTCGGGCTCAAGCCCGAGAAGATCCTCTCGGCCGTCCCGCTCCCCGACAACGGGAAGTCGAACGGCCACCACCGCGCCGAGATGGATTAGCGGAACACGAAGCCGAACGGGGCGGAGCGGGGACGGTCTGGCGCGCCCGCGGCCCCGACGGGACCGTCGTCGCCTTGAAGCGCCTCCGCTGCCCGCAGCCGGGCATGGTGGCCCAGTTCGAGCGCGAGAAGGTCGTCCTCGCCGAGCTCTCGAAGGCCGAGGGCTTCGTCCTCGGGCTCGCGACCGGGCGGGCGCGATCGCGGACCTCGAGAAGGCGCTCGAGCTCGGGGCGGGCGCCGACGAGAGCTACTACCGGCAGCGGCTCGAGGCGCTCAGGAGGTCGC
>CAZYLP010000620.1:0-4655 GCA_964648345.1 uncultured Planctomycetota bacterium
GTACGAGCCCTTGATCTCGCACACGCAGTCCACGATCCCCTCGTCGAGGCCGACGTAGTTGATGAGCGTGCTCGACCGCGAAGGGGCGCCGACGCCGTAGACGCGCCCCTTCGCGAGCTTGATGTCGCGGAGGAGGGCGAGGAGGCCGAGCTTCGTGAGGACGACCTTCCGCCTGAACTCCTCGAGGCGCTCGGGGGAGAGCTCGCGCTTCTCCTGGGCGAGGAGCTCGCCCACGCTCGACTGGACCGGGTAGTCGCCCTGGCGCGCGGCGTAGACGCGGATCGAGCCGCCGTGCGTCGGGATCCGCTTCGCGTGGATCACCTCGAGGCCCTTCGCGGCGAGCATGTTCCTGAGCGCGCCGAGCGAGTAGTAGCGGAGGTGCTCGTGGTAGATCGTGTCGTACTGGAGCGTCTCGACGAGGGCGAGCCAGTAGTGCGACTCCGAGACGAAGATCCCCGAAGGCGCCAGGAGCTCGAGGATCCCGTCGATCACCTCGTGCACGTCCTCGATGTGCGCGAAGACGTTGGTCGCCGTGACGAGGCGGGCCTTGCCCTTCTTCGCGGTCACCTTCCGCACGGCGTCGCGGTTGAAGAAGGAGATGAGCGTCTCGATGCCGCGCTTGTTCGCGAGCTCGCCCGCGTTCGTCGGCTCGATGCCGTGGACGCGGTGGTTCTCGTGGAAGTTCGAGAGGAGCGTCCCGTCGTTCGAGCCCACGTCCACGACGAGGTCGTCCTTCGCGAGCGGGTAGCGCGCCGTGAAGTCCTTGTACAGCTCGGCGAAGTTCTCGCGGAGGATCCTCGTCGTGCCGCTCGTGTACGGGTAGCTCGGCGGGAAGAGGATCGCCGGGTCCACGACGAGCCCGAGCTGGACGAGCTGGCACGCGCGGCAGAGGAGGACCTGCGCCGGGTACGAGGGCTGCTCCGCGGGGCGCGTGCCCACGGGCGGCATCGTGTTCACGGGCGGCAGGAAGCCCGCGAAGAAGACGGGCTGGAAGTCCTGGGCGCCGCACGCCTGGCAGTACTCGACGAGGACGCTCCCGTTCGATCCGGCAGCGAGGCGGTTCTTGTTCATGTTCTCCCCTTGAGGACCTCGTCGTACCACTTGACCGTCGTCGCGAGACCGTCCGCGAGCTTGACGCGCGGCGCGTAGCCGAGCTTCCGGACCTTCGATGTGTCGGGGCAACGCCGCTTCGTGCCGCCCGGCTGGAGCATGCCCGCCGCGACCGCGACCTCGCGGCCGTAGAACTTGCCGATCTCCTTCGCGACGGTCTCGATCGTGACCTCGTCCTCGGTGCCGATGTTGTAGATCCCGAGGTTCTCGCCCTTCTCCATGACGAGGAGGACGCCCTGGACGAGGTCGTCCACGTGGACGAAGGAGCGCGTCTCCTGGCCCGTGCCCTGGATCGGGAGGAGGATCTTCCCGGCGACCTCCTGGACGAGGGCGCGCATGCGGACGACGAACTGCGGGATCACGTGCTCCCAGCCCATGTCGGGGCCGTAGACGTTGTGCGGCCGGAAGATCGTCGTCTTCTTGAAGTGGCGCCGCCCGTAGTTGATCGCGAGGAGCTCGGAGAGGATCTTCCCGGCGCCGTAGCTGTAGCGCGGGTTCTGCGGGTCGGGGACGACGAGCGGCACGTCCTCGGGCGTCGGCACGCGGTCGGGCGTCTGGTAGACCTCCGAGCTCGAGGCGAGCACGAGCTCCGGCACGCCCTCCTTCACGCACGCGTCGATGACGTTGAAGATCCCCTTCACCGCGACCTCGAGGACCACCTCGGGCATGGTGTAGAAGAACTCCGTCCCGTTCACGTAGGCGAGGTGGGCGACGCACTCGACGCCCTTGACCGCCGAGCGCACGACCTCGGGATCGCGCATGTCGCCGACGACGAACTCGACGTCCTTGTCCACCTCGCCGAGACGGTGACGCGAGCCGCGCGAGTCGTTGTCGAGCGAGCGCACCTTGTGCCCGCGCTTCACGAGCGCCGTGACCAGGGCGCTGCCGATGAAGCCCGTGCCGCCCGTGACGAGGTAACGCTCAACCACGGAAGTACTCCGGCGCCCGCACGCGGACGGCCGAGCGCGGCGTCCGGCGGAGGTCCTTCCGCCTGTTCGCGCCCCAGATGAACCAGCGGAGGTAGCTCTTCATCCACGGCCCGAGCTTGAAGGTGGACTGCCCGCCGTAGAGGCGGTCGATCGAGACGATCGGGACCTCGCCGAGCTGGAGGCCGAGGAGCTGCGCCTTGATCGCCATCTCGAACGCGACGGTCCAGCCGACGGGCGGCGACTCGAGGAGGAGGCGGTCGAAGACCTCGCGGCGAAACATCTTGATCCCCGTCGTCGAGTCGCTGAACGCCCCGCCGCAGAAGCGGAACAGGCGGCAGGCGAGCCACGAGAGGATGCCCCCGACGAAGGAGCCGCCCAGGCGCCGGCCGCCATGAGCGTATCGCGTGGCGCTTATGAAGTCACACCCCTCGTTCATGAGGGTGAGCATGTCCTCGATGGCGAGGACGGGCCCCACCTCGTCGGCCGCGAAGATGAGGACGTACTTCCCCTTCGCGGCGCGGACGCCGGCGCGGATCGCGTTCAGGACGCCGCGGCCGAGGTCGTTCACGACGACGCGGCACTGCGGGTACGTCCGCGCGATCTCCTCCGTGACGGGGATGCTCGTGTCCTTCGGGTCGTCCACGACGACGATCACCTCGTGCTCGACCTCGAGGACCGAGCGGAGGATCTTGAGCATGATCTTGAGGTTCAGGCCCTCGTTCCTCACGGGGAGGAGGATCGTGAGCTCCACTCAGTGCTCCGCGATCGTCCGGATCACGAGGGCCTGCTCCTCGTCCGTCATGCAGAGCGCCGACGGGAGCCAGAGAGCGCGCGGTCCGAGCCGCGTCGCGACCGGGAAGCCCGCGTCGGGGAGGCGGTAGGGCGCCTGCGTGTGGAGCGGGAACCAGAAGTTCCGCGAGTCGATCCCGCGCGCCTTGAACGCGCGGACGAGGTCGTCGCGCCGCTCGACGACGGCGTCCACCCACTGGGGCTGCTCCTCGTCCGTGAAGCCGGGGAGCCGCACGCCCTTCACGCCCTCGAGCCCCGAGCGGTAGGCGCGCCAGAGCTGCTTCAAGCGCGCGAGGCGCGCATCGAGCTTCTCGAGCTGCGCGAGCCCGACGGCCGCCTGGAGGTTCGTGAGCTTGAAGTTGTAGCCGACGCTCACGTGCACGTCGTCGCCGCCGGTCCCGCGCACGGGACGGCCCAGGTCCTTGAGCTCGCGGAGGCGGCGGTGGAGCGCGTCGTCGTTCGTGACGACCATGCCGCCCTCGCCGGTCGTGATCGTCTTGTTGGGCGAGAAGGAGAAGCACCCGGCGGCGCCGTGCGTCCCGAGAGCGCGCCCTCCCTGGAGCGAGCCGAGCGCCTCGGCGGCGTCCTCGACGACGGGGAGGCCGCGCGCGAGGATCGCCTTCATGTCCGCGCCGCGACCCGAGACGTGGACCGGCACGACCGCCTTCGTGCGCTTCGTGATCGCGCGGTCGAGCGCGCGCGGGTCCATGTTCAGCGTCCGCTCGTCCACGTCCACGAGCACCGGCGTCGCGCCGAGCATCTTCGCCGCGTTCGCGGTCGCGATGAACGTCACGTCCGGGACGATGACCTCGTCGCCCGGGCCCACTCCGAGCGCGGCGAGGGCGAGCGTGATCGCCGTCGTCCCGCTCGTCGTCGCGACGCCGTGCCTGGCGCCCACGCGCGCCGCGATCGCGCGCTCGAAGCGCTCGGTCACGTCGCCGTCGTTCAGGTAGTTGCTCGCGATGACCTCTAGGACGAGCTCCTTCTCGCGCGCGCCGCCCGCCTCGGGCCGCCACCAGGGGATCTGGACCTTCACGCGGGCGGCCGCCTGCGTCCGGTCGCCGCGTCGAGCTTGGCGATCTGCGCGCGCACGCTCGCCTCGTTGCGCTTCTTCACGAGGCGGATCGGCACCCCCGCGTAGACGCTCCACGGCTCGAAGTCGAAGTCGGCGGGGACGAAGCTGAGCGCCCCGATCGACGTCCCCTCGGGGAGCCGGTTCCCCGGCATGATGATGCTGTTCGACCCGACGGCGCAGTAGTCGCCGATCGTCACGTCGCCCGTGATGAGGTTCTCCTTGATCCCGGGCGGGCAGATCGTCACGAGGTCGTTCACGAAGTCGTCGCTCGTGCACCAGACCTTCACACCGCTCGAGAGGCTGCAGTAGTCGCCGAGCACGAATTGCCGTTCGACGCCGCCCGCGACGCTGCAACCGTTCGCGACGTGCGACCCGAAGCCGATCTTCACCTTCGTCGAGAAGTAGCAGAAGTCGTCGACGATCGAGTGAGGGCCGACCTCGAAGTGCTCGGGGTGCCGCACGCGGATGTTCGGCGACACGATCGGTTTCACGGGTTGGAGTTTATCTCCACGTGAAGTCCGGGGCGAACCCCGGCTCCGCCTCGTACGGAGCGACCGTCTCGGCCGTCCGCGCCGTCGTCCAGACCGCCGCCACGTCGGGCGCGAGGACCCGGAGGAGCGCGCTCGCGGGCTTCTCGGGCGGCGCGATCCGCACCGGCGCCCGCGTGTCGTAGAGCGGCCCGCGCGCCGCTCGCGCCGCGCGCTCGAGGGCCTGCACCCAGGCGAGCGTCTTGCACGCGGTGCGCCGGCTGT
>CAZYLP010000621.1:0-4624 GCA_964648345.1 uncultured Planctomycetota bacterium
GCGCACTGCTCGGAGCGCCAGAGCTCGAGCCAGGGATGGAGCGGCCCCGGCTCGCCGGTCTTCTCGGCGCACTTCAACGCGGCTAGGGCCTCGTCGAGCTTTCGCTCGTCGAAGCGCTGGAGCGTGTACGTCGACAAGGTCTCCCCGACTGTCCCCGGTCCCGATGCGACAACGACTCGAAGTCTAATCGTCCTCGTTGAACCGCGCCTCGACGAGCGCGACGATCTTCGCCACCGCGGCCTCGGCGTCGACGCCGGTCGCGCGGACCGTGAGCGTCGCGCCCTTCTCCGCGGCGAGCGTCATGAGGTTGAAGATGCTCTTGGCGTTGACCTTCTCGTCGCCCTTCACGAGCACGACGTCGCTCTTGAACGTCTTCGCCGACTGGGCGATGAGCGTCGCCGGCCTCGCGTGGAGGCCGTACTTGTTCGAGAGCTGCACCGAGCGCTCGACCGTCACCGCGGGTTCCTCGCTCAACAGAGCGCTCCTTCGGCGGATCGCGCGCTTCGCGCGCTCCCGCCGCAGTCGCTGCTGAAGGCCTCGCGCGACCTCGCTCGGTCGCTGCGCAAATGCCGCGGCGTAGCGACAGCGGAGCGCGGCGACCTTCGCTGGATGCGCTCGGGCGCTCGGCTCACGCGAGAGCCATCTCCTCGATGACCTCGGCGATGGTGTCCTTGTCCTTCGCCTCGCGCAGGAAGCGGAGGAAGTGCTCGTTCTGACGCACGCCCGCGAGCTTCTTCAGGATCGCGATGTGGTCGTTGGCGGTGCCCTTGGCGCCGAGGATCAGGAAGATGAGGTGCACCTTCTTCCCGTCCACGGCGTCGAACGGCACTCCCGCCTTGGAGCGGCCGAACGCGCCGCAGAGCGACTTGACGAGCGCGTTCTCCTTCACGTGCGGGACGGCGATCCCGTCGCCGAGGCCGGTCGTGCCCTTCTTCTCGCGCTCGAGGATGCCGCGGAGGATCTCGTCCTCGTTCTTCTTCTCGACCAGGTTGCGGGCGACCGCCACGGCGAGGAGCTCCCGGATCGCCTCTTCTTTCGTCGAGGCCTGGAGTTCCGTCACGATCGCGTCGCGGTCCAGGAAGCCCAGCAGCTTGGTAGCCATCACCGCTCCACCTCTCCGCAACGCCCCGACTGTCGCCTATGGGACCTCGAAAGACGCTCCGCGTCAAGTGGCGAAGCGAGAGCGTGGAGAGGGAAAACAAGAAAGAGAGCGTGGATGAGCGGTCCTTCCGTCGTGAAACGCAGAGGCGCAGAGACGCCGAGACGCAGAGAAGCCTCCGAAGATCGGAAGGCCTCCCTGCGCCTCTGCGTCTCTGCGCCTCCGCGATGAAGACGTGGGGATCGCTCCCCCACGGCTCCTCCGCGAGCTCAGATCTCCATCTTGTCGATCACGTCGTCGTAGGTCTCGAGCTTCTCCTCGTTGCTCGGGCTCTTCTGCCGGGCGACGGTCTCGACCGTGCGCTGCCGGGCGCTCTCATCGTGCTTGTGGTGCTTCACCTTCTCCTTCGCGCGCTCGAGCTGCCTCTTCATCTTGTCGATGAGGAGATCGATCGCCGCGAAGATGTCCTCGTGCTCGACCTGCGCCACCTGCTTGCCGCCCACGCGCGAGGTCGCGATCATCTCGACGAGCTTGCGGTCGCCCTCGTTGGCGATGACGAGCTCGATGTGCTGGATCGCGTTGTTGTACCGCTCGAGCTTGTTGGTCTTCTCGATCGCGTACTCTCTCACGCTGTCGTGGACCTGCATGTGGCGACCGGTGATCGTGATCTTCACGCCGCTACCTCTCTGGTTTCGAGTCCACCGAGGAAAAAACAGACGTTGAGACACCTTGGAAATCCCCATCGGGGGGGACGTGGGGGGCGGTGCCCCCCACGAACCGTGCGGTCAGCCGCCGAGCGCGGGTATCCGGGCCTCCTCTCCGTAAAAGACCCGCACGAGGCAAAGCCCCTGCGGCGGCGACGTCGGTCCGGCCTTCGCGCGCGCGCGCTCGGGCCCCGAAGAAAGGTTGACGAGTCCCACGAGGTCGCTCGCCGGCCTCTTGCCGCGCCCCACCTGGAGGAGCGTGCCGACGAGCGCCCGGATCATGTTGTAGAGGAACCCCGTCCCCGCGATGTCGAGCGCGAGGAGACGGCCGTTCGGGACAGGCTCGAGGGCCGCGAAGCGGACCGCGGTGATGCGGCGCACGCTCGCGCTGTCGGTCGCGTGGCCCTTGGCTTCGAGCTCCTTGTAACGGAGGGAAGTGTCCGTCTCGAAGCCGCGGAAGTCGTGCTCGCCGAGGACGGCCTGCGCGGCGCCGTGCATGGCGGCCACGTCCAGCTCGTCGCGGACGTGGAGCGCGGTGCGCCGCTCGATCGGCGTCGGCTCGGGGCGGTTCACGATGCGGTAACGGTAGTGCTTCCCCGACGCGGAGTGCCGGGCGTGGAAGCCATCGGGTGCGTCGTCGCAGGCCGTCACCGAGACATCCTCCGCGAGGACCGCGTTGAGCGCCTTCTTGAGCGCGGGCGGTTCCAGCCTGGTGGACGTCTCGAAGCTCGCGACCTGTCCGATCGCGTGAACTCCGGCGTCCGTCCGGCTCGCTCCGTTGATCCTCACGCGCTCCTGGGTGACCTCGGCCAAGGCACGCTCGACCTCGCCCTGGACGGTCCTACGGTCGGGCTGGACCTGCCACCCGAAGAAGTCCGTCCCGTCGTACTCGAGCGTCAGCCTCAGCGTCCTGCTCCCCTTGGCCAATCCGTAACCACGCCTCGGGATGCTTCGCTTGACGACGGGGTCAGCTTAGCGGCGCGTCCTCGCTCCGTGCAAGGAGCGCCGCGGCTTTGCGGGCCCCATCGCCTTCGAGGAGCGCGAGGGCGATCTCCTCGGGTGTCCGGTCGGGACCGAGCCGCGCTCGCGAGGAGCCAAGCAGCGCAAGGAGTTTCGCCGCCTCCCGCGCCCGCGTGCCACGCTCACGCGCCGCGGCATCGAGGGCGGCGGGGCCGAAGGGCGAGCGCCGCTGCTCCCCCGTCTCGGCGTCCACGAGGATGGCCGTCCCGGCGCGTGAAGCGGCGGCGGCCGCGTCCGGCTCGAGCTCGCCCCTCGTCGCCACCTCGACGGCGAGGACGTCGAAGCCCTCGCGCCGGAGGATCGAGAGCGCGCGCCCCGCGTCCTGGGGGTGGAGGAGGTCCGAGAAGAGGAGGGCGCCGCCCTTGATCCGCGCCGCCTTCGCGATCCGGGGGGCGCCCTTCGCGAGCGCGGTGCGGCCGCGCGGCTCGATGCGGGCGAGGAAGCGGAGGAGCGTGACGATGCGGCCCGGTCCGCGGAGGGGCGGCACGTTCGCGACGACGCCGTCGCCGAGCGTCCAGCACGCGACGCGCGCGCCGCGCGCGAGGGCGACGGCCGCGCACGCGGCGGCGGCGCGGACCGCTCGACGCAGCGGCTCGGGTGAGCCCCGCCCCATGGATCCGCTCGCGTCGATGATGATGTCGAGGCGCGGCTCGATGATCTCCTCGACCACGCGGACGTAGAGCCGCTCGAGCCGCGCATACGCCGCCCAGTCGAGGAGACGGATGTCCTCGCCCGGCGCGTAGTCGCGGAACGTCGCGACCTCGACGCCCTTCCCGCGCGAGAGGAAGCGCCGCTTCCTCTCGGGCCGCGGCGGCGGCGCGCGGCGGGCGAGGCGGACGAGCTTCTCGAGGCGGGCGAGGTACGACTTCTCGAGGAGCTCCTTGTCGCGCATCTCTAGACGAGGTCCGCCCGGCCGCGCTTCTCGAGCTCCTGGACGAGCTTCTTCACGTCCTCGACGCGGTCACGCTTGCAGACGAGCGTCGCGTCGCCGTGCTGGACGACGACCACGTCGTCGAGACCGATGATCCCGATCGTGCGCCCGTCGCCCGCGACGATCCGGTCGAGGGCGCTCGCCGTCTTCGGCAGCGAGCGGCGGAGCTCGTCCTTCATGGTCTTCGCGGAGAAGACGAACATGCCCGAGTTCCACGCGTGCTGCTTGCCCGCGAGGTAGCGCGCCGCGGTCTCCGCGTTCGGCTTCTCCTCGAACGCGGCGACCTCGAACACTCCCGGGACCAGGGCCGCTCCCTTCCTGACGTAGCCGAAGGCCGAGGAGGCGTGCGTCGGCGGGATCCCGAACGTGACGATCGCGCCGCCGCGCGCGCGTTCGGCCGCGCGGGCGAGCGCCGCGCGGAGCTTCTCCGCCGGCTTGATCACGTGGTCGCTCGGGAGGACCGCGAGGAGCGCGTCCTCGCCGGCATCGCGTGCGACGGTCCACGTCGCCCAGCCGATCGCGGCCGCCGTGTCGCGTGGAGCAGGCTCGGCGAGGATCGCTTTGAGAGCGGGGAGCTGCTCGGCGACGAGCCCGCGGTGCTTCTCGCCCGTGACGACGAGGACGCGCTCCTCGGGCACGAGGCCCGCGAGGCGGTCGACCGTCTGCTGGATCAGCGAGCGCTCGCCGCCGAGGCGGAGGAACTGCTTCGGGCGCGCGGCGCGCGAGCGGGGCCAGAACCGAGTGCCGCTGCCTCCGGCGAGGACGACTGTGTAGAGCGGCGGGTCGTTCGTCGGCATTCGAGGGGAGATCCTATACTTGCTCCTCCATGAAGACGACGGTCCTCATCACGGGCGCGACCGCGGGCATCGG
>CAZYLP010000622.1:0-643 GCA_964648345.1 uncultured Planctomycetota bacterium
CGGCGATCCTCGGAGGCGCGTGCACCTTCGCCGCGCTCTTCGTGCTTCAGGCGACGCTCGCGTTCTGGACCGTCGAGACCCTCGAGATCATGAACACCGTCACCTACGGCGGAACCGAGACGGCCCAGTACCCCTTCTCGATCTACAAGCCGTGGTTCCGGGCGTTCTTCACCTTCGTGGTCCCCCTCGCCTGCGCGAACTACTTCCCCGCGCTCGCCATTCTCGGCCGCCCCGAAGCCCGCATCCTCGGATGGCTCTCGCCCCTCGTCGGCGTCGCCTTCCTCGCGGTCTCGCTCCGGATCTTCGCGCTTGGAGTCCGCCACTACCGCTCCACGGGCAGCTGACGCACGGCGTCTTCCAGAAGCTGAGGGCCATTTCCGGTTCGCGTCGCGGCCGTGCGATCGAGCTCCGTCCGCCTGCCGACGGTCACTCGCATGGTGATTTCGAAGCTCCGCATGGACTTCTGATTGGTGCGCTTCTCGCACTCCGGTCCGTCTCCTGGAGAAAGCCATGCGCTTCCCGAATCGCGTCGTCCTGAGCACTCTGATCCTCGCGGGCACGCTCACCGCGACCGCCGACGCAGCGACCGACTACACGGTCAAGAAGGGCGGCTCGGGCCGCGTCGCGGGCCTCGAGGCCGAGT
>CAZYLP010000622.1:653-4558 GCA_964648345.1 uncultured Planctomycetota bacterium
GGCGACACCCTCTGGGGCATCTCGATCCGCTTCAAGGTCCCGCTCGCGGCCGTCATCCGCGCGAACCCGCAGATCAAGAACCCCGACCTCATCTTCCCGGGCCAGAAGGTCCACATACCGAATCCGCAGAGCACTCCCAACAACAACCCGGCCCACACGACGAAGCCCCCGACGAAGCCGCCGACGAAGCCGCCGAAGCCGCCGCTCCCGACGCTCGTCGTGGTCCCGCCGCCGGCGCCGCCCGTGAAGCCGCCGCCGACCCCGACCCCCACGCCGTCTCCGACGCCCACGCCGACCCCGACTCCGACCCCCACGCCGGGTCCGTTCGTCTTCAACTTCGGCGGTCCGGACATCACCGTCTCGAGCCCGGCGCGCGGCGCTCAGGTTCCGGCCGGCAAGACGACCGTGAAGGGCAAGGCGACCGACAAGGACGGCGTCCAGCTCGTGACGGTGAACGGCGTGCCCGCGACTCTCGCGGCGGACGGCACGTTCCTCGGCGGCGTCACGCTCGTCCAGGGCGCGAACGTGATCGAGATCCGCGCGACGAGCAAGACCAACAAGACGACCGATGCCCAGATCGGCGTCCTCGCCGGCACGTTCGGCCAGAACGTCCGCGATGCGGCCGCCGCGCGCGTCTCGAACGAGGCGCTCCGGGTCGGCTGCAACGCGATCGAGCCGCTCCTCGTCCAGGACCTGAAGAAGCTCGCGGGGAAGCCGATCGCGGACCACAAGGTGAGCCCGTTCGGCGGCATCACGATCGAGACGAAGGTCATGCTCGGCTCCGTCAAGCTCACCGACCCCAACGTGGATGTCGCCGGCACCGCGACCGGCCTCGACTGCGACCTCGGCGTCAAGAACCTCGACATCGAGCTCCCGATCGAGATCAAGGCGTCGATCTTCGGCGCGCCGCTCAACTTCAAGCACACGCTCGATCTCCACTTCACGCGCTTCACGGCGTCGGGCCTCCTCGACCTCACGAAGCAGCCCACGGGCGCGCTCGACGTGGACGCGAGCAAGCTCCGCGTCGACTACTACCCGACCGTCGTCGGCTCGATCATCGGCCAGAAGACGGTGGACGACCTGAACAAGCTCCTCGGGACGGTCTCGAACGCGATCCCGGGCAAGCCGAACCTCAAGTTCGACGAGGTCGCGATCGTCAACAAGGTGATCGAGACCGTCTGGCAGGGCGGCCTCAAGAACACCGCGGAGACCCGCATCGCGACCATGATCACGACGCCCGGCCTCACGGGCGTGCCGATCGCGCTCGGCCCGCAGAAGGCCATCATCAAGTACGTGCTCGGCACGGTCGACGTGGACCAGGGCGGTTTCACGCTCACGACGGGCCTCGACGTGAACCTCGCGGGTCCGAACGTCCACGCGTCGAAGGGTGCGCTCCTCACGAACAGCCCCTCGCCGAAGCTCGTGAGCGCGACCGGCATCAAGGTCGCCGCGGCGCAGGACCTCGTGAACTCGCTCCTCGAGGAGGGCTGGCGGAAGGGCCTCCTCGACAAGACGATCGACAAGAACATCGCGCAGCAGACGGGCATGCTCCTGAACGCCGCGAACCTCGGCCTGCTCGTGCCCACGCTCACGAAGTTCATCCCGCAGAACGCCGAGCTCGAGATCTCGATCAAGCCGGGCGCCGCGCCGGTCGTCAAGCTCGACCAGGGCGGCAAGGCCACGCTGAGCGTCACCGAGCTCGTCATCGGCGTCGCGGTCGTGCTTGGCCCGACGCGCGTGGATCTCTTCACGGTGGACGTGCACGCGACGGTGCAGGTCACGTTCAGCTACGCGAACGGCAACCTCGTCCTCAAGCTCGAGAAGACGAAGTTCACGTTCGACATCAGGAAGGCGATCGTCCCGCTGCCGAAGATCGCGGTCGAGACGGCGCTCAGCTTCGTCGTCCCGATCGGGGTCCAGTTCGCGTCGACGAAGTTCCTCGGGCCGATCCCGCTTCCGCAGCCCAAGGTCATGGGCGTGACGCCGGCCGTGCAGTCGATCACGACGACCGGGACGGGCGGCGACTTCCTGCAGGTCGATCTCAAGGTCAAGTAAGCGATCGCCGAGAACGAGCGTGGAGGAGCGATCCCCACGTCTTCAACGCGGAGGCGCAGAGGCGCGGAGACGCAGAGGGGGCGCTCGCCGCTCCTCTGCGTCTCTGCGTCTCTGCGCCTCTGCGAGAGAAGACGACAGGATCGCTCCTCCGCGCTCATTTTCCGAGCGCTGCCGGAGCCCTGGCGTTCCTCACTGCAGTCGCGAGCACGATGAGAGTCGCGACGTACGGGAGCACCGTGACCAGCTCCGGCGTCTCCCGGAAGAACGTGCTCGCCGCCTGCAGTCGATCGGCGATGGCCTCGAGAGCGCCGAACAGGACGCACGCGACCAGCGCTCTCAGCGGCCTCCAGGCTCCGAAGATGACCGCCGCGAGGGCCATGAAGCCGCGGCCGTTCGACATGTTCGCCGAGAACTGCGAGATGTCGTACGAGAGGAAGACTCCGCCGAGCGACGCGAAGAGACCCGAGAGGATGACGCCTCCGGCCCGGACTCGACCCACGGAGATGCCGAGCGAGGCCGCCGCCTCGGGGTGCTCGCCAGCGGCGCGGAGGCGGAGCCCGAAGGTCGTGTTCTCGAGGATGAAGTGCGCCAGGAAGGGCGCGAGGAACGCGAGGACGACGAGCGGCGCGGTGTCGCCCGGCAGCGTCGCGGCGTCGATCTTCCCCGAGTTCGAGGCCGACCTGAACTGGATCTGGAGGAGCAGCTTCGTGAGGCCGGCGGCGAGGAGGTTGATCGCGACGCCGGAGACGATCTGGTTCACCTTCCAGCGGATCGTCACGAGCGCGTGGACCCCGGCGAGGAGGGCGCCCGCGCCGAGCGCGAAGAGGACGCCCACGAACCCGTTGTGCGCGACCGCGGCCCCCGAGATCGACGCGAACGCTCCTCCGAGGAGGAAGCCCTCGAGCGCGATGTTGACGATCCCGCCCCGCTCGCTGATCGCGCCGCCCGCCGCCGCGTAGAGGAGCGGCGTCGCGTACCGCGCCGTCGAGAGCGCGAGCGAGACGACCGCGTTCGACTCACTCGGCACGGCTCGCCCTCCTCGCCTCGGCCTGCTGGACGAGACGCCTCGCGATCCCCTGGGCGACGAGCACCGACACGATCACGACCGCGGTGAGGACGTGGACGATCTCCTTCGGGACCTCGTTGTCGCGGTTCCCGTTCACGACCTGCGACGCCGCCTGGAGGAGCGCGAGGAGGAACGCGGAGACGACGACACGCAGCGGGTCGTTCCCCGCGAGGACGGCGACGGCGATCCCCGTGAAGCCCGCCCCCGCGAGCATGTCCTGCTCGAAGTAGTGGTTGTTCGAGAGCACGAAGGGTCCGGCCGCGAGGCCCGCGAGCCCGCCCGAGACGAGGAGCGCCTTCGTGATCACGACGGACACCGGGATCCCCGTCGCGAAGGCCGCCTCCGAGTTGAAGCCGACCGCCCTGAGCTCGAACCCGCCGCGCGTCTTCTCGATCCTGAACCACGCCCAGACCGCGGCGACGAGCGCGAAGAAGACGAGCGTGTTCGCGTGCGAGCCCGCGAAGTCCTCGTAGACCCCCTCGAGGCCGTTCACCCAGGCGGCCTTCGTGACGGGGAGCGTGTGGACGGCCTCCGCGAGCTCGGGGTGCGACTTCCGGTAGAGACCGAGCAGGAAGACGACCACCGAGGGCGCGATCAGGTTCATGAGGATCGTCGTGATGACCTCGTGCACCTGATAGCGCGCGCGGAGGACCGCCGGGACCGCGGCCCAGGCCGCCCCCGCGGCGAAGCCGACGGCCAGGCAGATCGCGATCGCGACGAACGACGGCATCGCCTCGGGCAGGAGAGCCCCCACGACACCCATCGTGAACCCGCCCGCCACGAG
>CAZYLP010000623.1:0-4542 GCA_964648345.1 uncultured Planctomycetota bacterium
GGGGGACGTCCTCGCGCAGGGCGCCGCGCGGAGCGGGCTCGGTGCGACGCTCGCCTCGCTCGCGGGCGCGGTCGCGCCCGACTCGATCGCGCGCTGGGCGCGCGCCCTCGCCGCCGAGCGCGCGCGCGGGCTCGAGAAGATCGCCGGCCTCGCCCAGCACCTCGAGGTCCTCGAGCGCGGGGCACTCGACGCCGAGCTCGCCGCGGTCCACCGCTCGGCGAACGTGCCGCTCGGACAGGTCGTCCAGGACGTGCTCAAGCTCATGAACTGGCTCGCCGTGGCGCCGAAGTTCTGGAGCTTCCTCTCGTTCTCGAAGAAGAACGAGGCGACCGCGGTCCTCCAGCGCTTCGGGCTCCCGCTCACGATCCCGAACGCCGAGCGCGCGCTCCGCTTCCTCGAGGGCGTCCGCGCGCGCGCCATGGCGACCGACCTCCACAGGGAGCTCGCGAGCCTCACCGGCGCCGACTTCGCGGACGACGTCCTCCGCGCGTCGATCGCCGGCCACAAGAAGCTGCTCGACGCGCTCGCGAAGGCGCCGCGCGAGATCATCGAGAAGCTCGTCAAGCCGGCCGACATCGAAGGCGTCGTCGCGTCCCTCATCGCATCCGACTCTCGCGCGAAGACGATCGCGGCCTTCGAGCATTCGATGGCCGCGTGCGCCCTCTTCGCGTCGAGCTTCCGGACGAAGCTCGGAGGAGCGGCCCGCGCCGGCGAGCCCGTGCTCGCGACGGCGGACTCCCTCGTCACGAGCCTCGGGAGCGTCGAGGGGATCCTGCGCCTCCGCGCGGCGCTCGCGTCGTTGCCCCAGCTCCTCGCGGAGCGCGTCGTGGACCTCGCCGGCAAGAAGGCGAGCCCGGACGACGGCGCGCGCGTGATCGAGCGCGCCGTCCATGCCGCCGAGATCGGCCGGCGGATCCGCTCGCAGCCTGCGCTCGCCTCTCTCGACGCGGACTCGATGCGCACGGCCTTCGAGCGCTTCCGCACGCTCGAGGACCGGAAGCGCATCCTCGTCCGCTCCGCGGTCCTCACGAAGTGGGTCGCGAAGCAACAGGAGCGCCTCCTCGCCGCGACGGGCTCGCGCTTGAACTCCGCGGGCGCCGAGCTCAAGCGCCGGCTCATGCTCCGCGGCGAGCGCGCGCTCAAGGTGCGGCCCATGATCGCGGCGGGCGCCGCGATCGAGGGCGGCGACCCGCTCTTCGACGTGCGGCCCGTGTGGATGGCGAGCCCGCACACGGTCGCCCAGATCTTCCCGCGGAAGCCGATCTTCGACGTCCTCGTCTTCGACGAGGCCTCGCAGTGCCGCCTCGAGGAGGCGCTCCCCGTCCTCACCCGCGCGAAGCGCGTCGTGATCGCGGGCGACCCGAAGCAGCTCCCGCCGACGCGCTTCTTCGAGACGGCGGTCGCTCAGAGCGCGAACGACGCCGACCTCGACTCCGAGCAAGGCCTCTTCGAGGAGCAGCAGTCCGAGATCGAGGACCTCCTCGCCGCCGCGCTCAACCTCGAGGTCGAGCAGAGCTACCTCGACGTCCACTACCGCTCGCGGAACTCGGACCTGATCGAGTTCTCGAACGAGAACTTCTACGAGTCGCGCCTCCAGCCGATCCCCGGCCACCCCTCGCGGCGCGCGGTGCTCCCGCCGCTGCGGCTGATCCCCGTCGGCGGTCTCTACGAGAAGCGCACGAACAAGGCCGAGGCCGCGAAGGTCGTCGAGATCGTCCGCGAGCTCCTCGGCCGCGCGAAGCCGCCCTCGATCGGGATCGCGTGCATGAACGTCGCGCAGCGCGATGCGATCCGTGAAGCGCTCGACGACGCGGCGACCGTGGACGCGGCCTTCGCCGCCAAGCTCAACGACGCGCGGAACCGTCAGGGCTCGGGCTCGTTCGAGGGGCTCTTCGTGAAGAACCTCGAGAACGTCCAGGGCGACGAGCGCGACCACATGATCATCAGCACGACCTACGGGCCGGACGCGAAGGGGCGCTTCTACCGCCGCTTCGGGCCGCTCGGCTCGGCGGGCGGCGGCCGCCGCCTGAACGTGCTCGTGACGCGCGCCCGCGAGGAGGTGCACCTCGTCACCTCGATCCCCGCGGACTCGTACCGCTCGCTCGCTCCGATCGAGGCCGGCCGCGCTCCGAACGGGGCGTGGCTCCTGTTCGCCTACTTGAAGCACGCCGAGGAGCTCGCGGCGACCTACGTGAAGGAGGCCGAGCGCCTCCAGCTCGCCCAGGTCGCCTCCGAGCCGCGCGTCGTCGAGCTCGCGTCACGGAGCGGGTCCGTCTTCGCGCGCTCGCTCGCGCGCGACATCGCGAAGCGCGGGCAGTCGTCGTCGGTCCACTGGGGCAACGACGGCTTCTGCGTGGACATAGCCCTCGCGCACCCGACGAAGGCGGACGACGTGACGATCGGAGTCCTCTGCGACTCGGCGCGCTTCGAGCGCACGAAGGACAAGGTCGAGTGGGACATCTTCCGCACGCGGATCCTCGAGCAGCAGGGCTGGAAGCTCGTGCGGGTGTGGACGCCCCAGTTCTTCCGCGACCCGGCGGGCGCGCTCACGAAGATCGTCGAGGCCGCGAGGACATCGAGCGGCTAGGGCCCCACCGGGACGGACGTCAGATCCGCGCGCCGATCCCGATCCAGAGCGCGAAGAACGAGACGACCGCGAGGACCACGCCGAGGCCGAGGCCGAGGGCGAGCCAGAGCGGCGAGAGCCCCCAGAACCACCACGATCCCGCGAGCGCGAGGACGATGAGCGTCGTCGCGACGTACTGCGCGGTCCGGCCGACGTGCGTCGGGTTCTCGATGCCGTCGGTCGCGAAGACGGAGCCGTCCGAGGCGAGCACGGCCTTCCAGCCGATACGGCCGCCGGGCAAGTCCGGCAAACGGCGCCACGCCTCGCCGTCGTAGAGCGCGGTCTCGCTCCCCGGGCCGACGAGGAGCGCGCTCCGCGCGCCGTCGGTCTCGAGCTTCGAGGAGACGACGCTCATGGGGACCGGCGCCGTCTCCTTCCACTCCGCCGCCCCCGGCGCGAGACGCCACGCACGCGAGGTCTCGTCCACGTCGTGCCACATCGCGATCAGCAACGACGAGTCACCGAGCCGCGTCGCCGCGTCGAGGCGGTAGTGGAACTTCGCGGGGTCGCAGCGCGGAATCGGCGGCAGCTTCTCCTTGCCCGGCTCGAGCGTGGGCGCGCAGTCGCCCTCCTTGACCGTGAGCCACGTCCCGTCGGGGAGCGCGTGCCAGAAGGTGTCGGGGAGCGTCGGGTGAGGCGGGTGCTCGCGCGAGGGACGCGCCACGTCCTTCCAGCTCCGCTCGACGGGCCGCCACTCGGAGGCGCCCGGGGTGAGCTGGAGCACGCCGGCGAACGGAGCGGGGCGGCTCCGCGCCTTCGCGATCCCGCGGAGGGCGCTCGTGAGCATGAGCAGGAAGCCGAAAACCGCTCCGACGAGGACGGCCAAGTGGTCCCTCTGCGCTCTCCCGACGATGTCGGACCCCGCCTGTAACATCTGGACCGTCAAGGGAGCACGACGAACCATCGTGTCAGCGCGGAGTGCATCGCGGGATGCCTCACGAGACCCCCGTTCATTGGCGGGGAGGCCTTCGAGCGTCTCCGAGCTGCTCGGACAGGTGGCGACCCCGCCCGAGATCGCCACCCGCATGGCCCGGCGGCTCCTCGATGGCTCCGAGACGGCGCCCCTTCGCCTCCTCGACCCGTGCGTCGGTCACGCGACCTTCCCGCTCGCCATCGAGCAGGCCGGGCTCGCATCGCGGGTCTCGCGGCTCGTCGCCATCGACGTCGATCCGGCGATGGTCATCGAGACCCACCGCGCGTGCCCCGCCGTCGCGTGCGACCCGGCGAACTACCTCGACTGGACTCCCGACGAGCCGTTCGACGCGGCGATCCTGAACCCGCCGTACGTCCGCCAGGAGTGGCTCGACGACAAGGAGCGCCTCCGCGCCGCGTTCCGCGAGCGCTACGGGCTCGAGGTCCCCGGCACCTCGAACCTGTTCGTCTACTTCCTGGTGAAGGTCCTCCAGGACCTCCGCCCGGGCGGCCGCTTCGCGTGCATCGTCTACGACTCGTGGCAATCGACGCGCTTCGGCGCGTGGCTCGCGCAGCACCTCCTCGAGTCCTGCGAGGAGTTCCGGTGCGAGGCCGTCGCCGGCCAGCCCTTCGGCGGACGCTTGATCGACGCGACGATTCTCTACGGGACGCGCCGCCGCTCGGCGAAGGTCTCGCACCCCGCGGAGGCGAGCGAGCATCTCGCGCGGAAGGGCCCGCTCGACGGCGTCGCGGGCTTCGAGCCGCTCGAGCGCCTCTTCACGGTCCGGCGCGGACTGCGCCTCAAGCAGGCGGACTTCTTCCTCTGCGACCTCGCCGACAGGAAGCGGACGGGCGCGACTCCCTTCGTGAAGAAGATCGCCAAGGTGAAGGGCTACGCCGTACCTCACCTGGTTAGGGTACGTTGATGCGCCCTGACTCTCAGCGTCGACTACGGCACCCACCGTATACTGGGCACTGCCGTGGTTGAGCAAAATAGCTCTAAA
>CAZYLP010000624.1:0-4523 GCA_964648345.1 uncultured Planctomycetota bacterium
CGTCTTCCTTCGAGGAGACGACGGCGGGCGGCGTGCGAGGAGCGCTCGCCGTGATCGGATTCGTGTCCTCGCCGAGGAGCGCCGCGCCCGCGGCCGTGCCCGCGGCGGAGAGCGCGAGGGCGGCGAGCCCGAGCTTCGCAGCCTTCGCGGTGCGCGCGGGGCCGGTCGAGCCCGTGCTCGGAGCCTTCGCGCGAGCGAGGAGTGAGCCCGCGCGCGGAGCGGCGGGCGTCGCGCCGCGCGCCGTCGCCACGTCGGGGAGGAGCTCGGAGAGCATGACCGCGGAGAGGACGACGCCCACGCCCGCGAGCGCCGCGCGGAGCTGATCGACGCCCGTCTGGATCCTGAGCGTCGCCGTGCTCGCCGGGCACGCGAGGAGCTCGCCCACTTCCTTGTGCGTGTAGCCGAGCCCGTAGTGGAGCTCGACGGGGAGGCGGAGCTCGTCGGGGAGCGACTCCGTGAGCTCGGCGACCGCCGCCGCGGCGGCGCGGCTCTCGGTCTTCTCGCGGCGCGAAGCGGCCGCGCGCTCCTCGTGCGCCGAGCGCCGCTTCGCGCCGCGGCGGTTCATGCGCGCCTCGTTCATGACGCAGCTCCGGAGGAACGGCGCGAACTTCTCGACGCGCCCCCCGCCCTTCGCGTTCTCGACGACCTTGATGAACGCGAGCTGCGCGGCGTCCTCCGCGGCTCCGGGGTCGCGAAGCACCGTGAGCGCGAGCCGAAAGGAGCGCTCCCAGTGCCTCTCGAGCAGCGTCCCGAGGGCTTCCTCGTCGCCTCCTCGCTGGAGCGCTGCGTAGAGCGCCTCGTCCGCGAGCTCGCTGGCCATGGCCGACATCATAGTGATCCCTTCCTTCGACCCGCTGATGCCGCTCGGAGAGGAGCCACCCAAACTTGTCGGGGATTCATGTAAGTCGTTGGCTAGAGGGAGCCACGGCGTTGTCGCGCTCGTACGCGAAGCTAGAGCGGAGATGGCGAAGACGAGATGGCGCGACTACCGGACCTCGAGCGGCAGAAGTCCGGTCAACGAGCTCCTCGAGGAGATCGCAGAGCGGTCCGAAGGCGACGCCGCGTCGATCGCCGGCGCAATGAAGGACGTGAGTGAGCGCGGGCTGCGCGCCGCACGACACCTCCGCCGCGAGATCTACGAGGTGCGCGCCGATGGTGACAAGGTGGCCTATCGAGTTCTCTTCGCTCAGGAGGGCAAGAAGGGCCGTGTCCTCCTCTCCCTGCATGCGTTCGTGAAGAAGACCCGAAAGACTCCGCCGGAAGCGATCGAGTTGGCCGAGAAGCGCCTCAGCGACTGGCGACGCCGAGGAGCCGAGAAGAGGAAACGCGGACGCGGACCACCAGACAGTTGACGGTCGGGCAGGGTGCCGCCTAAGGTATAGCTCATCAGCTATGGCCAGGAAGCGAAGACCCACCAAGCGGGATTTCCTCGACGAGTTCATCGCGCGGCGGACGGCGAAGAACCCGAACTTCCCCGCGCTCGTCGAGGCCGCCCTCCAGCGACGCAGGCTCGGCGAGAGAATGGCGAAGGCACGCAAGTCCAGGAACCTCTCGCAGGAAGACGTGGCGAAGAAGATGGCCACGACCCAGTCCGTCGTCAGCAAGCTCGAGCGCGGAGGTGACGTGAGGATCTCGACGTTGCTTCGCTATGCCGAGGTCGTCGGAGTCGAGGTCCGGGTCAAGGCATCGTAGTCGCGCAGCTCGCATCCCCTCGCGAGCCCTACTCTTCGCAGTGGTCTTGGGCTCGCCGTGGAAAATCCAAATCCACTCCTCCCTGCCCCCCGTAGGGTCCACCGCTCAGGAAAAGGGAGGAACGCATGAAGGGGACGCGCTTCGGGCTCTCGAGCCTTCTTCTCGTCGCGGCGCTCGTGGGATGCGGGAACGGCGGCGGCGGGAACGGCGGGGGAGGAGTGCCGGGTCTGCCGGGGACCGGCGGACCCGGCCCGGGGACTCCGGGCGGGAGCGCGCCGCAGGGGATCGTCAAGGCGCGGCAGACCCTCACGATGCCGAAGGGCTACGAGGAGCCGCGCGGGATCGCGCTCGACGGGAACACGGTCTACGTGACCGCGCGCGAGCTCGCGACCGAGAAGGCGGTGATCCTCTCGATCTCGGGCGGCAACTCGCAGGTCCTCTACCGCGGCGACACGCCGGGCACGGCCTCGGCCATGACGAACCCGGTCGCGCTCGCCTTCGCGAACGCGACGCTCTACGTCGCGGACATGTCGAGCACGTTCTCGGCGAACGCGGCGGGCGCGGTCCTCGCGATCGACAAGCAGGGCGCCATGACCGTCCTCTCCGCCGGGATCATCGACGCGCCCACGGGCGTCGTCGTCATGAAGGACGGCTCGCTCGCCGTCTGCGGCGCGGACCCCATCGAGGGCACGGGCGCGGTCTACAAGGTGACCGCGGCGGGCGCGACGACGCTCATGGCGAAGGGCGGCGCGCTCACGCAGCCGACCGGTGTCGGCATGGACGCGAACGGGACGCTCTTCGTCTCCGACACGGGCTCGCGCCTGCCGAAGGCGCAGCTCGTCTCGCTCAGCCCGACGAGCGGCGCTCCGGCGCTCGTCTCCGAGATCACCGACACCTGCATGGTCGAGGGCGGCGTCGCGCAGCTCGGTGGCAACATGTTCGTCGCGGCGCGTCACGGCAACGCGGGCCGGCTCTCGGCGGTCTCGGGCAGCTCCGAGCAGATCGGTTACGAGGGCACGCCGCTCGTCGCTCCGAACGGCCTTGCCTCTGACGGGCTCAGTATTTACGTCGCCGACCAGGACGCGAACGGCGCCGGTCAGATCCTGATCCTGAACTGAGGATCGGGTCGCTCAGGGAAATCAGCGCAGATCAAATCCACTCGAAACACCACCCCGTAAGACCTACGGAAAGGGAGAGGCACTCAGTGAAGATCACGACGAAGGGAGCGCTCGCGCTCCTCCCCCTCGCCGCGCTCGCGTTCGGGGGGATGTCCACGAAGCAGGTCGAGGGCTCGAGCCACGCGGAGGCTCCCGCGATCTCGATCGACCCGACGGTCGACAACACCGACGTGTGGGCCTGGAAGGACTCGGCCACGACGATCACGGTGCTCACCGGCTGGGCAGGCTTCGGGATCCCGCACGGCGGCCCGAACTACCACCTCTGGTCGGACTCGGCGCTCTACGAGATCCACATCGACAACAACAACGACGGCGTCGAGGACATGACCTACCAGTTCACCTTCAAGAACCTCTTCAGGAAGGGCGGCAACTCCTTCCTGAGGATCACGTCGGGCGCGGGCGGCTACGCGTCGCCGACGAGCGCGGACGACCCGGTGCAGAACCTCCGCCAGACCTACAACGTCACGCGCGTGGACGGCAAGCGCCGCACGGGCACGGCGACCTCGGTCGGCTCCGACTTCCCGGTCGCGCCGCCGAACGTCGGCCCCAAGTTCACGCCGAACTACGAGAACATCGCCGCGAGCCAGACCTCGACGAAGGGCGCGGTTCGCACGACGACGGACGGCGTGAAGGTGTTCGTCGGCCCCCGCCAGGACTCGTTCTACATCGACCTCGGCGCGGCGTTCGACAAGCTCACGATCCGCGACCTCGACACGCGCGGCAACGTCGGCAACAAGGGCGGCGGCGTGAACAGCCTCTCGGGCTACAACTGCGCGGTGATCGCGGTCCAGATCCCGATCGCGAACCTCGGCGTGAACCCGGCGACGAACGGCGCGAAGGTCGGCGTGTGGTCGTCCGCGAGCCGGAAGCAGGTGTCGGTCCTCAAGGCCGGGGGTCAGGGCCACGTGGACTCGGGCCGCTGGGTGCAGGTCTCGCGCCTCGGCAACCCTCTCATGAACGAGCTGTTCATCCCGATCGAGATGAAGGACCAGTGGAACGCCTCCGAGCCGACCGCTGACCTCGACGCGAACGGCCCCTTCCAGAAGTTCTTCCTCGACCCCGAGCCGGCGAAGCTCCTCAAGGCGCTCTACCAGCTCGACCCGCCGGCGGCGCCTCGCACGGACCTCGCGGTGCTCCTCCCGGACACGCTCAAGGTTCGCCTCGACATCGCGCCGCTCAAGCCGACGGATCCGGCCTTCCTCGGCAACCCGGCCGGCGCGCTCCTCGGTCGCACGCTCGCGGACGACGTGGTCGATATCTACCTCCAGGCGGCCGCGGGCGCGCTCGTGAAGACGGTCCCGCCCCTCGGTGACGGCGTCGACTTCGCGACGAGCGGCGTGCGGACGTTCAACGATCCGGCTCAGGCGAACGCGGCGATCTTCCCCTACATGGGCACGCCGTTCAGCGGCCTCGACGGCTTCGACGGCGACAACCCGAGCCCGAACGGCACCGAGGCCTACGTGAGCGGCCCGGCGGGCTTCGCGCCGGGGCGGACGACGACCTTCATGAAGGTCTCGCCCAGGAAGTAGAGCTCACCCAAGTCACCAGTTCCCAGATCTCTCCACTATCCCAACTCCAGTTTCTCCACTATCCCAACTCCAACAAATCCACCTCACCCCCTCACCACGTAGAGAGGTCGGTGCCCTTGAAGGG
>CAZYLP010000625.1:0-4495 GCA_964648345.1 uncultured Planctomycetota bacterium
GAACTCGATCATCTCCTCTTGCTTCTCGAACTTCTTCTCGCGGTAGGCCTGCTTGAGGTCCTCGACGAGCTTCTTCGAGGTCTCGGGGCCCATGTCGGCCGCGAGGAGGACGTCGCCGAGCGCGTCGAGCGTCGTCTCGTCGAGGTGACGCGTGAAGACGGCGCGGATGTTCGAGAGGAACCCGCCGCGCGTCTTGTGGAGGCCGGCCTTGAGGCGGGCGAGCGGGTCGAGGTCGAGGCCGCCGAGGACGCCCGCCGACTTCTTGCGCGTCGCGAGAAAGGCGAAGAAGACGACGACGGCGAGGACCACGAGCGCGACGATGCCCCAGGTCTTCTCCATGCGAGTGGCTTACTCCGGCTCGTCGGTCGTCACCGCGGCCTTGAGGGCGCCGCGGGCAGCCAGGCGGTTCTTCACCTGGTCGAGGATCCCGTTCACGAACCCGCCCGAGTCCTTCGTCGAGTACTTCTTGGCGATCGTGACCGCCTCGTTGATCGCGACGGCGGGCGGGATGTCCTCGCGGTGGAGCATCTCGTAGATCGCCATGCGGAGGACGTTCCGGTCGATCGCGGCCATGCGGCCGAGGTCCCAGTTCTCGGCGACCTGGGAGATCTCGCTGTCGATCGCGGCGAGGTTCTTGCGCGTCCCCTTGACCAGGTGCCGCGCGTAGTCCTGCGCCTCGCGCTGGGCGCACTCGCGCTCGAGGAGCTCGTCGAGCTCGGAGTCCGGCACCGAGCTCCTGAGGTCCAGCTGGTAGAGGCCCTTGAGGGCGGCCTCCCGTGCGGCGGTGCGCGACCTCATGACTCGACTCGTCGCTTCGAGGAGCGGGGCTGGCCGTTGGAGGCAGCCGGACGCGAGTCGAGCTGGGCGCAGAGGTCGATCATCTCGAGCGCCGCGATCGCGGAGTCGCGGCCCTTGTTGCCGGCCTTCGTCCCGGCGCGCTCGATCGCCTGCTCGATCGTGTTCGTGGTCAGCACGCCGAAGATCACCGGCTTGCCCGACTCGCGGCCCGCGGCGGCGATCCCGCGCGAGGCCTCGCCCGCCACGTGCTCGTAGTGGTCGGTCGCGCCGCGGATCACGGCGCCGAGGCAGATCACGGCGTCCACGTCGGCGCGGCGCGCGAGGCGCGCCGCGGCGAGCGGGATCTCGAAGCTGCCCGGGACCCACGCGACGGTCACGTCCTCGGGGGCGACGTCGTGGCGGGCGAGCTCGTCCTCGCAGCCGCGGAGGAGCTCGCGCGTCACGAGCTCGTTGAACCGCGCGCAGACGATCGCGACGCGGCGTCCCTGACCTCTCGGCTTTCCTTCGATGACGCGGGCCATGAGGCCGCGGATTGTAGCACGCGCCGCGTCAGGATCCCTTGAGAAACGCGGCGAGGTCGCGGCGCAGCTGCTGCTCGATGGCGCCCACGGTCGCCGCGTCGAGGATCTCGTTCCGGGCGCGGGACGCGGTCTCCGGCTTCGCGAGGGCCTCCATGAGCCTCGCGAGCACGCCCGCGAGCGGCCCCTCTCCGCCGCGGAGGGCCTTGCCCACGAGCCAGGCGCGCGCGTAGTTCGCCCCGCGCTCCTTCTCGTCGTGCTCGCGGTCGTGGAACTCGAGGTAGCTCGCGTCGAGGAGCTTGTTGAGACGCATCAAGCCGTAGGCCTTCGCCTCGAGCCTGAAGGCCTTGAGGATCGGCAGCTGGTGGGCCGCCCCGCCGCCGTAGACCTCCATGCCGAACGACTCGGCGATCCCCTCGTTGAGCCAGGTCGGGAGCGACGGCAAGGCGCGAGCCGCGTAGCCGTGGAAGGCCTCGTGGCGCGTCACCTCGCGCATCCGCGACCCCGTCGTGTCGTCGATGCGCTCGTAGAAGACGAGCTGGTCGAACTCGTGGTCGTAGAACCCGTCCGACCGGTCGCCGAGCTCGGGCGCGAACGTCTTCACCCAGTCGAGGAACTCCTCGCGGACCGCGAAGACGATGACCTCCTGGGGCCGCCACTTCTCGGGCGGCTTGAACGACTTCGCGAACTCCGTCCAGCCCTCCTCGAGCGCCTTCGCGACGGACGCGCGCGTCGGCGCGTCCAGGTTCGTCGCGAGGACGTAGTGGCCGGTGTTCTCGCGCGCCCACTTGCCGCCCGTCCCGGGGCCGCGACAGAGGCGCGCCGCCGCCTTGACCTCCTTCGCGTAGATCGCGTCGAGCGGCGCGAGCTCGGCGGCGAGCTCGAGGTCCTGGGCCGCCTGGAGCGAGTCCTGGGGGTTCTCCGGCCGCCGCTGCGCGAAGCCGAGCGAGCCCCGCGCGCGGTAGGCGAGCGAGAGGTCCGGCCGCGCGGCGAGCGCCGTGGCGATGTCGGCGCGCGCCTTCTCGGGGTCGCGGAGGTGGAGCCAGACGATCGCGCGGGCGGCGATCGCGTCGGGGCAGTCGGGCCAGAACGCGAGCGCCTGCTCGATGTCGTTCAAGGCCTTCCGCGGGTCGTCCTTCGCGCCGACGCGCGCGCGGAGGATGAGGGCCGCCGGGAACGGCCACTCCGACGCCTTGACGGCGTCGTCCGCCGCCATCTGCACCCGGTTCTCCGTGCCCTGCTTCAGGAAGAACTTCGCGCGGTCCCAGGCCTCGCGGGCCTCCCTGGGGAGGCCCGCGAGCTCGGCCGGGTCCTCGAGCGCGGAGGGCGCGCCGACCTTCGGCGCGGAATCCGCGCCGGACGCGGGCGGGACGTACTGCGCCTTCCCGAGCTCGGCCTCGCGGCGGAGGTCGTAGACCTTGTCGAGCTTCCGGAGCCAGCCGTCCTTGAGCTTCGCCTCGAGCGCGACCTTCCGGAACGACGTGCGCGTGGCGAAGGCGCCGAGGCGCGGTGTGACCGCGATCACGTCCTCGATGCGCGGGGCGAGCGGCGTGTCGAGCTTCTTGCCGCCGACGGTCACGATCGGCGCGCCGTCCTTGAGCTCGATGCGGACGACGACCCTCGACTTCGCCGCCGCCTTTCCGTCCGCGAGCTCCGTCCACGGGTCGAGCCGCGCGATCTTCGGGATCTTGAAGTCGCCGGGCTTCGGCTCGGGCTCGACGCGGAGCGACTTCACCTGGAACGCGTCGTAGCCGAACGTCACGTCGATGTAGCTCTGCGCGTCGTCCTTGTGGATCGCCGCGAGGCCGACGAACCCGTCGCCCGTGGCGAGGTCGATCTCCGCCTCGAAGGCGACCGGGCCCGGGTCGGTCTCGAGCATGCGCTTCAAGCCCGCCGACGAGCCCGACCGCCCGCCGCCCCACGAGAGCGTGCCGTCGCGGACGACGACGGTGCCGCCGGCGTCCCCGTTCGGCTTCCAGTCCTTCGCCGTCGCCTCGTCGTCGAGCGCGAAGGCGAAGCGCGTCCGTCCGTCCGGCAGCGGCGTGGCCTTCGTGACGAACGGCCGCTCGGCGACGAGCGCGTCGAGGTCGGGGACGCCGCAGGCGACGAGCTTCGCGCGCTCCTCGAAGAGCTCCTTCGCGACCGCGGTCTGCCCGAGGTCGAACGCGAGCGTCGCGTCGTCGAGGAGGTCCTCCGCGCGCTTCTCCTTCTCCGCCGCCGGACGGCGACAGAGCGCGCGGAGCATGACCGAGAGGTCGGGGCGCTGCTGCCACGTGTGCTCGATCTTCCTGGCCGGGTTGCCGACCGTGTAGCCGTCGGCGCCGATCCGTTTGACCGTGACCTCCTTCAACGTCGCGGGCTTCCCCTTCGAGTCGATGATCTCGACCGCGAAGGGCTTCGCCTTGAGAGCGATCGCCGCGCGTTCGGTCCAGGCGCCGACGGGCGGCCCGACGAGCGCCTTGCCGGGCGTGTTCGTGCGCTCCTCCACGGCCTTTCTCGCCGCGGCGAGGCGCTCGTCGGCGCCCTTCCGGATCTCCGCGAGGCGCTTCTTCCTCTCCTCCGCGATCCGCGCCGTCGTGCGCACCATGGGCGGAAGGCCGCGGCGGTCGAGGTTCTTCCGCCACCAGCCCTGGAGCGCGACCGACGCCTTCGCGCGCGCGCCCGCGTCCTTCGCCTCGTCGAGCGCCGTCGTGAGCTCGAGCGCTTCGCGGCCGAGCTTGTCGAGCGTGTCGATCCGCTCGAGCTCCGCGAGCGCGGCCGTGCGCGCGTCCGGATCGGGCCCCTCGACGACCGGCTTCCACGCGGCGCGCGCCTCGGCGAAGCGCTCCTCCTTCACGAGCTTCTCGACCTTGAGCCGCACCTCGTCGAACGCGCTCTTCTCGCGCGGCGGCGCGACGCCGAGCTTCTTCTCGCCCGGAGGAGGAGGCGGAGGAGGAGGAGCGACGACGACCGGCGCGACCGGCGGCGGAGGCTCGACGGGGAGGACCGGCTGCGGCTGCGGGGGCGGCGGAGCGGGCAGCGGAGCCGGCGGCGGAGCGGGCTGCACGACGAGCACCGCGATGAGGATCCCGAGCCCGAAGAGGACCATGCCGCCCGCGACGACGAGCGCGAGCGTCATCTGCGAGAGCCGGGCCCCCCCCCAACCCCCCCCCGCGGAGCGGGGGGGGGTTGGGGGGGGG
>CAZYLP010000626.1:0-4412 GCA_964648345.1 uncultured Planctomycetota bacterium
CTCGCGGTCCTCCTCGTCTTCTTCCTGAACGCGCTCCTCTTCCTCCCTCTCGGGCAGGCCCTCGGCCGTCGGTTCGACGAGGTCAAGGGGACGGACGGGGAGCGCGGGACGCTTCGCGCCTACGCGTACGACATCCTGGGGAGTCTCCTCGGCGTCGGGGCGTTCGCGCTCGTCTCCGCGCTCGGCGCCCCGCCGTTCGTCTGGTTCGCGCTCGTATGCGCGGGGGCGGCGCTCCTCCTCGAGAGCCGCCGGGCGTTCCTCCTCCACGCCGCCTTCAGCGGAGCGACGCTCCTCGTCGTCGTGCCGGCCCCCGGCGCCGGGACGTGGTCGCCCTACTACCGGGTGCGCGCGCACCCCGTCGTCGCGGAGCACCGGGGCGAGACGGCGGTCGTCGCGCACGTCGTGGACGTGAACGGGCTCAGGATCCAGGACGCGATCTCGTTCTCCCCCGCGCTCGACGTGACGCCCCTCGCGCCGTGGCGCGGCTATTACCGGCTCGCGTATCACCTCGTCGCGCCGGAGCGAGTGCTCATCCTCGGCGCGGGCTCGGGCAACGACGCCGTCGCGGCGCTCGAGGCGGGCGCGAAGAGGGTCGTGGCCGTGGAGATCGACCCGGTGATCGCCGGTTTCGGACGGACCCTCCACCCGCACCGCCCTTACCTCGATCCCCGCGTGGAGGTGATCGTGGACGACGCGCGGGCCTACCTCGCCCGCACCGAGGAGCGCTTCGACCTGATCGTCATGTCGGCCCTCGACTCCCACAAGGCCATGGCCGGCACGGCGACGCTCCGCCTCGAGAGCTTCGTCTACACCGTCGAGTGCTTCCGCGCGGCGAAGCGCGTCGTCGCGCCGGGGGGCTCGTTCGTCCTCAACCTCATGAGCGCGCGGCCGTGGATGGCTCCGCGCGTCTACTGGTCGCTCGCCGAGGCGTTCGGCGAGAGGCCGCGTGTCTTCACCTCGGCGCGGAGCCCGTTCAACTCGGTCGCTCTCGTCACGGGGCTCCCCGAGAAGCTCGTCCTGCGCGGCCCCGCGAGCGACGGGGTCGTCGCCGTCCCCATGGTCCCCGAGCGAAACACGGCGCTCGCGACCGACGACTGGCCGCACCTCTACCTCGAGGTGCCCTCGATCCCCGTCCCCTACCTGGCGACGCTCGGAGCGATCATCGCGCTCACCGCGGTCGCCGTCCTCGAGTCGCTCCCGGCCGGGTCGCGGCGCGCGAGCCCGCACTTCCTGCTGCTCGGGACCGCGTTCATGCTCCTCGAGACGCGGAGTCTGACGGCGCTCGCGCTCCTCCTCGGGAGCACGTGGTTCGTGAACGCGGTCGTCGTCGGCGCGATCCTCCTCGTGATCCTCGCGGCGAACGCGTGCGTCGCTCGGAAGCTCGCGCCGGGCCTGGGAGTCTCGTACGCGCTCCTCGCGCTCGCCCTCGTCGCCGGGTGGGCCGTGCCGCTCGACTGGTTCCTCGACCTCGGGCTCGGCGCGCGGATCGCCCTCGGCGGGCTCTACGCCGCGCTCCCCGTCTTCTTCGCCGCGATCGTGTTCTCGACGTCCTTCGCGCGCGCGGAGGACGCGACGAACGCGCTCGGCGCGAACCTCCTCGGCGTCGTCCTCGGCGGAGCGCTCGAGTACGCGAGCACGCTCGTCGGGCTCCGCGCGCTCTTCCTCGTCGCTCTCGGGGTCTACGCGCTCTCGGCGATCACGCTCCCGCGCCGCGCTGCCGGTTGAGAGCTCGGCGGAAGATCGGCTTCGTCTCCGGCATCGTCGAATCTCCCCCTCGAAGCTGCCGGGTCTACGCTAGGATCGGCTCGTGCGCCGTACGGGATCCTTGCTCGTCCTCCTCTTCGTGGCCGCGAGTACCACGGTCGTGGCGTGGCTCCTCGTCGAGCCGCCGAGCGCCCGGCCGCCCGTCGCGCCGCCCCCGCCGCTGCGCACGCCGCCCAGGCCAGATCCGGCGCCCGACGCGCCGCCGCCGCTGCCCGTCGCCGAGGAACCCGCGCCGCCACCCGTCGAGCCGGACCCCCAGGCGCGCGAGAACGCGGAGTGGACTCGTGCGGAGGCACGGGCCTACGCGAAGGCGGGCTCGCCGTCGGCGGTCGCTCGTTTCGTGGAGGCGATCGGCGCCGCGAGGGTGATCAAGGACGAGGAGAGCGCGCAGACGCTCGAGCGGGAGCTCGCGCAGCTCAAGGAGGACCTCCACCGCCGTCACGTCGAGGCGGTCGTGGAGCGCCTGAAGGGTGCGTCCCGTGATCAGCTCCCCAAGGACGACGAGATCCGCGAGATCGCCGCGGAGCTCGACCGCGGAGAGGCAGCGCGCGCTCCTCTCCTCGTGAAGAAGCTCGTCACGCGGGCGGACTCCGAGCACGACCAGGCCCGCTGCGAGGTCGCGCTCCGCTTGCTCGCTCCCGCGAGGCGCGCCCTCGAGCGGTGCGTCGAGCTCCGCGTGGACCCGGAGTGGTGCGATCACGCCGCGATGAGCGTCAAGGAGCGCGAGCTCCGCTGTCGCCTCGAGGAGGGCGGCCGCGCCGCGCAGAAGGGCGACGGTCCGGCCGCGCGCTCGTTCCTCGACCTCGCGGAGCTCGTGAAGCTCGACGGCCGGGCGCCGGCGAGCTCACGCGTCCTCTACCTCCTGGGGCGGGCGCTCGAAGCAGACGGCGAGCCCGAGGAGGCGCTCAAGCACTACTGGGCCGCGATCGGCACGGCGACCTGGCTCGCGCGCGACACCTCGATCGAGCTCGTCCGCTGGCTCGCGCGCTGCCGCGCCGCGGAGCGGCCGATCTCCGTGAAGTCGCCGGGCGCCGGGACGAGCTGGCGCCCTCTCCGGCGCGGGCGGTTCGTCCTCTTCCACGAGAAGCCCGAGACCGCGGACGGCCTCGCGCGCCGGATCGACGAGGCCCGGAAGGTCGCGCTGGCCCGGCTCGACTTCACGGAGCCGCTCGTCGCGCAGAAGCCGGTCGTCATCGTCTTCCCGAGCGAGGAGCGCTACCGCGACTCGGGCATGGCTCCATCGGGCTGGGCGGGTGGGCACGCGAGCCACGACACGCTCGAGGACGGGGGCGCGAGCACGCTCGTCGTCTATGACGACGAGAAGGACCCCGGCGCCCTCGACACCGTCCTCGTGCACGAGTGGGCGCACATCCTCGTGGACGCGCGGATCGGGAACCGGAACCTCCCGAGCTGGGCCGTCGAGGGCGTCGCGACGTGGACCGAGCCGGAGGCCGCGCGGGCTCGGCGCCTCGCGCGCGCCGCGACCGTGAAGAGCTCCTTCTTGCAGTGGCGCAGCTTCCTCTCGCTCCGCGCGGATCCGCGGTACGTCGGCGCCGACCCGGCAGGCGCGGGCACGTTCTACGCCCAGGCGCTCGTCGCGTTCGAGGTCGCGGTGCGGAGCCGCGGCAACGCCGACGCCGCGCTCCGGGCCGCGGAGTCGGCGCCGGTCATGGACGCTCCTCCGGGCTGGAAGCCGAACTGGTTCAAGGTGCTCGACTTCAAGGACGAGGAGGAGTTCGCGCGCGCCGCCGACGCGGTCCTCCGGAAAGAGTAGGGGCCCCGCGAGGGGCCCCTTCTCTCACCGAGTCGGCGTCAACTCAGCTGCAGCTCTTCTTCGACGAGCACGAGTCGCCCTGCATCTTCGCCTTCATCTCCGCGGCCCAGGCCTTCTGCCCCGCCATCATCTGCTCGGGCGTCAGGTTCTGCTTCCGCGTCGCGAACGTCCACGTGTGGCCCCACATGTCGGTGATCGCGCCCATGCGGTCGCCCCAGAACATGTCCATGAGGGGCGCCTTGACGGTCGCGCCGGCCGCGACGGCGCGGTTGAACGCGGCGTCGCAGTCGTTCACGTACATCCAGAGCGACGTGGGCGTGCTCATGCAGCCCATCTGCGGCATCTCGTCGGAGAGGAAGAAGATCGAGTCGCCGACCGTGAGCTCGGCGTGCATGATCTTGTTCGACTCGGAACAGCAGAACTTCTGGACCTTCGTCGCACCGAGGGCCTTCTCGTAGAACTCGATCGCCTTCGCCGCGTCCTTGCAGACGATGGTCGCGGTGATCGTGTGGAAGCCCTCGGGGATCGCCTTCACGGGGGCGTTCTTGATGGCCGTCTGGGTCGTCATGGTCAGTCCTCTTCCTTCCGTCGGGCCCCCGTCGCGGGGGCCCTGTTGAAGGCGGAGACACTACCACTCACAAGCCCAGCGCCGCACGCGTCAAGGGGCCAATCACTCCATCTGCCTGGAGCCCCTTGGCGCTCTGGAAGTCCTTCACGGCCTTCTCGGTGAGGGGGCCGAAGTCGCCATCGACCGCGGCGGTGTAGAAGCCGAGCGCCTTGAGCTTCGTCTGGGCGTCCTTCACGGCCTGACCCGTCGAGCCGACCATGAGGAAGTTGCCGCTCGGCGTGGAGCCGGTGCCCGAGCCGCTCGACG
>CAZYLP010000627.1:0-4384 GCA_964648345.1 uncultured Planctomycetota bacterium
CGACAAGGACGGCCTGTTCCACGCCGCGGAGGGCGGCACGATCCTCCTCGACGAGATCGGCGAGGTCCCCCTCGACCTCCAGGCGAAGCTCCTCCGCGCCATCGAACGGAAAGAGTTCCTCCGCGTCGGCGGCACCCAGGCCGAGCGCGTGGACGTCCGGATCGTCGCGGCGACGAACCGGCCGCTCGAGCTCGCCGCGAAGCACGGACGCTTCCGCGAGGACCTCTATTTCCGGCTCTCGGGCTTCGTGCTCGAGATCCCGCCGCTCCGCGAACGGGGCGACGACATCCCGCTCCTCGTCGAGCACTTCCTGCCGCGCTTCGCGAAGGAGCAGTCGAAGCCGGCGCCCAGGGTGAGCCCCGAGGTCCTCGGCCGCCTCGCCGCCTACGAGTGGCCGGGGAACGTGCGCGAGCTCGAGAACACCGTGCGAGCGCTCGTCGCCTGCGCGACCGGGCCCACGATCGAAGCGAGCGACCTCCCGGCGCGGATCGCCGCGCTCCAGCCGCAGGAGCTCGGGCTCGCCGGCGGCGCTGCGGCGCTGCCGCAGGACTTCCACCAGGCGAAGAACCGCGTCCTCGAAGCCTTCGAGCGCCGCTACTTCGGCGAGCTCGTCCAGAAGCACGGCCAGAACCTCTCGGCCGCGGCGCGCGCGGCGGGGCTCGACAGGAAGTCGCTCCGCGAGAAGCTGCGCAAGCTCGGGATCACTCTCAGGAACAACGAGGACGACCCCACCGCATGATGCGGTGCCCGTTCTGCCACGGGGGGATCGAGACCCGCGAGCAGGGAGTCCGCTGCAAGCGTTGCCAGGCCCCGCACCACGGAGCGTGCTGGCAGGAGCACGGCAACAAGTGCTCGGTCTACGGCTGCCGCTCGACGGAGAACGCTCCTCTCACGACGCTCGGCGCGGCCCGGATCGTGATCGCCGCGGGCAAGCACGCGATCGGCGACGCGCTCGAGAACGCGCACGAACGCCTCGGCGGGAAGAGCGTCGTCCTTCTCTTCATGCTCTCGTGCTCGGTGGTCGGGCTCGGCCTGGCGCCGTTCCTCTACCACGTCCACGCATCGAGAAAGGTCGAGGTCGAGATCGTCCTCGGTGCGCTCTTCGCGATCCTCACGACGTGGATCGCGGGCCTCCTCTACCGCGGCGCCGAGATCGAGCACGACCTCGACGTCCAGGTCGGCGAGCGCGACCTGAAGAGCTACTACTTCTTCGCGCGCAACAACTCGGGGTCGGGGCCGGGGCGCGGCTGCACCGACCTGAACGGCTGCGACCTCGGCGGCTGCAACGGGACAGGGACCGAGCTCGACGCGGTCATCGGCGGGATCATCCTCATCGTCCTCGCGGTCGTCGTCATCTTCGTCGTCCTCCCGCTCGTCGCATGGCTCGCCGTCGAGGTGCTCCTCCCCTGCATCGTGATCGCCGTCTACGGAGCGCTCTATGGTGCGCTCGCGTTCGCGGTCAACAAGCAGGAGGAGCTCAAGGGGCGGCTCATCCCTTGCGTCCTCCGCGCGCTGTTCTACGCGGGCGTCTACACGGGCATCGTCGGCGTCGTGATCGCGATGGCCTTCAAGGTGTTCCACCTGAACGCGAGCTTGCCTCGATGACGGCGCCTCGATGACGACGGGCGTCCCGTGCGCGCGGTGCGGGAGCTTCCTCGACTCCGAGGCGACGGCGGCCGGCTTCTCGGCGTGCGAGGAGTGCATCCAGCGCCTCGTCGATCCGCCGAAGCCGCGCTCGCTCGCGAACAGCTTCGCGCTCATCGGCGGGGTCGCGGGCCTGCTCGTCGCGGTGGTCGCGGGTCTCCTCGTCTCACCGCTCGTCTTCGCCTACGTGCACTTGATCGCGGGCGCAGGCGCGATCGTCGGCGTGCTCGCCGGCATGCCATCGGACGTCGTGCGGGCCCGACGCGAGCGCGCCGAGCGCGGCTTCGACGGCGTGGCGTGGGTCGCCGTCCTCGACTGGACGGGCCGCACGCCGTCCTCCGTGCGCACGGGGTTCGTGCTGCTCGGCGACGGGCGGCTCCTCTTCGCCTCGAAGCACGGCGACCGGATCGTGATCCAGCCCCAGGACGTGACGACGATCCGCGGGATCGAGGAGAAGAAGGTCGAGCTCGACCTCGTGAAGGACGGGAAGCCCGCCCGCCTCGTCCTAGTCGGGGAGGGCGCGAAGGCGGCCGCCGAGCGCATGATGGAGGGCTGAGACATGAAGCCCTCGCACCGGCCCTACGTCGCCGCCCTCCTCGTCGCGCTCGTCGCGCTCGGCGTCGTCTTCATCGTCGTGAAGCGGAACGACGCGCCGGCGCCGCCCGCTCCTCCTCCTCGCACGAAGACGGACACGCCGCCCGTCTCCGCGAGCAAAGGCCCCGGCACGAGCCCCGTCTCGAGCGCGGCCGCGCCCGACGACGCGAGCGACGAGCCCGAGAGCGAACCGCGCGCGAAGACGGCCCGCGAGCGACGCCGCGCCGGCGAGTCCGTCTCCGGTCTCGCCTCGGGCGTCCTCGTCCTCACCGGCTCCGTCACGAGCAAGCGCGGCCACGCGCTCTCCTCCGCGAGCGTGGAGGCGTTGCTCACGCGCGCGGTCCCGGGCGGCGTCACGGTGGACTCGCTCCGCGGCGCGACCGACGCGAACGGACGCTACGAGCTCAGGATCGGCACCGAGCGGCTCACGCACCTCGAGGTGGCGGCGGCCGCGCCGGGCCACGCGCCGGCGGAGATCGACGTCGAGCCGCTCCCGGCTCCGGGGACGACGCACGAGGCGAAGCCGGTCGTCTTGCCGCCGTCCTTCGCGCTCGAGGGCGTCGTCGTGGACGAGAAGGGGGAGCCCGTCCCGGCCGAGCTCGAGTGGGGGAGCCCGCTCAGGACCGTGCGCGCCGTGGCCGACGGACGCTTCAGGACCGAGCCGATCGGCGAGGGGCTCCACCACGTGCGGGTGAGACAGGACGGCTACGCGACGACGACGTTCCGCGACGTCCTCGTCGTGGAGCAGGCCGAGCCGGTCCGCTTCGTGCTCGAACGAGCGGTGCGCGTCCGGGGCACGGTCCTCTGGCCCGCGGGGAGGATGCCCTCGCAGATGGACATGCACGTCTACGCGTGGCGGAACGGCGAGGCCGTCGCCGCGTGCTTCGGGCGGCGCGACTTCAACCTCGAGGTCGAGGGCTCGGAGCCGGTCGAGCTCGAGCTCCGCGTCAAGTCGGACCCGAAGCTCGGCGCCCGGCGCACGGTCGCGCTCGAGTGGCCCGTGACGCGCGTGGACCTCGCGGTCACGGAGTGCCGGCGCCTCGGCCCCTTCTCGGGGCTCGTCGTGGACGCGCACGGGAAGCCCGCGCCCGGTCACGACGTCATCCTCTCCGCGGAGCCCGACGGTCCGCCGCGCCTCATGAAGACGGGCGCCGAGGGACGCTTCGAGTTCGCGGACGTCCCCGCAGGCAGGTACAGGGTGGACACGCGGCTCAACGTCGTGTCGCTCGAGCACGCGCCGCCCTTCGCGCCTCACCGCATCGAGCTCCCGCGCACGGCGTCGATCCGGGTCCACGTGAAGGCCCAGGGCGGCACTCCGACGACCGCTCGCATCGAGCTGCGGAGCCCGCCGCCCGCGGGCAACGAGTCCGGCGACGCCGAGGAGGGGGAGTTCGCGACCGAGGGTCTCCTGCCGGGACGCACGCTCGTCTCGGCCTTCGCCGGCGACCTCTTCGCGTGGCGCTACGTGGACCTCGCTCCGGACAAGGAGACGGACGTGGAGCTCGTCCTCCTCCCGGGCGGGAAGGTCGAGGGACGCATCCTCGGCGTGGACGGTCTCCCGCTCGTGGACGCGACCGTGTCGCTCGACAACCTCGACGTGGAAGGCGCGACTCTCTGGACGACGTCCACCGGCGCCGACGGCTCCTTCGCGCTCGACGGTCTCCCGCCCGCGACCTACGACGTCCACCTCGCGTGGGGGACGGAGCGGGCGCTCCGGGCCGAGCTCTGCGTGAAGGAGCTCCTCGGCACGAAGGCGACCGTGAAGGTCGCGCCGGGGGAGACGGCGAAGGTCGAGCTCCGGGTCACGAAGAAGTGATCAGAGAAGCCCGCGGGCGTCCTTCTCCTCGCGCTTCGTGAGGACGAGGAACAAGCGCTCGAGGTCCGCGGCGGGCTCGTTCGCCTGGGCGCGAAGCTCGTCGATCGTGCCCTGCGCGACGAGCGTCCCGCGGTCGAGGATCCCGACGCGGTCGCAGCGCTTCTCGATGAGCGGGAGGATGTGCGACGCGATCACGATCGCGCGGCTGCGTCGTTTGAGCTCGGAGAGGATCTCCGCGAAGCGGCGAGCGCCGTCGGGGTCGAGGCCATCGGTCGGCTCGTCGAGGAGGAGCGCCTCCGGGTCGCCCACGAGCGCACACGCGATCGCCGT
>CAZYLP010000628.1:0-4350 GCA_964648345.1 uncultured Planctomycetota bacterium
CGCACCAGTTCCGGGTGCTCCTTCACCGCCTCGGAGAAGGAACAGAAGATCACGCCCACTTCCGCCAGCCGCTTCTTGTAGGTGGTGGTCACGGACACGCTGTCGAAGACGGCGTCCACGGCGACGCCGGCGAGCAGCGCGCGCTCGGCGAGCGGGACGCCGAGCTTCTCGAAGGTCGCGAGGAGCTTGGGGTCGACCTCGTCGAGGCTCTTCGGGCCGTTCTTCGGCTTGGGCGCGGCGTAGTATACGATGTCCTGGAAGTCGATCGCCGGAAACCGGACGTTCTGCCAGGTCGGGTGCCGCATCGTGAGCCAGTGCCGGTAGGCGGCGAGCCGCCACTCGAGGAGCCACCCGGGCTCGTTCTTCTTGGAGGAGATGAGGCGGATCACGTCCTCGTTCAGGCCGCGCGGGACGAGCTCCTCCTCGATCTCGGTCACGAACCCGTGCCGGTAGGGCCGGTGCGCGAGCTCGTCGATCGTCGGCTGGGCGCTCATGGTCTTCCTTCGAGGTCGTAGGGAGCACCTCGTGGGCCACGTCGTGGAAGCGCTGCCCCGGGCGAACGCAGCCCGCGTGACGGGGGGTGAGGCAGCCGATCGCGTTCCAGACCTGTTCCAGGATGGACCGTCGGGGTGGCCGCCAACGCCGGGAGCGGGACCTCCGATTGCACCGGCATTTGCGTTCTGCGCGCATGGCGGAGTTTCCCGCCTCTCTGGAAAGGAACTGACGATGACTCGGAATCGGAGATCGCTGGCGCTCCTCGCCGCCGGCGTCGGGCTCGCGGCCGTGTGGACTTTCACGCGTCCCGGCCGAGCCCACGCTCACTGCGACACGCTCGACGGACCCGTCGCGAAGGACGGGATCGCGGCGCTCGAGAAGAAGGACCTGAACCTCGTCCTCCACTGGGTGAACGCCGCGGGCGAGGTCGAGGTCCGCACGGCGTTCGAGAGCGCCCTCTCGGTGCGGAAGCTCAACCCGGACGCCAAGAAACTCGCGGACACGTACTTCCTCGAGACGCTCGTCCGCGTCCACCGCGCGAGCGAGGGTGCGCCGTTCACCGGGCTCAAGCCCGCGGGCTTCGACCTCGGGCCCGCGATCCCGGCGGCCGATCGGGCGATCGAGACCGGGGAGGTCGACCCCGTCCTCAAGCTCGTCACGGAGACGACGAACAAGGCGATCCGCGAGAAGTTCGAGGCCGTCGTCGCCGCGAAGAAGGCCATGAAGAAGGACGACGTCGCGTCGGGCCGGCGGTACGTGAAGGCCTACGTCGAGTACGTCCACCTCGTCGAGGGGCTCTACGACACCTCGAAGGCGCACGGGCACGAGCACCATGAGGACGGCGCCAAAGGCGCGCACGAGCATGGCGACTGAGCGACGGCGCGCTCGTTGCTCATCGCTTCTCGCGAAGGAGAGAACCATGGACGCCAAGAACTGCCCGCTCCACCAGGGCTCCACCCCGGCCGCCGCCGACGAGGCCGCCTACCAGGCGCTGAACCTCTGCGACATCGACGGCGACGAGCGCACGACCGGCACGATCCTCGAGTGCCTCCACATCACGTCGCCGCCGCCGCGCCTCGCCGTGCCCGAGCCCGTGAAGCTCGAGCACGACGAGCTGCACGAGGAGCTCGTCGCGGCGACGGAGGCCGGCGGGCGCGTGGCGGAGGCCGCGCTCGCGGTCGCCGACCTCCTCCACCCGCACTTCGTGAAGGAGGAGGAGTACGCGCTCCCGCCGCTCGGGCTGCTCCGGGCCGTCGCGAGCGGCGAGGTGGACGAGGAGACCGCGCGCGCCGCGGTCGCCATGACGGAGCGGCTCCGCGCGGAGCTGCCCGAGATGCTCGAGGAGCACCGGACCGTCGTCCGCGCCCTCGAGGGGCTCGCCGCCGCGGCCACGGACGAGGGGAAGCCGCGCTTCGCTCGCTTCGCCGACAAGCTCATCCTCCACGCGCGGACGGAGGAGGAGGTCCTCTACCCGGCGGCGCTGCTCGTGGGCGAGCGCCTCGGGGACGCTTCGTCCTGAACCGCGTCGCTCTCGCCCTCGACGGGAATCCCCGGGCGCTGTAGCGTGTTCCACAAGGGAACGGAAGTGGAACACATGGCCACCGCGACGCCCCCGTGCGAGAGCCCGTTCGAGAAAGGCCCGCAGGTTTGCCGGGTCTGCCGCCTCGCAAAGAACGTCGAGGGCCTCAAGCGCTGCTCCAAGCTGGTCGCTGAGAGCGCCGCGATGCGCACGCTCCTCGTGAAGACCGCGCCGATCGCGGCGACGAACCACTCGGTGATCCTCCTCGGCGAGAGCGGCACGGGGAAGGAGGTCCTCTCCCGGGCGATCCACGCCAACAGCCCGCGCCGCGAGAAGCCGTTCATCGCGATCAACGTCGCGGCGCTCCCGGCCGACCTCCTCGAGTCCGAGCTCTTCGGGCACGTGAAGGGCGCCTTCACGGGCGCCGTCGCGAACAAGGTCGGTCTCTTCGAGGCCGCCTCCGGCGGCACGCTCCTCCTCGACGAAATCGCGGAGATGCCGCTCCCGCTCCAGACGAAGCTCCTCCGCGCGCTTCAGGAGGGCGAGGTGCGCCGTGTCGGGGACACGAAGGCCTTCTCCGTGGACGTGCGGATTCTCTGCGCGACCCACCGGAACATCCCCGAGTACGTCCAGCGCGGCCTCTTCCGGGAGGACCTCTACTACCGGCTCAAGGTCTTCACCTTGAAGGTCCCGCCGCTTCGCGATCGCCGAGAGGACATCATGCCGCTCGCCGAAGCGTTCCTCGAGCAGGAGCACCACCCGACGAGCGTCTTCACGGACAAGGCGAGGAAGGTCCTCGAGACCTACTACTGGCCCGGCAACATCCGCGAGCTCCAGAACGCCGTGAAGCACGGGGCCGTCTTGTCGGACGGGCAGGACATCGAGCCCGAACACTTGCCCGAGGAGCTCACCGAGCCCGCGCCGCCGGTGCTCGTCTCGGCGGGCTCGATCCGGCCGCTCGCCGACGTCGAGCGCGAGCACATCCTCCACGTCTTCCGCGCGCGCGGCGAGAACCACATCGAGACGGCGCGGGCCCTTCAGATCGGGCGCAACACGCTCTGGCGGAAGCTCAAGGCCTACGGGATCGAGTCCACCCCGGACTGAGCGACGCGTCCCGGCCGCAGGCATCCCACATTGGAGCGGAACGGGAACACGACGGCGATCCGTCGCCGCTCGCCGGGCGTTGGTTCGGACCGGCGCGGAGCTTGCTCCCCTGGCTCGCGAAGGAGGCCCCCATGCCCTGGCTCGACCCCAAGATCCCCGGCTCCGAGGACGGCGGAGCGTTCCCCGAGGAGTACCTCGAGCGGTCCCCGCCCATCACGTGGAACGACCCGGGCACGAACGTCCAGAGCTACGCGATCCTCCTCGAGGACACAGGCATCACGCCCCCGCGCGTCCACTGGTGCGTCTTCGATCTCCCCGAGCCCCTGCGCGGCATCGCGGGCGGGCTTCCGGCGGAGCCGGAGGCCGGCGGCGGGAAGCAGGCGACGAATGACCTCGGCACGGTCGGCTACGCGAGCCCGAGCGTCGCTCCCAACGCGGCGGCACAGTTCCGCGTTCGGGTCTACGCGCTCACGTCCAAGCTCGGCTTGAAGCCTGGCGCGGCCGCAAGGGATGTCGTCGCGGCGATCTCGGGCAAGGTGAGCCAGCTCGCGAGCCGCGTCGTCGCGAAGGGGGCGATCCGTCGAGCACCGGCTCGGGAGCCCGTTCGGACGGTCCGCGAGGCGGTCGCCGTCCATTGACCCGGAGCGTCCGGCTCAAGCCATACATGTGACGTAGTCGCCACGCCTTCGCCGCTCGACCACGAAGAGCCGCCCCCCGAGCGGCGCCAGCGCCACGAAGTAGTCGGCGTGCTCCTCGGGTGTGATTCTCCAGAGCTCGGTGCCGTCGCTGCGGACGGCCGCGAGGCGGCTCCAGGGCATTGGCTCTCGTCGCTCCCGGAAGATGCTCCACCCCTCCGAGTCGCCGCTCGCGACGTAGACGACGCCGCGCGCGCCGGCGTTCGCCGTCATGTTCGCCGAGATCGCCGCGACCGCTCGGCCGGACGTGCGGTCGACGGCCGCCCAGGAGCTTCGATGGCTTCCAACCTTCACGCCGACGGCGAGCGCGGGCGTGAGGCCGCGCGGAACGAGCCCGTCGCGCCGGTGCCAGAGAGGGTCGCCGTCGCGAGAGTAGAGGACGCGCTGGCTCTGCCGCCGCCGGGAGGACCGGGCCTTGGCCGGGGTCGTGTCGTCGACCCGCGCGGCGACGCCCTGGGCGTCGATCACCGGATCCCTCCCGGGCGCCGTCCAGCGCACCGCGCCGGTCGTCGGGTCCACGCAGACCAAGCCGTCGGC
>CAZYLP010000629.1:0-4346 GCA_964648345.1 uncultured Planctomycetota bacterium
GATCGCCTGAGGATCGGACAAACGGCCCTCTTCTTCCGCGAGGGCGAGCGGTTCGACATGTCGAACGACGGCAGCGCTCCGCCGCCGACGCGCACCGGCGGCGACAAGCTCGGAAACCTCCTGATCCTCCAGGAGATCAACAAGGCGCTCAACTCGGAGACGGACCTCGCGCGCCTCCTCGAGCTGATCATGGACACGGCGATCCACCTCTGCGACGCGGAGCGTGGGTTCCTCGTGCTCGTGACCGACGAGAAGCTCGAGTTCGTCGTCGCGCGCAACATCGACTACGAGGCCGTGAAGACGGCCGAGTTCAAGATCTCGAACTCGGTGATCCGCAAGGTCGTGAAGACGGGCCAGCCACTCCTCACCTCGAACGCGAAGGTGGACTTGAAGTCGATCCAGTCCGTCGTCTCGCTCGACGTGCGCTCGATCCTCTGCGTCCCCCTCCGCGTCAAGTCGCGCACGCTCGGGACGCTCTACCTCGACTCGCGGGCCATGTCGGCGGGCTTCACCGAGGAACACAAAGAGCTCCTCCAGGCCTTCTCCGACCAGGCGGCGATCGCGATCGAGAACGCGCGCCTCCTCAAGGAAGCCAAGGACAAGGAGACGATCCTCTCCGAGCTCCGCGTCGCCTCGCGGATCCAGCTCGCCCTCCTCCCGAAGCGCGACCCCGTGATCCCGGGGATCGAGATCTCGGGCCGCATGAAGACGGCCAAGGAGGTCGGCGGCGACTACTACGACTACATCCCCTCGCGGCAGCAAGGAGACTTCTTCGTCGCGATCGGCGACGTCTCCGGCAAGGGAGTGCCCGCCGGCCTGATCATGGTCATGGCGCGCTCGATCCTCCGCTCGCTCGCGAGCGGCCGCGACGTGGACCCGAAGCTCGTCGCGATCGAGGCGAACCGCCTCTTGAAGCAGGACCTGAAGCCCGGCCTGTTCATGTCGCTCCTCCTCGCGCGCTGCGACGCGAAGAAGGGGATCGTCAAGCTCGCCGGCTGCGGCCACGACCGCCCGCTCGTCTACCGCGCGAAGACGCGGGCCGTCGAGAAGATCGACCTCGGTGGCCTCGTGCTCGGAGTGGTCGCCGACAACTCGAAGCAGATCGCCGACGGCGAGGTGCGCCTCGAGCCGGGCGATCACCTCCTCCTCTACACGGACGGAGTCACCGAGTCGATGGACCCCGACGAGCGGATGTACGGCATCGACCGGCTCATCGGGAACTTCACGGCGCACGGGCATCGCTCGCCGCCCGACCTCCTCGACGCCATCGAGCAGGACCTCGGCCGCCACGCGCGCGGCGCCGAGCAGCACGACGACGTGACGCTCATCGCTCTCCGCGCGAAGCCCGCGCCGTGAGGCCTAGGGGCCGCCGCCCACCTGGTCGAGCGAGCCCGTCATGCCCTGACTGCTCCCCGGCTGGGAGCCTCCGTCACCGCCGCCCCCGTTGCCGGACGAGCCGTCGCCCTGGTCCTTCGGGTCCACGTTCACCGGGACGACGCGCTGGACGACGGGCTCGGTCACGCGCCTGACGCCGAAGCCGACCGCTCCGAGCGAGAAGCCCGTCACCGCGGCGTCGGCCAGGTCCTTGCCGAGGGGCTGGCCCTCGATGCCGTTCTTCGCGACGCGCGCGACGGTCGCGCTCGCGCCGCCCGTGAGCGCCCCCGCGGAGGCCTGCGTGAAGGTGAGGAGACCGGCGCGCCCCGCGACGGTCGCGATCTCGGGGAAGTGCTCGAGCGGGTCGAGGTCCGAGAGCTCGGTGCGGACCGCGCGGAGCGTCGAGCCGCCGTCGGCCCCGGGGAGGAGACCGAGCGCTCGCTTCGTGAGGGGCTCGAGCGCCTTCGAGACGCCGCGCGCGACCGCGCCCGACGCGGCGCCGACGAGCGCGGACTCGGGCACGCCGTCGAGGAGCGGCACCTCGTCGAAGAAGTTGTTCACGAGCCGGTTCGTCGCGCCGCCCGAGGCGCCGCCGGCCACGAAGGCCGTGAGCGCGCGCGAGCCGCTCGCCGCGGCGACGCCGCCGGCGCCGAGGGTCGCGGTCGTGATCGCGCCGCCCATGGCGCCGCCCGCGGCCGCGGCGAGGACGCCCTTCAACGTGATCGGTTGACCCATCGCCGCGGAGACGATCGCCTGACTCGCGGCGCCGACGGTCGCCCCGACGAGGGCGCCGACGAGGACATGGAGCATGGCCTCGGCGTGGGCAAACCGAGGGCCGCTCCGCGCGGACGAGGAGCGCGGGGCTTCGAGCGGGCCGTAACGTCCGCGGCCGAACGTCCGCACGCCTTCCGGGTGCGGCTCATGCCGACGACCGTCTCACGAAGGGCCCGCTCCATGAAGGACTTCGCTCGCGGCCCGGGCGTTGCGGACTCCTCCCGGGAGAGAGATGACACGAACCGCCCTTCGCTCCCTGCTCCTCCTCGTCCTCCTCGCCCCGCTCGCGCGCGGGCAGGACCGCTCGACGTTCCCCGAGGACTTCGCGAAGGAGACGAGGGACAAGCTCGTCGTCGAGGTCCCGATCGTCGGCGAAGGCTCGGCGCGCGCCGTCCTCGTCAACGAGGCCGAGCTCGCGCGGCGCGGCGTCGTCTTCCCGCGCTCGGGCTCGGCGCTCGCGGAGTGGGCGCAGGAGAAGTTCGCGTTCCGTGCCGCGACCGAGGCGGAGATCAAGGACGGCACGGCCACGAAGACGGGGATCGCGACGCGCTATCACGACTGGTGGCGCGCCTCGAAGCACGGCTCCGTCACCGGCGACGGCCGCGTCGTGCTGGTGCCAGACATCGTCGCGCGCTTCCGCGCCCAGGTGAAAGGCGTCACGACGGGCCTGCGCCCCCACGGCGTGAAGCCCGAGGGCAGCCACGGGAGCGGCCTCGAGGACCTCTACACCGCGCTCAAGGAGGCCGTCTACTCGGAGGCCCTCGCGCGGAACGGCGTCGCGGCCAACAAGTGGCTCGCGGTCTTCTCGACGGACGAGAAGAACTCCTTCACGTACCCGGACGGCGGCGTCCACGAGGACCCGGCCGGCCTCTTCGCGCGGAGCGGCGACTTCCTCAGGATCGGACATCTCAACTTCCTGCGCGACGACCCGCGCGCGCTCCGCGACGCCGTGGACCGGATCAACGAGGACCTCTCGGCGCAGCGCGGTCGCGCGTCGCCCTACTCGCTCGTCGACCTCTACAAGGAGCTCGCCCGCCTCAAGGCGACCGAGATGTCCGACCTGTTCTGGTCGCGCTTCTTCCACGGCTCGATCACCTACGACAACATCGCGCTCACCGAGGCCATGGACTTCGGGACCATGAGCGCGGTCGACCGCACGCACTCGTCCAGCTGGCGGCGGACCTCGCCCGGCTTCATGAACGAGGCCGGCAAGGTGCTCGGGTCGATGTACGAGAAGGAGCTCTTCGAGCTCTTCAAGATCGCCGCGACCGGCGCGGAGCGCGCGCAGCTCGAGGCGCTCGACCCGCAGGCGCTCACGAAGGCGCTGCTCCGCGATCGCATGGCGCGTGGAGCGCTCGAGCATCTCGGCTTCGCGCCGCACGACGTGCGCGAGCTCATGCGCACTTCACGCGCCGGCGTCTTCGAGTTCCTCGACGCGTTCGAGTCGGTGGGCCGCGAGAAGTTCGAGGGCGGCGAGCACGAGATCGGCCCGGGCGGCCAGAAGGTGACCTCGCCCGCGCGCTACGACCTGTTCTCGGCGCTCTCGGTCCTCGCGGGCGAGACGAGCGTCGAGAAGGTCGCGGAGGCGCTCCGTCCGCTCGACGGGACGCCGAGGGAGCACCGCGACGCCGCGCGGAGGCTCATGAAGGCCGTGAGCCCGCTCGTCCGCCGCGCGACGGACGGCCTCGACCAGGACGCCCGCGCGCGGAAGCTCGCCCTCGTCGCGAGCGAGGCGCGGAGGATCAACGAGGACATCCTCGGCCTCGAGCGCGAGGCCGTGACGCGGGCCGCGAAGGACTGGGTCGACCGCCTCGAGAAGGGCGTCTCGCCCGAGCGGATCCGGGCCGAGCTCCTCGCCCTCGCGCGACGGCACGCGCGGCGCGGCCCCGACAGCGCGCCCGCGGTGAGCGACCGCCTCCGCGCGGGCACGATCGAGATGGACGGCGACTGGGCCCGGCTCTCGCGCGAGACCGAGAACGGCGTGACGATCGAGGAGCTCTCGAACGGCGCCGAGGACCGCCTCCGGGTCACGCTCGCCGCGACGCCGGACGGGGGCGACCCGTCGCGCTACGCGCTCCGCTATCGCTTCGGCGACGGTGCATGGAGCGAGATGCCCGCGACCAAGGATGGTGTCTTCAGCATGCGGGCCCCCCCCCAACCCCCCCCCGCGGAGCGGGGGGGGGATTGGGGGGGGGCCC
>CAZYLP010000630.1:0-4281 GCA_964648345.1 uncultured Planctomycetota bacterium
GGCCGCCGAGCTTGCCTTCGGTGCCGACCTCGCGGGCGACGCGCGTCACTTCCGACGCGAACGTGCCGAGCTGATCGACCATGGTGTTGATCGTGTTCTTGAGCTCGAGCACCTCGCCCTTCGCGTCGACCGTGATCTTCTTCGTCAGGTCGCCCGACGCGACGGCCGTCGTCACCTCCGAGACGTTCCGGAGCTGCGCGGTGAGCGAGCTCGACATGGAGTTGACGTTGTCGGTGAGGTCCTTCCACGTGCCGGCGACGCCCGAGACGTTGGCCTGGACGCCGAGCCGTCCTTCCTGGCCGACCTCGCGCGCGACTCGAGTCACCTCGGACGCGAAGGCCGAGAGCTGCTCGACCATCCGGTTGACGATGCGGGCGGTGCGGAGGAAGTCGCCCTTGAGCGCGCGGCCGTCGATCTCGGTCGCCATCGTCTGCGAGAGGTCGCCCTTCGCGACGGCGTTGATGACTCGCGCCGTCTCGGTCGTGGGCTGGACGAGGTGCGCGATGACGGTGTTCACGTGATCCGTCTGGGTCGCCCACGACCCCGTCGCCGAGCCGAGCGAGATGCGGTGGTTGACCTTGCCCTCGCGGCCGACGGCGACCGAGAGCCGCTCGAGCTCGTTCACCATGCGCGCGTTGAGCTCGATGACCTCGTTGAGCGTGTCGGAGACCTTGCCGGCGAGACCCGTCTGCTCGACGGGCATGCGCACCGAGAAGTCCCCCTTCTTGACCGCGGCCAGAACTTTGAGCAGACTCTTGGTGTCGAGCGGTTCGGCGACCGGCATCGTTTTCCCCCGTTCCCTGGCGCGATGTCGAGGCGGCGTCGAAGTACTAAGTCGATGCAGGCCGCACAATCGACGTGCCACGAGTCATTTCGGCCGACTCCGACGTAAGCGTCACGGAACGTTGAATCGACATCGTCAGGGATGCGCGGACCAGACACGGTTCGTTCGCACGCCGGAACGTTCCATCCGAACGTTCCGTCACCGTCGCGCGATCCGTCGCGCCAAACACCCGGCGCTGCCGGTGTTGAGAAGCCGGGCATCAACGCCCGAGGAGGCTCATCACGCGCGCTGCGAGAGGGTCGAGGACGGAGGCGAGCCGGTCGCTCGCGATCGGCTGCGGGAGCTCTCCATCGAGGTCCTTCCGCGCGCCTCGGCCGAACGAGACGACCGCGCATCCTCGCGTCCTGGCCTGCTCCACGACCGGGAGGTCGTGCGAGCTGCCGCCGACGACGACGACGTGCGGGTCGTGCTCCTCGAGGGCTCGCTCGATCGCGGACGCGCCATCGCCGCCGGCGACGACCGTCCGCGTGGCGTAGCCGAGGAAGGCGAGGAGCTCGCCCAGCCGGACCGCGCTCGATTCGCGAGCGACGAGGAGGACGCGCGCCGAGCGGTCGCGAGCGAGCCAGCCCGGCGTGGACGAGGTGCCGGGAGCGGGGGGGGCTTTGGACGCGGGCGCCGGGCTCGATTGCGTGAAGATCCTGTAAAGGCTGCCCCCGGGGGCGACGACGATCTCGACGTCGCCGCGGTCGATCTCGCCCAGCGCGCGCTCGACGGCGGCGATCTCCGGGTGGTCGAGGCCCGGGAGGGAGACGAGCTGCACCCTGATCGCGGCCTTGTCCGCCCCATGGAGGAGCGGCGGCCGCGACCGCGCAGCCGTGAAGGACTCGCCGCTCCGGGCCCGGTGCACCCTGATCACTTCGACTTCGGTTCCTACGAACAGTCTAGGGATGCGTCGAACCGTCTCCCTCGGATCTTTGACGGAGGTCCATCGCGCCCCGTACCCCCGTGCTCGTTGACGGAGCGAACGCGCGGCGCTAGAAACAGTTCGTGCCGAATCGAGGTCCGAAGCGCTGCTCGTTCCTGCTCGACGCTCCCGCGTCGCGCTTCATCCTCCTCCTCGTCGCGCTCGTCTTCCTCATGAACGCGGCCGACCCCACGCCTCGCTTCCTCGGCATCAAGCGCGGCAAGTGGATCGCCGAGAAGGCGCGGGACCGTGCCGAGGCGCACCACGTCCTCCCCGTCTTCTCCCTCCCGCCGGCGCTGAAGCCGACCCCCGAGGACGGTCCTTCCGTCCACGGTCGCGATCTGGCCGGGCTCGACACGCCGGCCGTCGACGTCGCGGTCACGCTCTTGCCGCGGCCGAGCGGGCTTGCGTTCGTGCCGGCGGCCGCCCTGGCTCCCGCTCCAGGACGGACCGGCGCCACCTCCCCTCTTCGCTGCTAGCTCCTCCCGCGGGGCGCCAAGCCTCGCGTTCGCACGGGTCGCACCGGACGGACGGGTACGTCCCATCCGGACACGGCGCGCCCGCATGACTCTTGCGAAGGAGGACCCTCATGGGGGGCGAAAGGCTCGGAGGCCGGCTCGTCGTCGTGGCGAACCGTCTCCCCGTCGTGAGCTCGGGACGGAACGGCGCGAAGGCGCCGCCTTCGGTCGGAGGTCTCGTCAGCGCGCTCGTGCCCGCGGTCGCGTCGTGCGACCGCGACGTCGTCTGGTTCGGCTGGTCGGGCCGCACGGCGCGGACCAGGCGACCGATCGTCGAGAGGAGGAAGGCCGGACGCACGGAGTCGGCCGCGATCTCGCTGCCCGAGGACCTGATCGAGCTCTACTACACGAACTTCTGCAACGGAGGTCTGTGGCCGCTCCTCCACAGCTTCCCGGGACGCTTCGTCGTGGACAGCGCGGACTACCGCGCCTACCGCAGGGTCAACGAGATCTTCGCGCGGTGCATCGCGCGGACTCTCCGCGCGGACGACGTCGTCTGGATCCACGACTTCCACCTGATCCCGCTCGCGGCCGAGCTGAGGCGGACCGGCTTCGGCGGGAAGATCGGCTTCTTTCTCCACGTCCCGTTCCCGCCGCCCGAGATCTTCGCGGTGAACCCGTGGGCGCAGGAGCTCCTCGAGGCGCTCACCGCGTACGACCTCGTCGGCGTCCACACGCCCGAGTACGCGCGGAACCTGAGGCGCACGCTCGGACGGCAGTCGTACCGCGCGCGGAGCGTGCCCACGCGCGTCTACCCGATCGGGATCGACCCGAAGCCGTACGAGGAGTGGTCGCGCGAGCCCGCGGCGCTCAAGGTCGGCAGGAAGCTCCGGGAGGGCCTCCTCGGGCGGAAGCTCGTGCTCGGCGTGGACCGGCTCGACTACACGAAGGGGATCGCGGAGCGCCTGCGGATCTTCGGCCGCCTCCTCGAGCTCTACCCGAAGTGGCGGCGGCGGGTGAGCTTCATCCAGATCTCCGCACCTTCCCGCACGCGGGTCGCGGAGTACGTGCGCCAGCGCCGCGACGTGGAGGAGCTGGTCGGCAACCTGAACGGGCGCCACGGCGACACCGAGTGGGTGCCGATCCGTTACCTGTTCAAGGCGTACTCGCAGCGCGACCTCGCCGCCTTCTACCGCGAGGCCGACGTCGCGCTCGTGACGCCGCTCCGCGACGGCATGAACCTCGTCGCGAAGGAGTTCGTCGCCGCGCAGACGGGCGACCCGGGCGTGCTCGTCCTGAGCCGCTTCGCCGGCGCGGCGGCCGAGCTCGAGGAGGCGGTCCTCGTGAACCCCTACGACATCGACGGCGCCGCGCACGCGCTCGCGGGGGCGCTCTCGATGCCGCTCGAGGAGCGCGTCGAGCGCCAGCGCGCGCTCCTCGAGCGCGTCCACACGCGCACCGCCGCGGCGTGGGCCGAGGCCTTCCTCGCGGACCTCGACTCGGCCGACCCGCGGAGCGGGGCCCGCTCGCGGGCCGCGCTCTCCGCGCTCCTCGAGTCCGACGTCGCCCCGGCGGGAGAGGCATGAGCGCGGACTGGTTCAAGGACGCCGTCTTCTACGAGCTCCACGTCCGCGGCTTCCACGACGCGAACGGCGACGGGGTCGGCGACTTCCAGGGCCTCCTCGAGAAGCTCGACTACATCCAGTCGCTCGGCGTCACGGCGATCTGGCTCCTCCCGTTCTACCTCTCGCCGCTCCGCGACGACGGCTACGACATCGCGGACTACCGCCGCGTGCACCCGTCCTACGGGACCCTCGAGGACTTCCAGCGCTTCCTCGAGGCGGCGCACGCTCGCGGCCTCCGCGTCGTGACCGAGCTCGTCCTCAACCACACGAGCGACCAGCACCCGTGGTTCCAGGCGGCGCGGCGCGACCGCTCGTCGCCGTACCGCGACTACTACGTCTGGAGCGACGTGGACACCAAGTACGCCGGCACGCGCGTCATCTTCAGCGACACGGAGACGTCGAACTGGACCTGGGACCCGGTCGCCAAGCAGTACTTCTGGCACCGCTTCT
>CAZYLP010000631.1:0-4268 GCA_964648345.1 uncultured Planctomycetota bacterium
GCCGAGGTCGGCGATGAGCGGGCGGCCCCAGTCCTCGATCGTCTCACCTCGCTTCGTGAAGAGGACGTTCTCGGGCTTCAGGTCGCGGTGGACGATCCCGAGCGCGTGCGCGCGAGCGAGGGCGCGCGAGAGCGTCTTCACGAGCCCGACGGCCGCCGCGACGGAGAGCGGCCCGCGGCCGAGCCGCTCGCGGAGGGTGCCGCCGGGCACGAAGGGCATGACGATGTGCGGCGCGGGGAGCGCGCCCGCCGAGAGGAGCGGGACGAAGCCCTCCGCGTCTCCGAGGCCGTCGAGGAGGCGCGCCTCGCGCTGGAAGCGGGCGCTCCCCTCGGCGGAGGAGGACTGGAGGACCTTGATCGCGACCTCCTCGCCCCGGGGGCCGCGCGCGCGGAGGACGACGCCCGTGCCGCCGCGGCCGACCTCGCCGACGACGGTGTAGGGCCCCCACTGTTGCTGCAAGACCGGTTCTCAGGCCCCCGGCGGGCCGCCGTGCGAGACGGTCGCCGCCGCGACGACGACGCGGTCGCGCCCCGCGGCCTTGGCGTCGTAGAGCGCGCGGTCGGCGCACTCGATGAGCGCGGCGCGCGAGGGGATCCCGGGGTCCGGGACGACCGCGAGCCCGACGGAGACGGTCACCGAGAGCGGCCGCGTCGAGGAGGAGTCGGGCGGCGGCGAGACCTTCTCGGTCGCGACCGCGCGCCGGATGCGCTCGGCGATGATCACCGCGCCCTCGCGGGTCGCCTCGGGCGCGAGGACGACGAACTCTTCCCCGCCGAGCCGGTACGTCGAGTCGCCCTTGCGGACCGCGCTGTTGAGCGCCTTGGCGACCGCCTTGAGGACCTCGTCGCCCGTCCGGTGCCCGTAGCGGTCGTTGAAGGCCTTGAAGCGGTCGATGTCCGCGATCAGCAGGGCGAGGGGCCGCTGGTTGCGCTCGACCCGGGCCCACGAGCGCTCGAGCTCGGACTCGAACGCGCGGCGGTTGCCGAGCTCGGTCAGCGGGTCCACGAGCGCGATCCGGCGGAACTTCTGCGTCTCGTTCATGAGCCGCCGCTCGCGGCTCCGGAGGCGGAGGAGGACGCGGATCCGCGCGTCGAGCTCGTCGAGGAAGACGGGCTTGACGCAGAAGTCGTCGCCCCCGCCCTCGAGGGCCTTCACCTTCTCCGTCACGTCGGTCTGCGCGGTGAGGAAGATCACGGGGAGGAACGTCTCGCCCGCGAGCGCCTTCACCTGGCGGCAGACCTCGATCCCGTCCATGCCGGGGAGACGGAGGTCGAGGAGGACGACGTCCGCGGGCTCGCGCTTGAGCTCGGCGAGGCCCGACGGGCCGTCGGCCGAGGCGCGCACCTCGTAGCCACGAAGCGACAGGGCCTTCGCGAGGAGCCTTCGCGCATCCGCATCGTCATCTATGTAGAGAACGCGCGGCCCGCGCTCGTCCATGGGAGCACCCGGAGTCGCAACTCGAAGTCCGTGTGACCGTCACGCCGGACCACAGGAGTTGTCTCTCATCGGAACGCGTCGTTGAAGATGAAACGTTCCGACGAACGAAGAGAGTGTATCAGGCCCCCACCGACACTTCCGCGAGATCCGCGAAAGGCCCGGCGAGGAGCGCGTGGAGGCTCGAGAGGAGCGCGAGTCGGTTCGCGCGCACGGCCTCGTTCTTGTCGTTCACGAAGACGTCCTTCATGAAGCGCTCGACGGGCGCGGTGAGCGCCTCCTCGTAGAGCCGGCCGGCCTCCGCGTAGCAGCGGCGCGAGAGCGCGTCCTTCACCCTCGCGCGCACGCTCGAGAAGGCCTTGTAGAGCTCCTTCTCGGCGTCGTGCTGGAGGAGCGACTCCTGGGGCTCCGCGCCCTTCGGCGCGTCCTTGGTGATGTTGCGCGTCCGCTCGACGAGCTTCACGAGGTCGTAGAAGCGCGGCGAGCGCGAGAGCTCCTGGAGCGCGGTGATGCGCGCCCAGAAGTCCGGGATGTCCTCCATGCCCGAGCCCGAGACGAGGACCGCGTTGACGAGCTCCGGGCGCTTCTTCCCTTCGGGGCTCTTGGTCTCGTCCTCGGCCATGGCGACGACGCGGCCCTTCACGTACTCGCGGACCTCGGCGACGAGCTTGGCGCGGATCGCGGCGAGGTCCACCGGCGGCGCCTTCGGGTCCGGCTTCTTCCGCGGCGTGACGGCCTCGTCGGGGAGGAGCTCCCCCGCGCGCGCGAGAGCCCTCGCGGGCGGGAGGGCGACGTTCGCCTCGCGGAGGATCCGGAGGATGCCGATCACCTGCCGCCTCACGCCGAGCGGGTCCTTCGAGCCCGTGGGCTTCATGCCCGTCGCGAAGGCGGCGACGGTGTTGTCGAGCTTCTCCGCGAGCGAGAGCGCGATGCCGGTCTTCGTCTTCGGGAGCGCGCCGCCGTCCGACTTCGGAAGGTAGGCCTCGCGGATCGCCTCCGCGACCTCGTCCGGCTTCTTCTGCCGGCGCGCGTAGTCCGAGCCGATCTCGCCCTGGAGCTCGGGGAACTCGCCCACGACCTCGGTCACGAGGTCGGCCTTCATGAGCTTCGCGGCCTCGGCGATCCAGGCCTCGTTCACGCCGGGGATCGACTTCGCGACGTCGCTCGCGAGCTTGCCGACGCGCGTCTGCTTGTCGGCGTACGAGCCGAGCTTGTCGGCGAAGACGACGTCCGCGAGGCGCGGGACGAGCTCCTCGAGCTTCGTCTTCTGGTCCTTCAAGTAGAAGAAGTGAGCGTCCGAGAGCCGCGCCGCGAGGACGCGCTCGTTGCCCTTCCGGATCGTGTCGTTGCCCGGCCGGTTGCAGACGAACGCGAAGCGGTTCTCGAGGCATCGCTCGTCCTTGAAGATCGGGAACGCGCGGAGGTGACCCTCGATCGCCGCGACGATGACGCCGGCGGGGATCTCGAGGTACTTCTCCGTGAACGAGCCCGTCATGACCTCCGGCCACTCGACGAGGTTCGCGGCCGTGTCCACGACCTTCGGATTCGGCTGGCCCGACTTCATGTGGGCCTGCACCTTCTCCGCGATCATCTTCCGGCGGCGGTCGCGGTCCACGATGACCTGCCGCTTCTCGAGGGCCGCCTCGTACTCCTTGAAGGACGACGAGCGGAGCTCGATCGCGCCCGGCGAGAGGAAGGGGTGGCCCCACGTCGTCCGGCCGCTCCGGATCCCGTTCCACTCGAGCGCGACGACCTCCTCGCCGAGGAGCGCGACCATCGTGCGGAGGGGCCGCGCGAAGCGGAGCTTCGAGCCCGGGACCCAGACCATGGACTTCGGGAATTCGATCGACTTGACGAGCTCGACGAGCGCGTCCGGGAGCACCGCGCCCGTCGGCTTCGACTCGCCCTTCTTGGTGCCGAACAGGTACTTGCCCTTGGGCGTGTCCTTCTGCTCGAGCTTGTCGATCGGGACGCCCACCTTCGCGGCGAACGACTCCGCGGCCTTGGTCGGCTTCCCGTCCTTGAACGCCGCCGACACGGGCGGCCCGAGGAGCTCCTCGCTCGACGACCGCTGCTCGTCCGGCAGGCCGGTCACGTGGACCGCGATCCTTCGCGGCGACCCCGTGACGTGCACCTTCTCGCCGGGGATCCTCAGGTCCTCGAGCTTCTTCGCCGTCTGCTCGGTGAGCGACTCGATCGCCTTGTCGAGGTAGCTCGCGGGGAGCTCCTCGCAATACAGCTCGAACAGAAGATCGGCCATTCTCAGCCTTTCGATTTGAGGGGCAGATTGTAGCGGAGAGGACGAGCCGCGGGTTCCATGCGGCGAATTGTCACAGGGGCGTCGGAATTCGGGTGAATGCAACGATCGCGTTGCGACGATTGCTCGGTGGCCACACGAGTTGTGCAGTCCGTGCACGGGCACGGCGTGCGCTCCTCGACAGGGCGCAGAGAATAGGGGGGGCGAAGCCCCCAAGATCTGACGGAGAAGGCATGCTCGCGGAGAAGGTCCATCACGCGATCGGCCGGACGGTGACGTTCGAGGCGCCCTCGAACTGGCCCGTCCCGCGTATCCAGCCCGGCGGCGCTCACTTGCGCTTCCCGATCAACGGGACGCAGGGCTCGTACGAGATCCGCGTCTCCGCCTTCGGCGTCCACAGCCCCGAGGAGTACCTGGACCTGCACGCGACGGCCGTCCGGCAGCGGCACGGGGTGCCGGTGCTCGACCTCGTCGTCGATGACCGGGAGACCGAGCAGGGCGTGCGCAAGCTCACCGTCGAGTTCGACGTCGCGAGCTACGTCTGGCGGAGCGTGCTCCTCATCGGTCGAACCGAATG
>CAZYLP010000632.1:0-4251 GCA_964648345.1 uncultured Planctomycetota bacterium
GGGCGAAGCCCCCCCGCGAATGGGGCTGGGTGAATTCGCGACGCCCGAGCGCAGCGAGGGCAGGTCGTGAATTCGCAGAACGACGCGGTGAGCGGAGCGGTCACCAGAGAGGATCTGGGCGGCGCGCATCGAGTTCTCCGCGAGGATCTGGTGGATGAAGAAGCGCGCGCTCTCGACCTTGCCGAGGTAGAAGGCGCCCTCGTCGGACGACTTCGCCCACTCGACGCGCGCGTTGTCCTCGCCCGGCGCACGCATCTCCGCGAGCTTCTTCTCCGCGACCTCGGCCTGCTCGAGGAGGAGCCACGCGCCCGCGACGTTCCCGACCATGCCGAGGAACGGCGTCGCGTCGAGGGCGGCGTCGGCGAGCTTGCCCTTCGCGAGGCGCTCGAACGCGATGTCGCCCGCGACCTTGGCGAGCTCATCGCAGCGGTCGATGAGGATCTTCGAGAGCGGCCCGAGCGTCGGGTGAGCCCCGAGGCGGCCGCACGTCGCGCCCACGTCCCCGCTCATCCAGCTCTGGAAGGCGCGACCGTTGTCGCGCGCGATCTTCCTGAAGAGGAGGTCCTGCGCCTGGATCCCGTTCGTGCCCTCGTAGACGCAGGCGATCCGGCTGTCGCGGACGAGCTGCTCGACGAGGAACTCGCGGCAGTAGCCGTAGCCGCCGAAGACCTGCATGGCCGTCGAGCAGATCTGGAAGCCCGTCTCGCTGCCGTAGGCCTTGCAGATCGGCGTCATGAGGCCGATCCGCGCCGAGTGCTCCTCGCGGCGAGGCCCGGGCTCCGCCCGGCGCTCGCGGTCGATCTCGCGCGCCGTGTAGAAGAAGATCGCGCGGTTCGCCTCCGTCTGCGCCTTGCACTGGAGGAGCATGCGGCGGACGTCGGGGTGCTCGATGATCGCGACCTTCTTCTCGGACGCGGTCTTCCCCGCGTCGATCCGCGAGCCCTGGAGCCGCTCCTTGGCGTACTTGAGCGCGAGGCCGTAGGCGGTCGAGGCGAGCGCGTTCCCCTGGAGGCCGACGACGATCCGCTCCTCGTTCATGATCTCGAACATGATCGACATGCCCTCGCGCGGCTTGCCGATCAGGTACCCCTCGCACTTCCCGTTGCGGCCGAACTCCATCGTCGTCGTGACGGAGCCGTGGATCCCCATCTTCTCCTCGATGCCCGCGCAGAAGACGTCGTTCGGCGTGCCGTCGAGCCGCTTCTTCGGGACGATGAAACAGGAGATCCCCTTCGTGCCTTGAGGGTCGCCTTCGATGCGGGCGAGGACGATGTGGACGATGTTGTCCGTCATCTCGTGCTCGCCCGACGTGATGAAGACCTTCGTCCCCTCGATCAGGTACTTCTCGCCCGAGATGGGCTTCGCCTTCGTGCGGAGAGCGCCGACGTCGGACCCGGCGCCCGCCTCGGTGAGGCACATGGTGCCCTGCCACTCGTGGGTGAGGAGCTTCGACGCCCACGTCTTCTTCTGCTCCTCGGACGCGCGCCGGATGAGCATGTTCGCGCAGGCGCGCGTGAGGCCGACGTAGTTGTGGAACGCGCAGCAGGCGCCGATCCCGAGCTCGTCCACCGCGACGACGAGCGAGTAGAGGAGGTCCTGCCCGCCGTCCGCCTCGGAGGCGGCCATGCTCGGCCAGCCCTCCTCGCGGTAGCGGTCGAGCGCCTCCTTGTAGCCGGGCGCGACGGTGACGCGGCCGTCGTCGTGGCGGACGACGCCCTTCCTGTCGCCCTTCGGGTTCAGGGGCGCGAGGACCTCCTTCGCGAAGGTCCCCGCGGCCTCGAGGATCTGATCGAGCTGCTCGCGGTCGCGGCCCGCCTCCTTGTCCACGCCGAGGTGCTCGAAGAGGGCGAAGCGGATGTCGCGGAGCTGGAGCGGGTGCTCGGCCACGGGGTTCCTCCTGGGTTCGAGGGGGGCGGATTGTAACGCTCGCGACGGCGACTGGGATGATTTGCCGCGGGAGCGCCGGAGCGGGGAAGTCCTCTCAAGGTCATGTGTTGGGCATGGACCATGCACACGGGCTCTCCGTGGGAGAGAGCCATGCCGGACATCTACGACCCGAGCTTCCTGCCCGTGCTGAAGCCGAAGGGCTGGAGCGACCGCGGACGATGCGTCACGCGCCCGCTCGTCCGGGGGCAGCCCGACAGTCCGCTCGTCGCGTACGGCTGGGACCTCCCCGACCCGACGGAGCTCCTCCTCTACAAGAGCGTCAAGCTCGAGAACCGGTGGTTCCTCGACGACCTCAACCGCTCCGCGATCATGAACCTGATAAGGCGGCCGGGGCGCGCGCCCTGGGTGCGGCGGACCGTCGGCGGCGAGGCGAGCCTCCTCGTCCGCTCGGGCGACGCTCACACGGCGGCCGGGATCCTGATCCCGCGCCTCATGAAGAAGGCGCAGGAAGCCCTCGACTGCGACCCGATCGCCGTCGCGGTCCCCGACCGCTACCACATGTTCGCGTGCAGCCTGAGCCTGCTCGTCGCGGCGCGTCTCCTGCGCCGCACCGCGGAGCACTGCGCTCGCGCCGACCTCGAGGAGCGCGGGCCGGTCTCACCGCACGTCTTCATGGTCTCGAACGGCCGCGTGATCGGGACGGCGGCGCGGGCTCTCGACTCGCTTCGCTCGCTCGAGCTGGCGGAGCTGGGCTACCAGCTCCCGCCGTCGTAGAGATCGATCACGTGGTCGGCCTTGAGGCAGACGCCGAGGCCGCCGTTCTCGGGGCCGATCATGACGCGCGTGGCGACGCCGACGACGCGGCCCTCGGTGTCGATGAGCGGGCCGCCCGAGTTGCCGCCCATCATCGAGGCGTGGATGTAGATCGTGTCCTCGACCTTGCGGACCTCGCCGACCGAGGGCGAGCTCTCGGCGACGCCCTTCTCGAGGATCTTGGCGCCGGCCGGGAAGCCGAGGAGCATGACGGGGTCGAGCTTCTCGACGTTCCCGTCGCGCTGGCCGCGGAGCGGGATCGGGTCGAACGGACCGCCCGTCGCCTTGAGGAGGGCGAGGTCCTCGTTCGAGCGCTCGTTGTGGACCATGAGGTTCCGCGGCCCCTTGTCGCCCGTGTTCAGGATGGGCGTCATGACGTCGCGGGCGGTCCGGACCTTCTCGAGCGTCCTCATGTTCGTCGAGTAGCCCGTCGTCACGTCGAGCTGCTGCCCGCTCGCGAAGCGCGTCTCCGCGATCCACACGGCGAGCTGGTAGGACTTGAGGTCGGGCTCGAGGTCCTCCTGCGCGAGGCGGAGGGCGAGCGGGTTGAACTTCCAGGGCTCGACCACGTGCTTGTTCGTGACGATGTGCCCTTCCTTCGAGACGAAGAACCCGCTCCCGAAGCACGTGAACATCTCGTGCGTGCCGTCGCGCTTCTTGAGCTTGATCGTGCACGCGACGAGGACGATCGAGCGCGCGAGGCGCTTCTGGAGCACCTTCCACGCGCGGTTGTCGCCGCCCGAGCGCTGGCTCGCGCTCGCGTTCGAGAGGGCCGCGATCTCGCCCTTGGCGCGGGCGAGCTCCTGCTGGAGGTCCTCGATGCGCGTCCGGCTCGACTGCTCGACGCGCTTCGACTCCTTCCGCTCGTGCTCGAGGGACTTCTCGAGGTTGTCGAGGAGGCGGGCCGTCTCGTCGCGCTGGCGGAGCGCCGTGAGCTGCTCCTCGCGGTCCTTCTCGTTCGTCGTCTTCCGGTAGTCGTCGTACTCCTTCTTCGTCGCCTCGAAGCGGTGCCGCCACTCGTCCGACTCGCGGCCCTTCCGGTCGGCCTCCATCCAGAACATGACCGCGGCCGAGGAGCCGAAGACGGCGAGGAGCGAGAGCGCGCCGAGCGCGACGTAGATCCCGCGCGCCGGGCCGCGCGCGCTCACCGAGATCCGGCGCTCGCCCGCGCGGCGCTGGTCGAGGTTCGAGCCGCTCGAGACGTCGCCCGAGCTGCTGCCGCCGCTCGAGCTCGACTTGTCCTCGCCCGACGAGGAGGGCGACGCGACGGGCGCCGGCGCGGCCGCCGGCCCGGCCGCCGTCGGGAGAGTCGGCCGCTTCACGTGCTCGGGCTCGAGCGTCGGGAGGTTCGGGATCGTCACGCGCCGCGAGCGCTTGCGCGGCTGGCCCGGCGCCTCGACGGGCGCGGCCGGCGCGAGCGGCGGGAGGTCGGCGAGCGGCTCGTCGGCGGCCGCCTTGCGGCCCGCCTCCTTGATGAGCGCGCTCGCGACGGCGGGGGCGGCGGGCGGCGGCCCGCCGGCCCCGGCGGCCTGCTCGGCCGCGGCGCCCGCG
>CAZYLP010000633.1:0-1594 GCA_964648345.1 uncultured Planctomycetota bacterium
CCCGCGGCGGCCTCACCACCGGCGCCGGATCCGTCCGCTCCGACGCCGCCGGCGCCAGCGCCTGCTCCTGCTCCTGCGCCGACGCCAGCCGCGGCTCCCCTTGGCCGCCCCGTCGCAGCCCCGCCACGGAGGCCGCCGCCGCCGCCGCAGCCGGCGGCGCTGCCGTGGGCGACGTTCGTCCTCGCGGGGCTCATGCTCGGCGCGGTCGGCCTCTTCTACTGGGAGCAGGGCCCGCAGCAGTACGTCTACAAGACGGCCACGATCTCCAAGTTCCTCCGCGAGGACACCTCGACGTGGTACCGCCTCATCGCGGGGTTGTTCGTCCACGGAAAGCACAACGAGCTCCAGGCCCTCGTCGTCTTCGGCGCGCTCTTCTACAACGGGCTCCGGGTCGAGCGGTCGCTCGGAGCCGGTGGGTTCCTCTTCTGCTTCCTCGCGGGCGGCGCCGCGGGCGACGCGGTCCGGGTGTGGAACGAGGCGCCGACGATCCTCGACAGCTCCGCGGGCACGACGGCCGGGGCGCTCGCCCTCATCGGGGCCAGCGTCTCGATCCAGATCCGGACACGCGAGAAGAACTTCGTCGCCGCGATCTTCGGCGGGATGATCGGCGCGCTCATCACGACGATGTTCTCGGGGCCCGTGCTGTTCGGCGCGGCCTTCACGCGCGTCCTCCCTCCCATGCTCCCCGCGGCGGGCACGTCGTTCCTGATCGGCGGGTTCATCGCGGGGCTCGTCCCGCTCTACGACCCGAAGAGGCTGCGCCTCGTCCGCGGCGGCCTCCTCCTCGTCAGCCTCGGCGCGCTCGGCTGGGGCCTCGCTTCGTACGGCGCCGCTCTCTGGCCGCTCGTCAAGCCGAGCCCTCACGCGCGCCCGGCGGTGGCGGACGAGCCCGAGGTCGAGCTCCACTGGGATCCGCGTCTCGAGAAGTACGAGTTCGGCGTCCCGATCACGCACCGGATCGAGGGCAAGGCGAGCGACCGGTCCGTGATTCTCGTGGGCAATCGGGGCGGAGGCCCCGTCGTCGAGATCGAGGCGTGGCCGCGGAACTGGATGGGCAAGGACACACCCGACGCCCAGGCACGCGACCAGGTCCTCCGATTCAGCGAGAACTTCCCCGATGCGAAGCAGCTCGAGGACGGCCCCATGCCGGCGTCGCCCCTCGGGCCTGCGTATCGCTACGTCGTGAGCATGATCCGCCAGGATCAGACGGCGCTGCACATGCAGGTCTGCCTCGTTCAAGGGCCCAAGGACTTCATCCGGGTCCTTGTGACGTCGATGCCGGAAGACCTCCACGAAGCCAAGGCGCTCGCGAACGCGATCGTGCGGTCGCTCAAAGTCCATTCGCCTCCAGCCGATAAGAAGGGCGGAGGCTCCAAATGAGACGAGCGGCAGCGAGGCGCGCCACACCGAAGCGGCTCGTCGGGACGCTCGTCGTCCTCGGAGCGGTGGCGCTCGGTCCGGTGGCTTCGGTCGGCGAGGAGACCGAGCGCTCGATCGACGGGGCCGTCGCCAAGATCGGCAAGGGCGCGAAGGTCTCGATCCTCATCCGCTCGGTCACGACGGGCGAGACCCTCTACGAGAAGGACTCGAACGA
>CAZYLP010000633.1:1604-4226 GCA_964648345.1 uncultured Planctomycetota bacterium
CCGCGGACGCCCGCCTCCACGATGAAGCTCGCGACGACAGCGGCCGCGCTCACGCTCCTCGGAGCGGACTTCGAGCACGAGACGGCCGTCTACGCGCGCGGCACGCTCGGCGCGGACGGCGTGCTCAAGGGCGACCTCGTCGTGCGCGGGTCGGGCGACCCGTCGATCGCGCGGCGCTTCCAGCTCGACGACTCGAAGCCGCTCCTCGCGGACTGGGCCGAGGCGCTCAAGAAGAAGGTCCGCGTCGTCGAGGGCGACATCGTCGCGGACGACCGCGCGTTCGAGAAGCTCGGCTTCCACCCGGACTGGAACGCCAAGGAAGCTCACGACTGGTACGCGGCCGAGGTCTCGGCGCTCAACCTGAACGACAACTGCCTCGACATCGAGGTCCAGCCCCAGGGCGGCGTCGTCAAGGCGACGGCGCGCCCCGAGACGAAGGCGATCACCCTCGACGTGAAGGCGACGACGACGGGCCAGAAGCGCGACCACGCGATCAGCCTCTCCCGCGACGCGGAGGGCCGGACGTTCCACGTGACCGGCAAGGTCTGGACGCAGGCCACGCCCTACGAGGCTCCGATCACGGTCCCGAACCCGGCGCGGTTCTTCGCGGAGGTGCTCGCCGACCGCCTGAAGGAGGCGGGCATCACGGTCCGCGGCAAGGCCCGGCTCGCCGAGGCGTCCGAGCCGCAGCCGGCCGGGACCCCGCTCCACGTCTACAAGGGCTCGCTGCCGCGCGCGCTCGGGGTCTGCAACAAGCGGTCGCAGAACCTCTACGCCGAGTGCCTCCTCAAGACCCTGGGCCTCAAGAAGGGCGCCGCGGGCTCGTGGGTGGAAGGGGCCAGGGTCGTCTCGAAGTACCTCGCCGACCTGGGCGTGCCCGAGGGCGAGTCCCGCGTGCGCGACGGGTCGGGGCTGTCGCGCGAGGACCGCCTCAGCGCGCGCGCGCTCGTGTCGGTGCTCGAGTCCGTCGCGAAGGGGCCGCAGGCCGCGGTGTTCGACGAGTCCCTCTCGATCGCGGGCGTGGACGGGACGCTCGAGAAGCGTCTCAAGGACCTCCCGAAGGGCGCGACGTTCCACGGCAAGACGGGGACGATGCACGGCGTCAGCTCGCTCGCGGGCTACATCGAGCTCGAGCACGGCGCGAAGGGCGAGCGCGAGGTGATCGCGCTCGCGGTGATCGTCAACGGGACGAACGGGGCCGCTCTCGCTCGCCAAGCGCAGGATGATGCCGTGCGCCTTACTGTCCGGAATCGCAACTCGGGCGCCCTCAAGACTGGCTCCCGTGACCATCCCTAGGAAAAACTGCCACCGCTTGAAATGCTGCGGCGCGTCCCTATAGTTGGTGCTCGTCGGCCGTTCAGCTGACGCCACAGGGGTCGGGGCGCTTCCCGGGTGGGGACGTGCGCTTCACGATGATTCGGCTCAGGTAAAAGTCGTTGGTCAGAGAGTGCAACCGGCTCTTGCGACAAGGCAGCAAGAAGAAGGTTCGCAGTGGCGTCGAGCGAAGGTGATCATGATTCTGGACGCGGCTCACGGAACGGGCGATTCGATGGATAGGGTCCCCCCGGTCGGCAAGGAACGGCAGTGCTCGGTCGAGAACTGCCAGGCACGTCACTACGCGAAGGACTACTGCAAGAAGCACTACGCGCAGGTCCTTCGTCACGGCAAGCTCACGCCCGAGCGCGAGCGCGGAGCCGTGCGGGTCTGCCTCTCGGAGGGCTGCAATCGCACCGACACCATCCGGTGGTACTGCCGGAAGCACGCGCGCCAGCTCCGCGTCCACGGGCGCCTGACTCCCGACCGGGAGCACGTGATGGGCTTCGAGGGGTGCCGCGTCCCGCGGTGCACTCAGCCGCATCGCGCGAAGGGGTTCTGCGCCAAGCACTACAACCAGGATCGCTGGCGCCGCCTCAAGATGGACCGCAAGTCCTCGAAGAAGTCCGCCGCGCGCGGTTCCGGCAAGAAGCGGCCGACGAAGAAGCGCTGAGGGCGCCCACGGCCGTCACTCTCCGCTCCCTCCTCGGGAGTTTTTGCCGGAGTGGCGCGCTTCGTCGGACCTGACTAACATCGACCGCGTCGGACCGGGTGACGTCCCCCTGGCCGACGCAGGAAGAAATGCCCGATAGGCCGCCGGTCCTGGTCGTCGAGGGTGAGGATGAGCTTCGCGAGCTGCTGCTCGCGGCCCTCCGCGCCGACGGCTACACGGCGCAGGGCGTCCGCGACGGAGACGCCGCCCTCGAGATCGTCGGGCGCGAGGCCATCTCGGTCCTCGTCGCCGACCTCTTCCTCAAGGGCCTGAACGGGCTCGAGCTCCTGAAGCGCGTGAAGGACAAGGCGCCCGCGACCGAGGTCGTCATCACCGGCCGCGACGCGCCCGTCCACTCGGTGGTCAAGGTCATGAAGGCGGGCGCCTTCGACTTCGTCCCGAAGCCCATCGACCGCGAGTACTTCCTTCTCGTCGTCGGGAAGGCCATCGGCCAGGTCCGGCTCGCCCACGAGAACCAGGCCCTCAAGCGCATCTCCGACTTGAAGAGCCAGAAGCCCCCCGAGCTCACCGCGACGAGCACGGGCATGAAGCAGGTGCTCGACACGATCAAGCTCGTGGCTCCGACCGACCTCACC
>CAZYLP010000634.1:0-4220 GCA_964648345.1 uncultured Planctomycetota bacterium
CGAGAAGTAGAGGTTCCGGTCGATCAGGAAGTACTCCTGCTCGCAGCCGAGGGTCGTCTGGACGCGGTTCACGCCGCGATCGGTGCCGAAGAGGCGGAGGATCCTCATCGCCTGCGCCGAGAGCGCGTCCACCGAGCGGAGGAGCGGCGTCTTCTGGTCGAGCGAGGCGCCCGTCCACGACACGAAGGCGGTCGGGATGACGAGCGTCACGTTGTTCTGGCCGCGGATGAGGAACGCGGGGCTCGTCGCGTCCCACGCCGTGTAGCCGCGCGCCTCGAACGTCGCCCGGATGCCGCCCGACGGGAAGCTCGACGCGTCCGGCTCGCCCTGGACGAGCTCGCCGCCCGAGAACGAGAAGATCGTGCCGCCCTTGCCGTCCGGGAGGACGAGCGCGTCGTGCTTCTCGGCGGTCGAGCCGGTGAGGGGCTGGAACCAGTGCGTGTAGTGCGTCGCGCCGTTCTCGATCGCCCAGGCCTTCATCGCGGCCGCGACCACGTCCGCGACCGAGCGGTCGAGCCGCTCTCCGGTCTGGATCGTGCGCTGGAGAGCCTTGAACGTCTCCTTGGGCATGCGGGCGCGCATCTGCGCCTCGCCGAAGACGTCGATGCCGAAGATCTCCTCCATCGACTGGTTCGTCGTCGAGGCGCACGCGCCGTTCGGCGCCGCCCCGTTCTTGAAGGAGTGCGCCGCGGTGACCGCCGCCTGACGCGCCACGTTCGAGCTCAGCATTCGGTTCCTTCCCTCGCCGCGAGATCGTAGGACTCGCGGGCCCCGTTGTCCATTGGTAGTGCTCGATGGTATTCGTGCGGCGGGGGGGAAGAATGCCGCCGAGGATCGACAGCGGGGACACCGGCTGGGTGCTGGTCTGCTCCGCGCTCGTGCTCATGATGACCGCGCCGGGTCTCGCTCTGTTCTACGGCGGCATGGTCCAGAAGAAGAACGCGCTCACGACGATCATGCACAGCTTCATGTGCATGGCGCTCGTGACCGTCCAGTGGGTCCTGTTCGGCTACAGCCTCGCCTTCGGACCGGACAAGGGCGGCTTCATTGGCGGCCTCGAGTGGGCCGGACTGAACACGGTCGGGACGGACCCGGGTCCGTACGCCCCCACGATCCCGCACCAGGCGTTCATGATGTTCCAGCTCATGTTCGCGATCATCACGCCCGCGCTGATCACGGGCGCGTTCGCCGAGCGCAAGAAGTTCTCGTCGTACGTCGTCTTCACGCTCGCGTGGACGACCGTCGTCTACGACCCGGTGTGCCACTGGGTCTGGGGGCAAGGCGGCTGGCTCTCCAAGCTCGGCGCCCTCGACTTCGCGGGCGGTACGGTCGTGCACGTGACCTCGGGCGTCTCGGCGCTCGTCGCCGTGCTCGTGCTCGGCGGGCGCTCGGGCTGGGGCGAGAACCGCACCGTCCCCCACAGCCTCCCGCTCACGATCACCGGCGCCGGCCTCCTCTGGTTCGGCTGGTTCGGCTTCAACGCGGGCAGCGCGCTCTCGGCGGGCAAGCTCGCGACGAGCACCTTCGTCGCGACGAACACCTCCGCGGCCGCCGCCGCGCTCACGTGGCTCTTCGCCGAGTGGAAGATCCGCGGCAACCCGTCGGTCCTCGGCGCCGCGGGCGGCGCGGTCGCCGGGCTCGTGGCGATCACGCCCGCCTCGGGCTACGTCGGACCCCTCGCCGCGCTCGGGATCGGCGCCCTCGCGGGCGTCGTCTGCTTCGGCGCGTGCCACCTGAAGGACAAGCTCAAGTACGACGACTCGCTCGACGTCGTCGGCGTCCACGGCGTCGGCGGCATGTTCGGCGCGATCGCGACGGGCGTCTTCGCGAGCAAGGCGATCAACGACGCGGGCGCCGACGGCCTCCTCGCCGGCAACGCCTCGCAGGTCTGGAAGCAGCTCGTCGCGACGCTCGCGCCGCTCCTCTACGCGGCGTTCTGCACGGCCGTGATCCTGAAGCTCATCGACCTCACGATCGGTCTCCGCGTGAAGGTCGAGGAGGAGGCGAAGGGCCTCGACCTCACGCAGCACAAGGAGCACGCCTACGCGAGCATGCAGTACTCGAAGGACAAGCTCCTCGAGGGGCTCGGTCCGTTGCCGCCCGAGCTCGCGGCGCCCAGCGAGCCGGCGAAGCCGAACGAGCCCGCGAAGACGGGCTGAGCGCGAGACGACCGGCTACTTGTCCTTCTTCTCGCCCTCGGGCTTCTTGGCGGGCTTCTCGCCCTCGGGCTTCTCGCCCTCGGGCGGCGTCTCGCCGTCGGCCTCCTTCTTCTTGCCCATCTTGGCGACGGGCGCGAAGGGGTCGTTCTCGACGGGCGTCTCGCGCTTCGGGTAGACCTCGGGCGCCGGCGACTTGCCCACGTCGGCCCAGTTGCGCGACTGGATGACCCGGATCCGGTCCGCCTCGTAGGTCGCCCACGGGTCGCGCGAGTAACGGACCGACTGGGCCATGCTGCGCCGGCCCTCGTTCAGGTAGTCCGTGTCCTCGTGGATGGAGAGCGGGATGCGCAGCCGCTCGCGCTCGGCGTCCTGGCGCTTGAGCACGTCGAGGTACTCGGGCGGCGGCAGCGAGTCGAGCTCCTCCTTCGTCGGAGGGACGCGCCGCACGTAGATCTTCTCTTTGCGCGTGTCGAGGCAGCCGGCGAGGCTCACCGCCACGAAGCTCAGCAAGAAAAGGCGACGGAACAAGGAGCCCTCCGTGGGAGCGCGCGCCCGGAGATCCTACTCCAGGCACGCCTCCCAATTCCAGGGGCCCCGGGCTACTCGGCCTCCTTCGCGGCCTTCTTCGGGGCCTCGGTGAGGAGGCGCGGCACGACGAAGCCGCCCGCGGTGCGGATCTCCTTCGTCGTGTCCTCATCGAGGGCGAGGGTGCGGAGCGCCTCCTTCATGGCCTTGATGGTGGCGCGGCCGGCGAGGATCGCGTCCTCGATCCTGAAGGCGGCCGCGAGCGCCGGGGCGACCGGCTTCGGGTCCAGCTCGCGGACGAAGGCCTCGGCGAGGGCGTCCGGGCTCTTGTCGCCGAGCTCCCAGTCGCGGACCCACGACTTCACGACCGACTTCCTGAGCTCCTCGACGGACGTCTTGCCGATCGGCTGGACGCGCTGCATGAGCATGAGGAGCGGCGAGTAGAGGTCGACCGCGTACATGTCCTTCGTCTCCGGGTCGTAGATCGCGGCGTGCTGATCCGGGCGGAGGAGCGCGCCTACCCGGTCCACGTATGCCTTCTTCAGCTCGAGCTCGTCGAGGATCTTCTCGAGCTTCAAGGTCTCGGCGCCGTAACCCGCCTGGAGCGCCTCGTAGCGCGCGTCGAAGTCGCTCCCGATCCGCACGATCTCGTCCACCTGCCGCTCGTCGAGCGCGAGACCGGCGAGCTCGAGGTGCTTCGACATGAGGTTCCCGAGGACGAGCGGGTGCGTGTACTCGCCGTTCCCCGTCGCGTGGGTCGCGAACTGGCCGTTCACCGCCATGGCGAGCCCGACGAGCTTGTTGTTCTCGTTCACGACCTTCTGGAGGAGCTCGTTCGGCACCTTCTCGCCCTTCGCCGAGAGCGCGAAGTACTCCTTGATCACGGGGCCGAGCGTGCGGCACGCCTCGGCGAGCTCGGTCCAGTTCTTGACCTTGGAGAGCGCGTTCACGTGCTTCTCGGGCCCGAAGCGGAGGCGGAGAGCGGACCGCTCGGCCGCAGCCGGCGCTGCGTCGCGCGGAGCGACGGGCGCCCCTTCGCGCGGAACGGGCGCCCCTTCGCGCGGAGCGGCCGCCGAGGCGTGCTGGTCCGACGCGACCGCGGCGACCCGGCTCTCGAGCTCGGCGTTCCGGCGCGTGGCCTCGGCCAGCTTCGCGCGGAGCGCCTCGTTCTCCTTCGCGAGGTCGGGCGCGGCGGGGACGATCGGGTTCGCGCCGGCTCTCAGCTCGATCGCGCCCGCGCGTGCGACGGCCTGCTCACCCGCGGCGACGCGTGTCTCCGGCTGGCCCTCGGAGCTCTTCCAGAGGATCGCCCCCGAGACCACGGTGATCGTGACGACGGCGACCGCGGTCGGAACCTTGGCGTTCACTTCTTCCTCCACTTCCACGACGAACTTGGTGCCGGCGACGACCACCGTCCCGCGCGGAGTGCGCACCTGGAACGGGGTCCTCGTCTTCACGACATCGAATCGGGCTCTCCCCGAGAGCATCGTCACCTCGCGCGGCGCGAGGAGCTCGAGGCGCGCGAGCGGCAGCGCC
>CAZYLP010000635.1:0-4218 GCA_964648345.1 uncultured Planctomycetota bacterium
CCTTGCCGGTCACGACGAGCGTGTCGCCGGTCGCATCGGCGGCGACGGCGAACGACGTGCTCTTGAGCGCCGGCGCGAACGCGAACCGGAACTTGGGGCCCGGGACGGTCGTGATGCCGGCGGCCGAGGTCACCTTGACCTCCTTGACATAGCCACCCTGCGGCCACGGGACCGTGTCGAGCCGCTCGATCTTGCCCTTCACGCCGTAGCCGGCGAGCGCCTTCGCGAGCTCGGCCTGGGTGATCTTCCGCTCCCACGCCGCGTGCGGGCACGTGATGCAGAAGCCGCACTTGGCTCCGGCGAGCGCGGGGAGCTGGGTCCCGAAGACCCACTCGGCGTTCGCGGTCTCGCCGGCGCAGGCCGCGAAGAAGAACGACTCGAAGATCCGGCCGCCGTGCGTGAGGACGCGGCCCTGGGTCGCCGCGACCATCTCGACCGCGCGGGGGGTGGCCTGGCCCACGTACATCTGCGAGCGCGTGTCGGCCTTGACGTCGTGGTCGTTCGCGTTCGAGCGCTTCCAGTGCCAGATCGCGTAGGTGCGGGCCGCGATCGCCTGCGCCTTGAGCGCGGCGTCGGGCCACTTGAGCGGCACCTCGCCGCCGAGGACGCCGCCCACGTAGTCCTCGGTGCCCACGTGGTTGATGACCTTGAGGAGCACGCCCTTGTCGAGCTTGACGATGACCTCGCCCTTGTAGGGCTTCCCCTCGATCCTCACGAGCCCGCCCGGGGAGGGCGCGAGCTTGAGCTCCTGGGCGCCGAAGAAGGCCTTCTCGCCGAGCTTGAGCCCGAGCGACGCCTCGTCGGCCGTGACGACCGTGTCGTCGAGCTTGTCCGGGAAGAGCGGGTCGCCCGAGCTCGGCACGATGCGGACGGGCCCGGTCGCGCCGACCTTCACCTGCTTCTGGTTCTCGAGGATCTGGACGCGGATCGTGGGCTCGCCCACGAGCTCGGGCGCGGGGGGCGGCGGCGGACGGTGGGACTCGACCTCGGCGACGCAGGCGACGAGGAACAGCGCGACGACCGCCGCGAGCGGTCCGCGGAGGCGCCGCGCGGTGCCCCGGAGCTTGCGGACGAGGCCCGCCCTCAAAAAGCGGCGGCGGCGGCGCTTGGCCACGGCTTCTCCCCTTTACTTATCGGTCCGCGAAGCCAGTTCATCGATCGTGGAACAGGGTTGGCTGTTGCGGCGCCGGAGGCCGCGGCGGCGCGGTGTATCCCGCGAGCTGGAGCCCGCGGTCCGTCAGGAGGCGGCCCCGCGGCGTCTTCGCGAGGAGGCCCTGCTGGATGAGGTAGGGCTCGTAGACCTCCTCCACCGTGTCGTCCTCTTCGTCCACGGCGATCGCGATCGTCTTGAGACCGACGGGCTGTCCGCCGTGCTCGGCGACGACGCGGAGGATCCGGCGGTCGATCTCGTCGAGGCCGTCCGTGTCCACGCCGAGCATGCGGAGCGACTTCTCCGCGATCACCGCGTCCACGACCTTCTTTCCATCGGCGAGCGCCACGTCGCGCGACCGCGCGAGGAGGCGGTTCGCGACGCGCGGAGTCCCGCGCGAGCGGATCGCGATCGTCGATGCCGCCCCGTCGCCGAGCGTGCAACCGAGGACCCTCGAGCTGCGCGCGAGGATCGTGGCGAGCTCGGACGAGGAGTAGGGCATGAGCCGCTCCTGGACGCCGAAGCGCTCGCGGAAGGGCTTCAGGAGCCGGCCCGCGCGGGTCGTCGCCGCGACGAGCGTGAAGCGTTCGAGCGGGACGCGCACCGTCCGCGCGTAGGGCCCCTCGTCGATCGTGATGTCGATCCTGAAGTCCTCCATCGCGGCGTAGAGGTACTCGGCGACGATCTTCTTGAGCGCGTGGACCTCGTCGATGAAGAACACGTCGCCGCGCCGGAGCTTCGAGAGGATCCCCGCGAGGTCGCCGGGTCGCTCGAGCACCGGGCCGCTCGAGACGCGGATCTCGGCGCGCATCTCGCGCGCGACGAGGTTCGCGAGCGTCGTCTTGCCGAGCCCGGGCGGGCCCGTGAAGAGGATGTGGTCGAGCGGGCGCTCGCCGGCCTGGGCGGCGCGGATCCAGGTCTTCAGGTTGTCGACGACGCGCGTCTGGCCGATGAACTCGTCGAAGCGCGCCGGGCGGAGCGTCTCCTCGACGTCGCCCTCGTCCGCCCGGGGGCGCGGCGACGTGAGCCTCGGCTCGGCAGGCTTCTGTTCGGTGGTCGGCGGCTCGTGCGGCACCATTACAGCTCCCTGACGGGGCGTCACTATAGCGTGCCCTTCGGACGTCTACGGGCGCTCCCTCGACGCAAATTTTGATAACGTTCGGCGCCGAGGGGACCGTGGACACGAACACCCTTCTCTGGCAGGACGCGCGAGCGCTCAGCGCGGCGCTCGCAGCGATCGCGACGGCGCTCATGCTCGTCACGCTCGCGAAGTACGCGTTCGGGAGGCTCGTCCTCTCGGGGGTGAAGCTCGACGACGAGCTCTTCATCCGCGACAACCCCGCGGCCGCGATCATCGTCCTCGGCTACGGCGCCGCGCTCCTCACGATCGCCATGGGCGTCGTCCGCGCCGAGGCGAACCAGAAGATCCTCCACGAGCTCGCCGTGCTCGTCTGCGCCGTCGGGGGCGGTGCGTTCCTCGTCCTCCTCGGCTCGGCGCCGCTCATCATGATCCTCGGCACTCCGATCAAGAAGGGCGTCGTCGAGGACCGGAACGTGGGCGTCGCCCTCGCCGCCGCGGGCGCCTACGTCGCGGAGGGCTTCCTCGTCCACGGCGTCGTGGCGACGAGCCCCGCCGAGGTTCCGCCCGGCTCGCCGGGTCTCTGGGACGAGACGACGGTCCTCACGGCGTTCGGCTTCTTCGTCATCTCGCAGGTCCCGCTCGTGATCTCGGTCCTCCTCTACCGCCGGCTCTGCGGCTTCGACGTGAAGGCCGAGCTCGCGCGCGGGAACGTGGCCGCGGGCCTGAGCTACGGCTCCTGCATCGCGGCCATGGGCCTCGTCATCGGTCACGCCGCGCGCGGCGAGTTCCGCGGGTGGAGCCTCGCCCTCACCGAGTTCGGGATCTACGCGGTCTTCGGCCTCGTCCTCCTCCCGTCGCTCCGCTTCGCGGTGAGCGCCGTGCTCGTGCCGAACTCGTCGCTCACGCACGAGATCGGCCGGCAGGACGTGCCGAACTGGGGCGCCGCGCTCCTCGAGGCGTTCGCGTACCTCGGCGCCGCCGGTCTCGTCGTCGCGTCGAGCTGAGACCCGGAGTCAGTCGCCTTTGCCCCCGACGCCGCCCATGCGCCCCGTGAAGCCGGGCGTGCGCGAAGGCGCGGACGGTCTCGGTCGCGGCGGCGCGGCGGGCAAGGGTCCGGTCACGACCTGGCGGCCGAGCCCGACGAGGCCGCGGTCGCTCGAGCGCACGACGACCTCGACGACCGTGGGACCTCCCGTGTACGCGGACGGGGGCAACTCGACCCGGTAGGAGCCATCCGCCTGGACGGGTCCGCTCCCCACGAGCCGCCCGTTGAAGTAGACCTCGACCGTCGAGGGCGTCCCGCCGAAACGCGGCGTCAGGCCCGCCGGCACGGCGCCCACCGTCCCCGTGACGATCGTCGCCGTCCCGTCGCGCGCGAGGCCGATCGTGGCGGGCCGATAGCGGTCGGTGCAGGTCCGATCCTGGTTCGCGCACGCCTGCCGGAGCGCGTCCGCGAGGCCCATGGAGCCGAAGTCGGAGAGGCGCCACGCGGTCGCGTCCGTCGGCGCGTCGTAGAACCCGCCCGTCTGGCTGAACCGTCCGAAGCCCTTCACGGGGTCCCACTCGAGGGTGTGCGTCACGCCGGGATAGTTCGGGTCGTAGAGGAGGAACTTCCCGTCCTTGTAGCCGTACACGACCATGGCATGCGCGGCGCGGTACGCGGACGAGGAGAAGTCGATGACCATGGGCTCGCCCGCCGCGAGGCGCTCCCAGATCTTCAGGCCGGTCGACGGGTCGCCCCAGCCGACCCGCGGATTGCCGGCGTACATCTTCTCCCACTCCCCGGTCGCGCGTTGTTGCTGGTTGCCCGCTGTGGCCTGGTGGTACGCGTCGGTGAGCCCGCTCTGGTGTCCAGGGTTCTCTCCTCGCATGCGACGCGCGTAGGCGTCGATCGAGAGGAGCGAGAGCGCGAGGCAGTCGCCCCGGCTCGCGTAGTCGCCCGTGTTCACGAAGCGAGCGCCGTCGATCTTCGGGTCGAACTTCGTCG
>CAZYLP010000636.1:0-4211 GCA_964648345.1 uncultured Planctomycetota bacterium
GCTCGGCGGCCCAAAGACGTGGTCGCAGAGAAGAGCGCGGTCGGCCACCGGTCGTGGCGGTCGAGCACGCGACGAAGCCTCTCCTGCACGTCTTCGGTGCATCCGCGGCCTCATCGCGTGCGACGAGGCCGCGCCTGCACGTCTTCGGTGCATCCGAGGCCTCGTCGTGGGGAGCCCGCTCACGACGGGGCCACGGATGAACACTCGCCTGGGGCTGGATGAGGCGCTCGGCCGTCGAGCCCGACGATCTTCAGAGAGCACGACCGCACTCGCTGCCTGGCAACCACGTCTTCAGGCCGACGACGCCGTCTCTGCCCGACACGCCCGCCGGCCTCCAGCTCGTTCGCGTACCCCTGACGGGAACTCTTCGGGCCCGCTCGGGGTTCAACCGGGACATGCTCGTCCTTCGACCGAGGCTCGCCGTCTCGGGCTCGTCGATCCGATGTGGCTACTGCCACGACGACGCGACGGAGACAGTGTCGGTCTGCCCGCGCTGCTGCATGGTCCTCCACGAGGACTGCGCCGCTCACCTCGCGCGATGTCCGAACCTCGGTTGCTCGGGACGACCGCGCCGGACCGCGCGCTCGTGGCGGCGGCTCCTCGTCGCAGCGCTCGTCGTGCCCGTGGCCCTCGGCATGGTCCGATCGGCGTGGCCCGAGGAGCGCGACCACAGCCACACGGTCCCGGCCTCCGTCGCCTTCTCCGCCAGGGCGAAGTACGTCAGCGCGAAGGCCATCTACCAGCGTGCCCAGGAGAGCTCCGACACGGACGACCGGAGGAGGGGGCTCACCGAAGCGCAACGCTTCCTCGACTCGGCGTGCGAGGACATCAAGCACGTCCGGAACATCCATGCGGCCACACGCGAGCGCGACCGCGCGACGACGTATGGAGAGCTCGACGACCCGCTCGAGGAGCTCGAGATGTACGTACGGTCGCTCCGCATCATGTGCCGGAAGGCGCTCGCCGAGTAGGCTCACGACATGCCGCGCTCGTTCGTCCTCTCGGTCGCCGCGCCGACTCATGCCAACGAGGACGCCGCCTCCGCGGACGACGCCGCCGGCGTCTACATCGTTTCGGACGGTGTCGGCCGCTACGCGGGCGCCGCGACCGCGAGCCGCCTCGTCGTCGAGCACACCGCCTCGATCCTGCGACTCCCTCCGCCGCCGGTCGCGGAGCGCACGACGTGGCTCGGACGCGCCGCGAAGACGGCCGCGAAGGCACTCGTCGCGGAGGGCGCTCGGACCCGCGAGCACGAGGACATGTGCGCGACGCTCACCGCGCTTCGCATCATCGAGCACGACGCGCATCTCCTCCATGTCGGAGACTGCCGCGGGTATCTCCTCCGCGAGCGGCGCCTCGAGCAGCTCACCCGCGATCACTCGGTCGCCTTCGAGCAGTTCGAGGCCGGCGCGATCACGAAGGACGAGCTCCGCACCCATCCGAACCAGAAGATGCTCACGCGGACGCTGAGGGCCTCGAGCTCGCTCGTGATCCCGGAGATCGTGACGGTGAGCCTGCGCGCGGGCGACCGGCTCCTCCTCTGCACGGACGGCCTCACGAAGGAGCTCGACGACGCGGCGGTCGAGATGCTCCTCGCCTCGGCAGGGGAGCCCGAGGCCGCCGCGCGCGTCCTCGCCGATGCGGCGCACGAGAAGGGGGCGGACGACGACGTGACGATCGTCGTCGTCGATGTCCCGTAGACGAGCACCGCATCCGCGACGCGGTTAGGCTCACGTCGATGACACCGCGACGCGCGCTCCTCATCTCTCTCGTCGCGCTCCTCCTCGCGGCTCCGGGCTGCGTCACGGGCGGCTCGCGCGAGCTCTTCGCCGCGGAGCAGTTCGAGTAGAGGGTGCGACCGCCTCCGGCCCGAGCGCTGCGCGTCCACGTGGACCGGCACCCGGCTCGGTGACCTCGCGCTCGACCTGGCGCTCCTGCCGTTCGAGTTGCCGTTCTTCGTCGGCGCGGTCATGTTCGTCTCGAGCAAGGGGAGCATCCATTGAGCTCACCACGCCCGATCAGCCGCTCCATCCGACGTGCCATGCTCCTCGCCGTCCTGCTCGCGTTCGCGCCGGGGTGCATCACGATCCTGACGCACGACAAGCTGATGGCGAGGCAATTCACGCCTCATGCCACGCCGGCGAACCCCGAGGAGATCGCGAGCGTCGTCACTCTGAGTCTCGCCATCGAGGAGCATGGGCGCGTGGCGCTCCACGTCGGAGTCATCTGCCGCGACGGCACGACCCGGCACTACGTCGGCCGCCCGTCGTGTCCGACGGCGAACCTCGAGACCGAGCTGACGTGGCCCGCCGCGACCGCGGGCCCGATCCACTTCAGGGAGGGGTCGGTCGTCCGAGGCGTCCTGAGCGACGGCTCGATCGGCGCGATCGAGTCCGAGGTGCATCCGCGGGGCCGCCCGTCCGATGTCTTCGAGGTCACGTCCTCGGATTCGATCTGGTTCTCCGTCCAGCCCCCCGCGCGAGCACGCGTGTCGGGAGGGTACTTCTCCTTCTCGATCCAGACCGCCCCACCCGACACGGAGCCCCGGGGCGAATACACCACGCCGGTCGTGGGGACGATCGTCTTCGTCCTCGTCTGCCCGGTCACCGCCGCGCTCGACCTCGCGCTCCTTCCGATCGAGCTCCCGTTCGTCCTCTTCCTCGTGTCCGCGCTCTCGCACATGGGCCCGGCGCGCTGAGACGCGTCAACGCGCGCGGACGCGCGCGATCATCTGGCGCGCCTTCTCGCCGACGCGGCCCGTTGGGTCGAGCTCCGCGGCCTTCTCGAGGTCGGCGATCGCGGCGTCCTTCTCGCCCAGGTTCGAGTACCCGGCGCCGCGCGCGACCCAGGCCGCGGCGAGGTCGGGCTTCCTCCGGATCGCCTCGGTCGCGTCGGCGATCGCGCCGCGGTGGTCGAGCGCCATGAGCTTGGCGTTGGCGCGGTTGTTCCACGTCACGGCCACGCTCGGGTCGAGCGCGAGCGCGCGGTCCGCGTCCGCGATCGCGCCGAGGGGGTCGCCCGTGCTCTGGCGCGCGACGCAGCGGTTGTCCCACGTCGGAGCGAACGACGGGTCGAGCTCGAGCGCGCGCGTGAGCGCCTGGATCGCGGCCGCGTAGTCGCCCCGGGCCGTCCGCCACGAGCCCAGGTCGGACCAGGCCCCCGCGATGTTCGGGTCGAGCTCGAGCGCGCGCGTCATGTCCTCGACCGCCTCCGCGTCGCGGCCGAGCGCCTTCCTCGCGCGGCCGCGGTGGAAGAGGACCTCGCCCGTCGCGTCGCCCAGCGCGACGGCCTGGTCGAGGTCGGCGAGCGCTCCTTCGGCGTCGCCGACGAGGCCGCGCAGCTTTCCGCGCGCGGCGAACGCGGGCCGGAACTCCGGCTTGAGCTCGAGGGTCTTCGAGAAGTCCGCGATCGCCTCCACGTAACGCTTGGCCGTGCCCCGCACGCCGCCGCGGTTGAACCAGATGATCGGGTTCTTCGGGTCGAGCTCGATCCCCTTCGTGAAGTCGGCCTCCGCGCCGGCGAGATCGCCCTCCTGGTAGCGCGCCAGCCCGCGATCGACCCAGCCCGTCGCGTCCTTCGGGTCCCCCTCGCTCGCCTTGGTGCTCGAAGAGCGAGGAGGCGAAGACGGCGCGACCGGCTTGACCGTCACGGGCCTGAGCGACACCGGCGCGACCGGCGCCGGCAGTGCGCGGAGGGCCCAGGCGAGCGCCGCCCCTCCCGCGACGAGGAGGACGACTCCGAGCGCGAGGATGGCGCGCCCGCCTCCGCGCGCCCCCCGAGGCCCGACGGCGAGGTCCTGCTCGAGCTCGGCGGCGTTCGCGTAGCGCCGATCGGGATCCTGCGCGAGGGCGCGCGAGACGATCGCATCGAGCCACCGCGGCGTGTCCGCCCGGAGACGGAGGAGCGGGACGCGGACCTCGCGCTCGACCATGGTCATGACCTCGAGCGGCGTCTCGCCCGCGTAGGCGGGCGCCCCGGCGAGGCACTCGTAGAGGATCGCTCCGAGCGCGAAGACGTCGGCGGCGGGCCCGACGTTCTTCGAGTCGCGCATCTGCTCGGGCGCCATGTAGCCGATCGTCCCCCGGAACGCGCCCGTGCGCGAGAGCGAGGCGCTCTGACCGCCCGGCCCGTCGAGGAAGTGCTTCGCGAGCCCGAGGTCCGCGACGAACGAGCGGCCGCGCGCGTCGAACAGCACGTTCTCGGGCTTGAGG
>CAZYLP010000637.1:0-4208 GCA_964648345.1 uncultured Planctomycetota bacterium
CGCAGAGGCGCAGAGGACGCGGAGAGGTTGAAGACGACTCCTCTGCGTCCTCTGCGCCTCTGCGCCTCTGCGACGAACACGGAAGGAACGCTCATCCACGCATGCATGCTAGAAAAGCTCCATGCGACGAAGCCTCGTAGCTCTTCACATCGTTTCTCTCTCTCTCTGGCTCGGCGGCCTCGTCTTCTCGTTCCTCCTCGCCGCCACCCTCTTCAGCTCCTTGAAGCCGTTCTGTCCGGGCTGCGTGAAGCCGCTCGAGAACGAAGCCCGCGTCTCCTGCGCGACGTGCGGCGCGCTCCATCATCAGACCTGCGCCGGCCCGGGCTGCGGGCTCGAGCACGAAGGGAGCCACACGCTCGGTCTGCCCCCCCAGGTCTCCGCGATCTCCTCGACGGGCCTCGCCCGCTGGGAGCGCGTGAAGCTCAAGTCCGAGACCGTCGCACCCGAGCGTCGCCTCCTCTGGCGGCTCGACGCGACGAGCGCCGCCCTCCAGGCCGAGAAGGGCGAGGTCGCGGGCGCGTGCTTCGAGCTCTCGCGGGCCGGAGTGGGCGACTCGCTCGCGCGCTCCTTCGCGCTCGTGCAGGTGGTCTCGGTCGGCATGGCGATCGCCACGCTCCTCACGGTGCTCCTCACGCCACCGGGCGGCGCGCTCCGCTTCCTGCGCGTGGTCGCGCTCGGCGGCGCGCTCGGGCTCGCGGTCTACGGCCTCTCGCTCGGACACGGAGTCGCGACCCAGCGCCTCTCGCTCGAGAGCACGGTCGCGGCCACGCCCGAGATCCGCGCCGCGTTCGGGAAGACGCACGGGATCGCCTCCGCGGTCAACGTCGCGGAGACGCTCCTCGTCCTCGTCGGCCTCGTCCTCGCCCTCGAGCGCCGGCCCGAGCCGCCGAAGCCCTAGTACGGGGTGCCCGTGTCGCCCTCGGGCGCGCGGTAGCCCCACGGCGTCTGGACGAGCTTCGCGCCCTTGAGAAGGAGCTCGCGGCCGGCGACGAGCCGCGTCGCCACGCGCTTGTCGTACTTCGCCCAGCCCTTCGGGTTCGGCTTCGCGAGCTCGGCCACGGCCTCCGCGAGGCGGGCGGGCGCCCCGTCGTAGATCTTCGCGACGCGCTCGAGCTCGAGGATCGTGTTCACCTGCTCCTGGACGCGCTGCTCGGCGGGGAGCAGCGTGGCCTTCGCGCCCGTCGCTCGCAGCGTGTCGCGCACTCCGACCAGCTCCGTGAGCTGGACTCGATGCTCCGCGAGCTGCTTCTTCACGCCCACGTACTCGGGCGTCACCTTCGCGGCGAGCGCGGCCGCCACGCTCGGCACGGTTCCGCCGACGGCGACGATCGGCTCGGGCTCGCCCACGAACGCGACCTTGAGCGCCGTCGCCGAGCGGATCGCCGCGATCGCGCCCTCGAGCGGCACATCGTCGAGGAAGAGCGAGAAGGTCCCGCGGCCGTCCCACGCCTCGCGGCTCGCGAGGATCGGGAGCCCCTGCTTCTCGAAGGCCGCGACGAGGTCGGGCGTCTTCGCGCCGCGGAGGTCGAAGCTGACCTTCTTGTCGAGGAGCGGCGAGCGCGGCCGCTTCGGGCGGAGCTGCAGCGTCTCGTTCCGGTAGCTGACCTCGAGGCCGACCTGCTCGCAGATGATCGCGAGGGCGTCGCCCGCGACGACGTCCCGGAGGCGGAGGTCGAGCTTCGTCGCCTCGGTGTCCACGGACTTGTGGACGGTGACGTTCAGGTTCGTGAAGTCCTGGAGGAACTGGACGACCTCGCTGAAAGGCGTCGCCGAGAAGTTGAACGTGACCTTCTGCGTCGCGAGCCGCTTCTTGCACTCCGTGACCCAGGCGGGCTCGGGCTCGCTGCCCGATTGCCAGCCCTTGAAGAAGGCCTCCGTCGAGATGCGCTGCCAGAGAGGCCGCGGCGGCACGCGGCCCGACGGGACGATGACGACCTTCTCGCGCTCGAACACCGGCGACGCATCGACCGGGGAGCACGTGAGGATGATGTTGAGCGCGTTGCCGACGGTTATGTCCCGCACCTTGAGCGTGACCGTGGACTTCTCGGCCGCCTTCGCGAGGGCCGGGTCGAGCTCGACCGGGACGCTCGTGAGCTCCTTGACCGTGTCCAGCGCGTCGGCGAAGGGCGTCCCGTCGAAGTTGAGGTTGATCTTCTGCTGCGTGAACCGGCGCTCGACCGGCCCGGGCGAGTGCTCGAGGAACGGGTAGGGCGGCGGGTCGCCGCTCTCCTCGGCGCCGAAGGCGACGCTCGGCCGCCTCGGCTCGCGTAGCTCGATGAAGACGACCACCCCCGCCACCGCGATCAAGGCCGCGGCGGCGATCCCCCTCTTCCGGCGCATGTCTTCTCTCCGCGCACCGCATACGCCGTTCCGGACGGCGAAGTTCCCTACACGATGGTGTCGGGCGCCAACTCCCATGCCCATGCCCATGCCCATGCCCATGCCCGTCTCGTCGGGCTTCTCCTGTGCTAGTCTCGCCCGCCTAGCAATCGAGAGAGGGGTGAAAAGGTGTCCCAGCCCGCCAAGACCGCGACGATCGCGGCCTGCGTCGCGCTCGCGCTCGTGCCCGCCTACGGCGCGTTCGAGTGGTTCTTCTGCCGCGTCGAGCCCGCCAACGACAAGGTCGTCGTCGTCATCCACAAGACCGGGAAGAACGTCTCGCCCGACCGCGTGATCGCGGGGCCGGACGAGAAGGGGATCCAGGAAGCGGTCCTCATGCCCGGCACACGCAACTGGCGCAACCCTCTGTTCTACGACTGGGAGGAGAAGCCGATCTACGAGGTCCCGCCGCGCAAGGTCGGGATCCTCATCAGGAAGTTCGGCAAGGACCCGAGCCCCGAGGCGTACGCGAACGGCGCGTTCGTCGTGAAGACGGCCTCGGGCGAGAAGGGGATTCTCGAGGAGACCCTCTCCCCCGGCAAGTACCCGTACAACCCGTACGCCTACGACTTGAAGCTCGCGGACTCGCACGAGGTCCCGATCGGCTTCGTGGGCGTCGTGACGAAGCTCGTCGGCACGAAGCCCAAGGTGGCGAACCGCTACCTCTCCGAGGACGGCGAGCGCGGGATCCAGAAGGTGACGCGGCAGCCCGGCACCTACTTCGTGAACCCGTACGTCGAGCGGATCGACAACTTCGACGTCCGCCAGAAGCGGCTCAGCCTCGCGAACCCCGACCAGCACAAGCCGGACGGGATCGTGTCCTTCTACTCCGCGGACGGCTTCGAGATCGACGTGCACCTCACGACCACCTGGCAGATCGACGAGAAGCGCGCCGCCGAGGTCTTCGCGCGCGCCTCCACCGAGAGCGACCCGACGAAGCTCGAGGAGGAGATCACGAACAAGGTGCTCCGCCCGGCGATCCGCGGCATCGCGCGCATCGAGGGCTCGAAGTTCCCGACGATCGACTACATCGGCGGCACCTCGCGCCTCACGTTCCAGAACGCGCTCCTCGAGAAGCTCCGCGCGGCCTGCGTGCCGTTCGGCGTCTCGATCGCCGAGGTGCTCGTGAACGACATCTCGCCGCCCAAGGAGATCGCCGAGCCGATCCGCGAGCGCGAGATCGCCCGCGAGGAGCTCTCGCGCAACCTGAACCAGATCAAGCAGGCCGTCGCCGAGCAGAGCCTCGCCAAGACGAGCGCCCTCCAGGCGCAGGAGAAGGCGAAGGTCGAGGCGGAGACCGCCCGCATCCAGGCCAAGATCCGGGCGACGAACCTGCAGGATGTCGCGCTCATCGACCAGGAGCGCCTCCTCCAGGTGGCGAAGACGGACGTGATCTCCGCCAAGGCCCAGAGCGAGGCGATCCTCGCGCGCGGCCAGGCCGACGCGGACGTGATCCGGGCCCAGAACGAGGCCGAGTCCGAGCCGCTCCGCGAGAGCATCGCGGCCTTCAAGTCGGGCGCCGACTTCGCGGCCTACATCTTCGCGAAGCGCGTCGCTCCGTCGATCAAGGGGGTCTTCGCCGACCCGGACGGGCCGTTCGGGAAGCTGTTCACCGACAACCTCACTCCGAATCAGCCGACGACGCCGCCGTCGTCAAATCGTGAAGGGGGCCGCTGACCATGAGCGACGCGAACGTCAACCCGGGCGCGCCGAGCCCGCTCCACACGACTCCGATCATGGTCAAGATCAAGCGGACGCTCACCGTCGCCGCGGTCATCACGGGCCTCTCGTTGATCGTGATCTCCATGGCCTGGCACTCGGTCTTCCAC
>CAZYLP010000638.1:0-4177 GCA_964648345.1 uncultured Planctomycetota bacterium
ACGCGCGTGTCGGCCGGGCGTCCCGGGTCCTGGGGCTTCAAGCGCCGCGCGACCACGGAGTCGGGGATCTCCTCGACGCGGCCGCGCCAGCGGCCCTCCCAGCCCTCGGCGCTCACGACGACGGGGGCGCCCACGGCGACGCGGCCCGCGTCGAACTCGTCGACCTCGGCCTCGACGCGCGTGCGGTCGAGGTCGGCGATCGCGAGGACGCGCGCGCCCGGCATGGCCGTCTCGCCGGCCTCGAGGGAGCGCACCGTCACGATGCCGTCGAAGGGCGCGCGGAGCGCGGTCTTCGCGAGGGCCGCCTCGAGCCGCGCGATCGTGGCGCTCGCGAGGTCGCGCCGCGCGATGCTCGCATCGCGGTCGCGCGTCGCCCGGTCGAGCTGCTCGCGCGGCGCGGCGTTCTTCGCGAGGAGCTGCTCGTAGCGGGAGACCTGGACGAGCGCGAAGGTGACGTCGGCCTCGGCCTCCGCGCGGCGCGCGCGCGCCTCCGCGAGGAGGGCGCGCTGCTCGTCCGAGGCGAGCTCGGCCACGACGTCCCCCTTCTTCACGGTCTCCTTCTCGCGAGCGAGGCGGGCGAGCGTGCCCGCGACCTCGAACGCGAGCGTGACCTCCGCGCCCGGGCGCGCGACGAGGCGGCCCTCAGCGCAGAGCGTCGCGGTCGCCACCGTAGCGAGGGGGATATCCCCTTCACCATGGGGACCGCTCCAGGAGCCGCGCGGGGCGCCCGCCTGGGACTCGAGGTGGAGGAGGCCGGTCGTGACGGCGAGGAGCGCCACGCCCGCGCCTACGGCGAGTCTCGTGTTCATGCGATCACCCCATCCTGGATGCGGACCACCCGGTCCGAGATGAGCCGGACCTTCGGGTCGTGCGTGACGACGAGGAGCGCGCGGTCGTCCTTCTTGGCGAACGCGCGGAACAGCTCGAGGATCTGCGTGCCCGTCTGCGTGTCGAGGTTCGCGGTCGGCTCGTCGGCGAGGATCACCGAGGGCTTCGCGGCGAGCGACCGCGCGATCGCCACGCGCTGCTTCTGGCCGCCCGAGAGGTCGCAAGGGAGGAAGTGCCTGCGGTCGGCGAGGCCGACGAGGTCGATGAGCTCCTCCGCCTCGCGGCGCGCGGCGGCGCCCTTGTGGCCCTTCACGTTCAGGGCGTACTCCACGTTCTCGACGGCCGTGAGCGATGGGAACAGGTTGTACTGCTGGAAGACGAAGCCGATCGACCGCTTCCTGACCTCGGCGAGCGCGTTCGGGTCCACGCAGGTCCCGTCGACGGCGACGGTGCCGCTCGTCGGCGTGAGGATGCAGCCGAGGATCGAGAGGAACGTCGTCTTCCCCGACCCCGAGGGTCCCTCGAGGACGACGATCTCTCCCCGCTGCACGTCGAGGGAGACGCCCTTCAGGACGAAGAAGGTCTCCTTCCCCTCGGTGAAGCTCTTCGTGACGTTCGTGGCGCTGAGGACGCCCATGGTTCACCCCCGGAAGACGAGCGCGGGATCGATGGACGCGACCTTGCGGAACGAGAGACCGGCCGCGAGGAGGCACATGACGACCGTGCCCGCGAAGACGGAGACGAGGAACGACGACGAGATCTGGACCTTGAGCGTGCTCGCCGAGGCGACGAGCGCGGCCTGGACGGCGTAGGGCGGCACGAGGCCGAGGACGAAGCCGACGACCGCCGCGACGAGCGCCTGGCGGCCGAGGATCCGGTAGATGTCGGCGTTGCTGCCGCCGATCGCCTTGACGGTGCCGAACTCCTTCAGGTGCTCCATGGTCGAGGTGTAGAGCGTCTGCGCGACGACGACCCCGCCGACGAGACAGCCGAGGAACACCGTGAGGAACATGTTGAAGCCGATGCCCGTGCTCGAGACCCAGTAGTCGCGGGAGCGGCTCCCCCAGTCGTCGCGCGAGTGCACGTCGTTGTGCGGGAGGCGGCGCGCGATCTCGCGGCGGACCGCTTCGCGGTCGGCTCCGGGCTCGAGCTTGATGAGGATGTAGCAGCAGCGCGCGCCGAGGAAGTCGGGCATGAGCTCCTGGGCGACGCCGTAGTGCATGAAGGCGATCGGCGTCGTCGTGAAGGAGACGGCCTCGTTCGTGCGGCCGATCACCTTCACGCGCTGCTTGCGGACCTCGCGGTAGTCGCCGGGCCCGAACGGCCCGAGCCGCTTCTCGGCCGAGGCGTCGAGGAAGATGTAGCGCCCGCCGCGGAGGTCCTCGACGCGGCCCGTCTCGACGCGCCACGGGAGCTTCCAGCGGCCGAAGTCCTCGAGGGCGTAGACGAGGAGCTGCTCCTGCACGCCCGACGGGAGGGCGATGTCCATGAAGGCGACGATGAGCCCGTCCGCGCGCGCGACCCCGGGCACCGAGCGGACGCGCTGGACGTAGCTCTCGGGGAACGGGTGCGCGAAGTCGACGTTCGGCACCGCCTTCGACGTGACCCACAGGTCCGCGTCGGTGCGGTCGATCGTGACCGAGGCGTTCGAGAGGATCCCCGAGAAGAGCCCGACCTGGACGACGACGAGCGTCACCGCGAAGGCGACACCCGCGACGGTCGTCAGGAGACGGACCTTGTCGTGGAGCAGCATCTTGAGCCCGAGATCGACCATGCTCGTCTCCTCGCCCGGTCCCGCTTCAGCCTTCGAGGCCGCGCATGAGGGTGTCGATCGTGAGGCGGACCCTCTCCTCGAGTGGCGCCCACGTGATCCACGGGTCCTTGTTCATGTTCATGGTGATCTCGAGCGAGATCACTCCGTGGAGCGCGGCCCAGACCGTCTGGGCGACGAGCTCGGCGTCCTTCACGTCCTTGCGGATCCGGCCCAGGTCCATCGCCTGCTGGATGAGCTCGCGGAGGTAGGCGTACGCGTCCTCGCGCGGGTTGCCGCGGCGGCGCATCGCCTTCTCGCCCGGCTCGACCGGGTGCGGCGTCATGAACATGAGCCGGTACTGGTTCGGGTGCTCGAGCGCGAAGGACACGTAGGCGAGGCCGGCGGCGCGGATCCGCTCGTCCAGGTCCTCGATGGCGTTCACCTCGGCGAACCGGAGCGAGAACGTGTAGAAGTCGTTCTCGCAGAGCTCCTGGATCAGCTCCTCCTTGTCCTTGAAGTGGAGGTAGATCGCGGTCGGCGAGTACTCGATCTTCTCGGCGATCTTCCGCATCGTGACGGCTTCGTAGCCGTGCGCCGCGAAGAGCTCCCGCGCGGCGTCGAGGATCCTCCGCCGCACCTCCTGCTTCTCGCGCTCTCGTCGCTCGCTGGGACCCATCGGCGCTCCGCACTTAACGTTGTTACGTAAGTTAAGCGCGGAAACTTAACGTTGTCAACTTACAGAACATAATTCAACGCAAGTCGCGACGTAACCAGGTGTCGCGCGCATAGCGGAACAGGACGCCCTCGCCGCAGACCTCCTCGAGGGCCCAGCGGACGAGATGGGATCGAGCGGTCGGCCATCGAGGGTCCCAGATGGTCGCGATCGGCCGCTCCCGGAGGCCGGGCCCCGAAGTCCGTTCGCCGTCCACCCACTCGCCCTCGTTGCGGTCGAAGCCCTCGAAGGCCGTCGAGGCCTCGGCGAGGCGCTCCCACTCCGTGGCGGTGAGGAGCCTCCCGCCGGCCCACGTCGCGTAGGCCTGGGCGCCGACCCAGGACGCCTCCATGACGTAGCTCTCGTTCGTCGCCTCGCCCCCGCGGAGAGACCACGGGCCGAGCGGAGTGACCTTCCTCAACGGAGCGTGGGCGCCGATCCACTTCGCGCTCTCGGGCCGGCCTCCCTCGCGGGCGAGGAAGCGGTGGAACTGGACGTAGCTGACCGGGTGGCGCGCGACGAACATCCCGGGCACGGCCGGCGAGCGGACGAGGGTCGCGCCGTCGATCGTGTTCTCGAACTCGTCGAGGCCCTGGGCGTCGACGCGGACGAAGCGGAGCTCGCAGCCGAGCTCGCCCAGCCGGCGCTCGGCCTCGTCGTCGCGCGGGGCGCGCCGGAGGACCTCCTGCCACGCCGGGATGGCGAGGGGGATATCCCCCTGCCTGCCGGCGAGGGTGGCGACGCGCCGGGCGGCGCCGGCGTCCTCGGGGGCGAGATCGCGAATGCGGATGAGCTTGCGCAGCTCGTCGTCCAAGACAACTCCCCTTGCCCTTGCCCTTGCCCTTGCCCTTGCCCTCCCCGGACGGGCATGGGCATGGGCATGG
>CAZYLP010000639.1:0-4153 GCA_964648345.1 uncultured Planctomycetota bacterium
GGGCGGAAGTGCTTCGCGAGCCCGAGGTCCGCGATGAGCGGGTCGCCCCAGGTGCTCGCGTCGCGCCCCTCCTTCGTGAAGATGACGTTCCCGGGCTTGATGTCCCGGTGGACGATCCCGCGCGCGTGCGCGAGGCCGAGGGCGGTCGCGAGCCGGCGCCCGAGCGCGATCGTGTCCTCGATCGAGAGCGGCCCCTCCTCGAGCCGCTCGCGGAGCGTCCCGCCCGGCACGAAGGGCATGACGAGGAACGGCGGGGGCCCGCTCCCCGCGTCGAGGAGCGACACGAAGCCTTCGCGCGCGGTGAAGACTCCGTGGAGGCGCCGCTCGCGCTCGAAGCGCGCGATGCGGTCCGGGCGGACTCCGTGGAGGACCTTGACGGCGACGAGCCCGTGCTCGGCGGATCGGGCGCGGTGCACGACGCCGAAGCCGCCGCGCCCGACGACCGCTTCCAGCTCGTAGGCCCCGAGCTTCACGGAGTCACGGTACATGGTCCGGGACCATGGGCGCGAGAGGGAGCCCCCGGACGAGGGGTCAGAGGATCTTCTGGAACGCCTTGCCTTCGTCGGACCAAAGCAGGAACTGGTTCATCGTCTCCTGGATCGACGGATAGAGCTTCTTGTCGTCGATCGAGGAGAAGAAATCGTCGGGGATCTTGTCGGTCGGCTTGTAGCTCGCGAGGCTCCCGCCGAGCTGCTTCCCCTTGTCGCCGTAGTGCTGGGCGACCTCGGTGTACTTCGCGTTCGCGCTCAGGAAGTCGCCGATGATCTGACCGGCCATGTCCTTCCTCTTGCCGGCGAGCTTCGCGACCGGCGGCTCCGCCTTCTCGAAGACCTTCTCTCCCTTGAAGATCCTGAGCGAGGCCCAGAGCTCGAGGGCCCTGCCCGTGGGCGCCTTGGGTCGGCCGATCGCGTTCGTCGTCTTCTGACTGTAGACGTAGGCCGCCTCGACGAACTTCTTGTCGCCGAGCTTCTTCTCGACGTCGCCCGACTTGAGCGTCTTGAGCTTCGGCGCGAAGCGGGCCCAGGTGTCCAGCATGAAGTCGTTGTCGATCCGGCTCTCGAGGGCCTTGAAGGTCGTGGCCGACGGAGCCTTCTTGACCTCCGCGTCGAACGCCTCCCTCTCCTTGCCCGCGATGTTGACGACCTCCTTCACGACCCAGGTGTCGTAGATGAACTTGACGCACTTCTCCTTCGTGTCCTGCTTGGTGAAGTAAGGCTTCTTGCCGTCGACGCCGTCGATGTTCACCGCGAGCTTCGGGCCGCCGCTCACGGGGAAGAAGAGGAGCTTGTACTCTTCGATCGCCGCAAGGCAGTCGTACGGCTCCTTGTTGAACTCCGTTCCGAGGAACTTGTAGAGCGCGACCGCCTCGTCCTTGCGCTTCGGATTGACCAGCCAGATCGCCACCGACATTGGAATCCCCCAATTGCGTGAGCGCCCCCGCGCTCGCGCGGCGACATTTTTAGCATTCCGCCAGCTGGGTGTTGTAGGGGCTCGATGCGAGTTGTAACGGAACTGTCGGCGCCGGAGAGCCACCGCCTCCTTCTGGGTGCGTGGGCTCCCGAAAGCCGCTGATACGAGCCGGGCGATCGCGCGCGCAACGCACGATCGAACCGAGCGGCGCCCACCGTTCCGTCCCATGGCACTCCTCTCGCAAAGGCAACCCTGCAGCAGGGCGCAACGGAGACTGAGGGAGACAGTCCGTGCGTCAGGGAATCGTACTCGCGGCGACTGCCGCGTGGAGTCTCGCCATCGGATGCGGTGGCGCGTCCGGGCCCAAGTCCAAGTCCAGCGCAACGGCGCCGGCGTCCACACAGCTCGGAGCGCCGGTCGCGGCGCCCCAGTGCACCGCGCTCACGGTCATGCGCGCCGGCTCGACGCCGAGCTCGCTCTACTTCGTGTTCTCCGTGTCCGTGGACCTCGCGACGTTGCGCGAGGGCGTGACATGGGGCGCCTACGAGGACCAGGACACGACCCCCGGAGGCACGTATCGAGCGCTCTCCGGGACGTTCGCGTTCGACTACACCCGCTGCAACGCGACCTTCACGCCGGCGCGAGGGTTCACCTCCGGGCGCGAGGTCCGGTTCTTCATGACGAGCGGCGTGGTGAGCGCGCAGGGGATGCCCCTCGTGTGGAGCTCCCAGAGCGCGCCGCTCTCGCTCTCCCACGTCTTCCCGGGCGAGACGTTCGAGGCGCGCTGCAGGCCGGGAGGAGGGGCGACCACTCCGCCGCCGAGCACTCCTCCTCCGAGCACTCCTCCGCCGAGCACTCCTCCGCCGAGCACTCCTCCGCCGAGCACTCCTCCTCCGAGCACTCCTCCGACGGCACCGGGCTTCGGAGGCGACCCGACGACCTTCAAGATCGACCCAGCGACGGATCCCTGGCATCTGGACTTCGACGTCCGCGCCGCGGCGTTCCTCCGCGACATGAGCTATCGCGGTCTCGCGTCGGGCGACCCGGCGACCGATCGGCTCGCGAAGGGGTGGATCGTCGCCGGCACGCTCGCCTTCGCGTCCACGCGCTACAACCGCGCGGCCGACGGGACGGCGCGCCCCGGAGCGTGGCGGATCTCCTTCACCTCCGTGCGGCCCGCGGGGACGCCCGGCGTCCACTACAGCCGGGAGGGGATCGGCGGCTACGGGCCGAACCAGTGGATCCTCGGCATGTCGTTCATGGACTACGGCAACCGGATCCGCGAGGACAACGGACAGCCCGGAATGGGTGTCTTCACGGCGGTCGTCGAGGGCAACGACTCGCGCCTCTCGCCGTCGTTGCGCGCCACCGACCGCGGCTACCTCGACGGGAGCTACTCGCTCGGAGCGGGGAGCGCCGCGCAGGACGCGCGCATGCGGCGGATCCACGCCGTGATCGCGAACTGGAGCCGCGCGATCGCTCACACCACGGCCCACGAGGTGGGCCACTCGGTCGGGCTCGATCACGTCTCGGGCGGCTACAGCATCATGACCCCGGGGGCGTCGCCGGATCACGCGTCGAACCCGCAGCAGTACTTCTACCCGTCGAACGCGTCCGTCCTCGATCGCAACCTCGGAAAGCACTGAAGGAGCCGACCATGAAGACCACGAACCTGCTTCTCCTCATGGCCTCGCCGGTCGCGCTCGTCCTCGCGCTCGGGGGCGTCGCGCGCGCGGACTCGTGTGCCCGCGACAAGCTGACGCTCGGCCGCCTCGTGGACGACACGGACTGGATCGTCCTCGGGCGTGTCGTGGACGCGCCCGAGGAGACCGCGTCCGGCGCGCACGGGGATCGGCGGATCCGCGTCGCCGTGGAGCAGTCGCTCCGCGGCCCGTCGGGCACGATCGAGCTCGAAGCGGACCACGAGATCCCGTGCCGGAAGGGCGAGCGAGCCCTGTTCTTCCTCCGGCGCACCGAGAGCGGCGCGCGGCTCGGCTCGGAGCGGCACCGGATCGTCGCTCCCGACGAGAAGACGGCGGAAGCCCTCGTCGCCGCGACGCGCGCGCGGCTGCCCAGGATCGCGACGGGCCCGGGGGTCGTGACGAGCGAAGATGTGACCGAGGCGGACGCGTTGCGCCGAGCGCTCCTCGGCGAGCTCGCGAGCCCGGTCGCCCGGCTCCGCGAGGATGCGCGGCTCGACCTCCTCGCGACGAGCGAGCTCGCGGCGGACGATCTCGCCCGGGACGCCGTCGCGCGTGCGCTCGGCGCGGCGATCGAGGCGGAGCCGGACGCGCTGGCGGACCTCCTCGCGCTCGCCGTGCGCGTCCCGTCGGCGCGCGCGCGCGAGCACGCGGTCGCGGCCGGGCTCTCGGCGCGCGATCGGGCGATCGTCGCCGCGGCGGCGAAGGCGATCCGCGCGACGGAGAGTGGCGCGGTCACGTCGAAGGTCCTCGAGAAGGCGTTGCGTGGCCAGGACGAGACACGCGCGGCCAACGCGGCGATCCTGATCGGCTCGCTCGGCGGTGAGAGCGCGGTGAAGGACCTCGACGCCGCGCGCTCGGACCGACGAGCACGCGTGCGGCGAGCGGCCCTCGAGGGGCTCGCGAGCGTGCCCACGGACGAAGCGGCGAAGGTGCTCGCGGCGGTCGCGCGGGCGGCCGACACGAAGCGCGAGGAGGCGCGGATCGCGCTCGCGGGGCTGGCGCTCTCGGAGGCGCCCGGGTCGGGCGCGCTCCTCGCGCGG
>CAZYLP010000640.1:0-4140 GCA_964648345.1 uncultured Planctomycetota bacterium
GCTCGGGGTCCTGGCCGCGACGGGCAACCTGCCGCCGGACCGTCTCGCCGGCGTCGCGGCGCTCGGCGAGCTCTCCCTCGCGGGCCACGCGCGGCCGGTGCGCGGGGCGCTCGCCGCGGCCGAGGCGCTCCAGCGCACCGGGACGCGCCGGCTCATCATCACGAAGGAGAGCGCCGACGAGGCCGCCCTCGCCGGCGGCCGGATGGAGGTGATCCCCGTCCGCGACCTCGCCGAGGCGATCGCGATCGTCCGCGGAGACCGGGCCGCCGTCCCGGTCACCGTCGACCTGGACGAGCTCGTCGCGAGCTCGGCCCGGTCTTCGGGGGAGGAGACGCTCGAGCTCACCGACGTGCGCGGGGGCGAGATGGCGAAGCGAGCCCTCCTCGTCGCCGCCGCCGGCGGGCACGACCTCCTCTTCGTGGGGCCACCCGGCGCGGGCAAGACCATGCTCGCGCGACGTCTCCTCGGGCTCCTCCCGACACTCGAGGCCGACGAGGTCATCGAGATCACGAGGGTCCACGGGAGCGCCGGGCTCCTCCCCTCGGGCGGCATCGTCAAGCGGCGCCCCTTCCGGGCTCCTCACCACTCGACCTCGTACGTCGGCCTCGTCGGCGGAGGGAGCAACGGTCAGCGGCCCGGAGAGGTCAGCCTCGCTCACCGGGGCGTCCTGTTCCTGGACGAGCTGCCCGAGTTCCAGCCCCGCGCTCTCGAGGCGCTCCGCGAGCCGCTCGAGTCCCGCACGATCCAGGTCGCGCGGGCGTGGGGTTCGGTCAACTTGCCCGCCGACTTCCAGCTCGTCGCCGCCATGAACCCGTGCCCTTGCGGATACGTGAACGACCGCCGTCGCGCGTGTCGCTGCAGCGAACGCAACCGCACGCTCTACGCGGCGCGTCTCTCGGGCCCGCTCCTCGACCGCATCGACCTCCAGGTGAGCGTGCACCCGCCGGGCGCCGAGACCCTCCTCTCGACCGAGGCCGAGACCGGAGCGCTCACGACGGCGCAGGCCGCGGCCCTCGTGCGCCGGGCGCGCGAGCGACAACGAGGCCGCTACCGCGAGCTGAACGCGCGCGTCTCCGCGCGGACGCTGGACCGGACGTGCGGTCTCGAGCCGGACGCCCGGTCCCTCCTCGTGGACGCCGCGCGCTCCTCGGTCCTGTCTGCGCGCGGACTGGTGAAGGCGAAGCGGGTGGCGAGGACGATCGCCGACCTCGCCGATAGAGATGTCGTGACGGTGGATGACGTGTCGGAGGCGCTCGCGCTCCGCCAGCTCGACGAGCTCAGGCCGGAGCACGTGGGGGTGTCCGTCGGCAACACGCTCGAGCGGCTCGAGCCGTTCGAGACCCGGGAGACTTAGGGGGGCGCGGTAGCCCCTTGATATACTGCGGCCCCGGAGCGAAGGCGAAACCGGCGAGGCTTGATCCACCACATAAGCATCAGTGAGATCATCGTGATCGCGGGCGTCTGGCTCGCGATCACCGGTGGACCGATCGTGGCGGGGCTCCTGCTCGGTCTGCGCCGGCGAAGACAACAGCGCGACAACGGACAGTCGCGACAGAAGTAACGACGAGGGTAAGGACGACGACATGGGCCACAGCATCGCGATCGTGGGCGTCACCGGAGCCGTGGGTCAGGAGTTCCTCCGGATCCTCGACGAGAGGAAGTACTCCTTCGACGACCTCCGCCTCTTCGCGTCGCCCCGCTCGGCGGGGTCGAGCGTCCCGTTCCGCGGCAAGACGTACAAGGTCGAGGCGCTCGACAAGGGCTGCTTCAAGGGCGTGGACGTCGCGCTGTTCAGCGCGGGCGCGTCGATCTCGCGCGAGTGGGCGCCGCGCGCCGTCGAGTCGGGGACCGTCGTCGTCGACAACTCGAGCGCGTTCCGGTACGAGAAGGACATCCCGCTCGTGGTCCCGGAGATCAACCCGGGCGCCATCGACAAGCACGCCGGGATCATCGCGAACCCGAACTGCACGACGATCATCATCGCGGTCGCGATCTACCCGCTGCACCAGAAGGCGGGTCTCAAGCGCGTCGTCGCCGCGACGTACCAGGCCTCCTCGGGCGCCGGCGCCAAGGCGATGGAAGAGCTCAAGACGCAGACCCGCGACGTCCTCGACGGCAAGACGGTCACGCCGGGGATCTTCCCGACGCAGATCGCGTTCAACCTCTTCCCGCACATCGATGTCTTCGTCGAGGACGACTACACCAAGGAGGAGATGAAGGTCACCTGGGAGTCCCGGAAGATCATGGGCCTCCCCGGGCTGAACGTCGTCACGACGGCCGTCCGTGTCCCGGTCCTTCGCGCGCACTCCGCGGCCGTCTTCCTCGAGTTCGAGCGGCCGATCACGCCCGACGAGGCGCGCGCCGTCCTGCGGAAGGCGCCCGGCGTCAAGGTCGTGGACGACCCGAAGGAGAAGATGTACCCGACGCCGCTCCGGGCGTCGGACCAGGACGACGTCCTCGTCGGCCGCATCCGCCGCGACCCGACCGTCGAGCGGGGCCTGGCCCTCTTCTGCGCGGGCGACCAGCTCCGGAAGGGCGCCGCGACGAACGCGATCCAGATCGCCGAGCTCCTCCGCGACAAGAAGCGGCGGTAGGCGTGAGCTCGGCGGGCGCCGGCGACGGCCTCTTCGATCGGCGTCCCGACCGCGCGCGCTCGGTGCCCCTCGCCGAGCGCATGCGGCCGCGGACGCTCGACGAGGTCGCCGGACAGGAGCGCGCGCTCGGCCCGGGCTCGCTCCTCCGGAGCATCGCGACCGCGAAGCACTGCCCTTCGCTCGTGTTCTGGGGCCCGCCGGGGGTCGGCAAGACGACGATCGCGCGGATCCTCGCGGCCATGACGGGTCTCCGCTTCGAGACCCTCTCCGCCGTCTCCTCGGGGCTGAAGGAGCTCCGCGAGGTCGTGGCCAGGGCGAAGGAAGCCTGGCGGTTCGAGAACAAGGGGACCGTCCTCTTCGTGGACGAGGTCCACCGCTGGAGCAAGGCGCAGCAGGACGCGCTCCTCCCTCCCATCGAGGACGGGACGCTCACGTTCCTCGGCGCCACGACCGAGAACCCGTCCTTCGAGGTCGTGGCTCCGCTCCTCTCGCGGGCGCGGGTCGTCGTGCTCGAGCCCATCGGCGAGGCCGCGCTCCGCGGGCTCCTCGAGCGCGCCTTGTCGGACGGCGAGCGCGGGCTCGGAGCGCTCCAGGTCCGCGCCGAGCCCGACGCGCTCGAGGCGTGCGCGCGGCTCGCGGGCGGCGATGCCCGGAGCGCGCTCAACATCCTCGAGACGGCCGCGCACGCCGCGTCGCAGCGGCCGGAGAAGTCGATCGACGCCGCGCTCGTGCGCGAGGCGGCCCAGCGCTCGGCGGCCCTCTACGACAAGGGCGGCGACGCGCACTACGACGCGATCAGCGCGTTCATCAAGAGCCTCCGCGGCTCGGATCCGGACGGAGCGCTCTACTGGCTCGCGCGCATGCTCGAGGGCGGCGAGGACCCGACCTTCCTCGCGCGCCGGCTCGTGATCTTCGCGTCCGAGGACGTGGGCCTCGCGGACCCCTTCGCGCTGGTCCGCGCGACGGCGGCCGCGACGGCGGTCGGGGTCGTCGGCCTCCCCGAGGCGGCGCTCAACCTCTCGCAGGCGACGATCGACCTCGCGCTCGCGCCGAAGTCGAACAGCGCGAAGACGGCGTGGTTCCAGGCGCGCGACGATGCGCGCGAGCTGGCCCCGGCCGCGGTCCCGCTCCACCTGAGGAACGCGGCGACGCCTCTCATGAAGGGCCTCGGCTACGGGGAGGACTACCTCTACCCGCACGACTTCAGGCACGGAGTCGTCCCGCAGACCTTCGTGCCGGACTCGGTGCGCGAGGCGTCGCGGCGCCTGCCGTACTACCGCCCAGGCGAGCTCGAGGTCGACGCCCGGAAGCGGCTCGTCGAGATTGCCGAGCTCAAGGCGACGGCAGCACGCGTGGGCCTGGACGAGTGGGTCCAAGGCTCGAAGACCGCACCGCCGAAGGGGCGTGTCTCGTGACCGAGGCGCCGCCGAGCAAGAACGAGAACGAGAACGAGCGGCCGACCGAGCCCGTGCCCGCAGCTGCGTCACCGCCGGCGCCCGAGCCCGCGGCGGCCTCACCGCCGGCGCCCGAGCCCGCGGCGGCCTCA
>CAZYLP010000641.1:0-4099 GCA_964648345.1 uncultured Planctomycetota bacterium
GGGCGGGCCCGAGCGGCGCCGCGCGCGCAGCCTGCGCGGCGCGCTCCGTCGCCGCGAGGAGGAGGAGCGCGCGCGGGTCGAGCGCCCGCTTCGAGCGAGCGGCGCGGTCGAAGATGTCCGCGACGAGCGCGACGCCCGAGAGGTCGGGCGGTTCGGTCGCGGCGACGGCGTCGCGCGTCCGCGCGAGCGCCTCGTCGATCGCGGCGCGGCCGGCGAGCGGACCGAGGGCGCGCGCGAGGAGCTTCCCCGGCTCGGACGCCGTGCGCGCCGCCACCTGGCCGCGGACGGCGTCGAGATCGACGGTCCGCCCGAAGTGGCCGAGCTCGTCCGCGTCGCTCACGGCGCCATTATGCCGCGCGGCGAGGCTCACGAACATCGGACGTGTCGTTCGCGCGAGACCACATCGATCTCAAGTTTCAACTCGGGCTCGCGGGCTAAGTGATGGCGCTCCCTCGATGAGCGGGATGGCGCTCCCCATGCATGTCACTCGGGCCGCAGGAGGGGCGATTGTTCATCGTGCTGGAGCGATGTGGCGCGAACCGAGCCGTCTTCGCCCTCGCGGCTCGCGACCGCGCGACGATCGGACGGAGCACCAACTGCGACGTGGTCGTCGACGACAAGAGAGTGTCCCGGGTTCACGCCTCCGTCGAGCGCATAGGCACCGGCCACCTTCTGCGCGACGAGGACAGCGCGAACGGGACCTTCGTCAACGGGCACCGGCTCGGTCCGGGGATGGCGACCCTCCTCAGACCCTCCGACCTGCTCCGCGTCGGCGCGGCGCGGCTTCGCTACTTGGACACTCCCACCTTCACCGATCCATCCGCGCCGGCGCCGGCGCTCGAGCAGATCGCGCACGGTCCGCGGTACGAAGCGTTCGATCTCGAGGAGCTCGTCGAGAGCGGACGCGGGCTCACGGCCGAGCTCATTGCGGAGATCGCCGGGCCATCGCGTCCGCGGATGGTCCAGTCGATCGCCGTCACCGCCGCGTCCCGCACGGACGCCGATGCCGCCGCGCTGTTCCTCGGACGGAGGAAGCGAGAGCTCAAGCTCGCCGCCGCGCATCCCTCCCCCGCCATGGGGGCGAGCCTCCTCAGGCTCTCCGAACAGACCTTCGGCGGCGGAGACGGGCGCCTGGGCGCCGTCCCCTGGATCGCCGACGCACCGCCGTCCGAGACGACCATCTGCTCGCAGAAGGCCAGCGGCGCGGCGGTCGCGGTCCTCCATCGCGGGGACACGGTCGGCGTGCTCGCCGTGGGCCGATCGCACGGCGGGGCCCTCGGCCTCGGCCAGCTCGTGGTCCTCGCGGCCCTCTCCACAATCGTCGTCGACGCGCTGGCCGCGGCGCCCTCGAGCGAAAACGACACCCGGATCTGAGGAGAAGGACATGACGACCGCACCGGACGAGACGGCGCCTCCGCTGACGCTCGAGGCATTGCTGATCCGCTTCCGCGGGCGAACGGTCCACGACTTCCTGCGGGAGCACGAGACTCCGCTCCTCCTCCACGAGAGCGCGCCAGATCCGGAGCTGAGCGGCGAGGCGTTCGGCACCCTCGTGCTCGACCGCGCTGCCGTGGCCGCCGCGATCGCCGACCACCTCGTCATCCCCCTGCGGAAGGTCCCGGGACGCAACCCCTTCGAGGCCATGATCACGATCGGCCGTGCCGCGAACAACGACATCGTGATCCCGTTCGTCTGCGTGTCGAAGTTCCACGCATACGTGCGGCGCGACCCGTTCTCCCGGGCGGAGCTTCTCTTCGACGCCGGCTCCAGCAACGGGACGTTCCTCGACGGCGAGCAGCTCGACCCAGAGTCGGGGCGCCCCTGAAGCTGCCCGACGACCGGGCGCTCTCGGTCGGGATCGGAGGCAACGTACGTTTCTCGCTGTACTCCCCGCTCGCCTTCTGGCGCGTGGCGCTCTCACGGAACGACGCATCGTCACCGACCCGGGTGGCTAGCGCCTGGCACGAGGACTAGGATGCGCGCCCTCCAGGGAGGCTCCAAGATGCGCACCCGTCTCCTCGCCGCCGCCGTCGCCATCGTGCTCGTCGCCCCCGCGCTCCACGCGCAGGACGAGGCGGCGAACAACTGGAGTCACATCCAGGACCTCATCAAGAAGACGAACGCCGCCCTCGACGGCGGACGGCACGAGGACGCGATCAAGCTCGTCGCGCAGCTCGTCGAGGCGACGGAGAAGCCGACGGGCCAGCCGCCCGCGACGATCAAGCACCTCCGCGCGACGTGCTACATGGCGCGCGCGAAGGCGCTCGTCGCGCTCAAGAAGACCGAGGCGGCCCTCATCAACTTCGAGAAATACTGCGACCTCGAGCCCGACTGGAACGTCATCGAGAACGACAGGGGCCTCGACCCGATCCGCAACGAGGAGCGCTTCAAGGCGGCCGTCGCGAAGGCGAAGAAGAACGCTCCGGCTCCGGCGACGGGGGCCCCGGCGCCCGCCGCGGGCCCGAAGGACGCGAAGTCGATCGAGAACACGAAGGCGATCCAGCAGCAGGCGCAGAAGCTCGACGCCGCTTACGGCGAGGGGCACTTCGACGAAGCGCTCGCTGCCGCCGAGGCGATCCTCGGCCTCCTCCAGTCGCCGTCCGAGATCCCGCTCCCGAACCAGAAGAACCTCCGCGCGATCTGCTTCGTCGTCGCGTCGGGCTGCTTCTGCGGCAAGAAGAACCCCGAGAAGGCGCTCGAGCTCTTCGAGAAGGCCGTCGCGCTCGGCTACCGCACGTTCGCGGCCGTCGAGCGGGACAAGAACTTCGACCTGATCCGCGACCACGAGCGCTTCAAGGCCGCGATCGAGAAGGCGCAGAAGGAGACGCCGGCCCCCGCGGCGCCCGCGCCGGGCCCCGCGCCCGCGAGCGAGGCGAAGGCACGCGAGAACCTGAAGAAGCTCCAGGTCACGCTCCCGAAGACGGACGCGGCCTTCAAGGAGGAGAAGTGGGAGGAGCTCCTCGCGCTCTCGAAGGAGGTCTCCGCGCTCGTCGAGGAAGGCACCGGTCTCCCCGAGCCGAACGCGCGCTACGTCGTCGCGTTCGTGAACTTCTACGCGGCGGTCTCGCTCTGCGCGCTCAAGCAGCCGGAGCCGGCGCTCGACGCGTTCGAGAGGGCCATGCGCCTCGGCTTCCGGATCTGGGCGATGCTCGAGAACAAGAACCTCGACGCGATCCGCGAGCACCCGCGCTTCAAGACGGTGATCGCGCACATCCAGAGCGAGCAGTCCCTCGACGACGACAAGGCCGTCGAGGTCGTCGAGGAGGAGCTGAACGTCGGCGAGCTGGGCGGCGCGACCGTCAAGATGAAGGTCTCGATGTCGCCCAAGGCTTACGCGGGCTTCAAGGTCCGCATGAGCCCGGTGACCTGGGAGGTCGTGGACGGCCACAAGACTCCGCGGTTCGGGGTGCCCTCGGCGCGCGCCGTCCTCAACTCGCTCGAGATCGCGACCATGCCCGTCGAGCTCCGCAAGCTCTCGGGGCAGTTCGACGACGCGTCGAACTCCTTCGCGGCGCAGTACACGATCCTCGGGCTCGCGAAGAACTCGGGCGGCCGCTGGAAGATCCCGCTCACGGACTCGCCGCGGTGGCAGATGAAGACCGAGGGCGACGTCGTGACGCTCGTCACGCAGGACCTCGTCTACTGGCGCGTCGTCGAGCGGCAGATGAAGGTCTCGCTCCCGAAGGGCGCGACCGGCGTCGAGCTCGAGCGCCGGCCGAACCGGCTCGTCTACCGCCTCCCCGCGTACCAGGCGCCGGCGACGCGGGCGGACGGCCAGCCCGAGTTCCGGATCGAGGCGAAGACCTACCTCACCTCCGCGCTCTACAAGCTCTACGGCGACCCGCGCTTCTCCCGCTTCTGGGCCGCGCGGAGCGTCTTCCGCAACAACTCGAAGGACACGCTCACGAACTTCCGCGTCCGCTTCAGGATCACGGACTACACCTCGTGGAGCCCCTGGGAGCGCTGCGAGAACGTCTACCCGTCGCAGACCGTCGTGGACGCGTTCTACCCGGTGATCGACGCCAAGATCCGCAACCTCAAGGCCGCGACGCCCGCGGTGATCGACGTCGAGTACGAGTACGAGCGGAACGGGAAGAAG
>CAZYLP010000642.1:0-4042 GCA_964648345.1 uncultured Planctomycetota bacterium
CCGCGGGGGGGGGTTGGGGGGGGGCCCGCGAACGGGCCGACCGTGGGCGGCGGCCCCGCTTTCACGGGGACGACGAGCGCGCTCAACGGAAACGGCGCGTCCGGCTCGACGCCCGGGCAAGGGGCGCCGGCGCCGCGCGTCGAGGACCTGCCGCCGGGCACCGGCCTCCTCGGCCAGTACTGGGACCACGAGTCCGAGCTCAGGAAGATCCCCAACCTCGACATCTCGGGGGCCACGCTCACGCGCGTGGACGCGGTCGTGAACTTCGACCACGACCAGTGGAACATCCCCTTCCAGCCGCTCGAGACCTGGGCGACGTGCTGGCGCGGCTACCTCAAGGTCCTCGTCGAGGGGCACTACACGTTCGTGGTCGGCTCGGACGACGGCGCTCTCCTCGAGATCGACAACAAGCCGGTCTGCGGGCAGGACCGCCTCCAGGGCTACTTCGAGTCGAAGGGCGAGGCCGACCTCGCGAAGGGGCTCCACGTCGTCAAGCTCCGCTTCTTCAACAACCGCGGCCCGGGCGCGTGCAAGCTCTTCTGGGTCGCTCCGGGAAGGGAGCAGGAGATCGTCCCGCAGGACGTGCTCTACCCCGCGGGCGGCGCCGCGGAGGCCGGGCGCCCCTCGATCGCGGGCCTCGGGCCCGACTGGGCGAAGCGCGGCGAGAAGATCAAGATCACCGGCGCGAACTTCTCCGACATCCCCTCGCTCAACAAGGTGACCTTCGGCCCGACGAACGTCCCCGCCGTCGTCGAGGAGGCGACCGCGACCGAGCTCGTGGTCGTCGTGCCGAACGGAGTGGACCAGGGGCCCGTCGCGGTCAAGGTGGGCGACCTCACCGCTCCGGCGGTGCCCTACAACGTGGGCGGCTTCTTCGGCCTCTACATGCGCGCGTGGAGCGACCCGTCGGCCGAGACCGTCACGAGCTACGCCGACCCGACGACGAACGTTCCGCCCGACGACGAGCAGCTCGTCGGTCCGATCAACGTCCGCAACATGGCGGCCTTCAAGCTCCCCTTTGCGGCGACGAAGTTCAGGGCCTGCTACGTCGGCCGCTTCTGGGCGCAGGACGCGGGCAAGCACGGCTTCGCGCTCGAGTCGGACGACGGGAGCCGGCTCCTCCTCGACGGACAGCTCGTCATCGACAACGGTGGCTCGCACCCGAGGAAGAAGGTCGAAGGCGCGATCTTCCTCGCCGCGGGCTGGCACGACATCGAGATCGACTACTTCCAGGGAGTGGGTGACGCGAACCTCACGCTCCACCACGGGGCCCCGGACGCCGCGCTGGCCGTCTGCCTCCGCGGGCTCCTCGCGCCGCCGATCGAGATGGACACGCGCGTCCCGCCCGCGATCACGGGGCTCAACCCGAACCCGGCGAAGGCGGGCGACCGGCTCCTCATCGCGGGCGCGGGCCTCGTCGCGCCGGACGGGCGCAACCCCGTCGTCACGCTCAACGCGAAGCCTCTCCCCGTCATCGCCGCGAGCCCGGGGAGCGTCCTCGTCGAGATCCCCTTCGGCTTCGACTCGGGGCCGCTCGTGGTCCGCGCGGGGCCGCTCGCGACGCCGGCGACCGACCTCACCGTCACGGGCTACGGGATCAAGGCCGAGTACTGGCAGTACGACCAGGCGGTCACGGTCATGCCCGCGTTCGACACGCCCGCCAAGCTCACGCGCGTCGAGGACAGGGTCGACTACCAGGAGGACGTCGCCTTCAAGTTCCCGTGGAGCCGCGAGCACTTCGCCGCGCGGTGGTCGGGCAAGCTCTGGGTGCCCGCCGACGGGAGCTACGAGCTCGCGACGGGCTCGGACGACGGGTCACGCCTCTACGTCGACCACCAGCTCCTCGTCGACAACGACGGGCTCCACGCCTACGTCGAGAAGGGGGCGCCGGTCCAGCTCACCGCGGGCCTCCACACGATCCTCCTCGAGTTCTTCGAGAACGAGGGCGAGGCGCGGTGCCGCCTCCTCTGGAAGCCGCCCGGCACGAAGAACCGCGCGGTCATCCCGCGGTCGAACCTGATCCCGGCGGACTGACCATCGCGGCGAGGTCCTCGTCGAGGGAGCCTCGGAGCGAGAAGCCGACGCAGCGCTCGAGCCTCTGCGGGTCGCCGACGAGGACCGGGATGTCCACGGGTCGCATGCGCGCGGGGTCGGGCACGGAGACGGGCTCGACGCCCGCGAGCGCTCCGAGCCGCGCGAGGAGGTCGCTCAGCGCGAGCGCGACTCCGGAGCAGACGTTGTAGACCTCGCCGCACGTCCCCTTCTCGAGGAGCGCGCGGTACGCGCGGACGACGCCGCTCACTCCGGAGCAGTCGCGCCGCACGGAGAGGTCGCCCGTCTGGACCTCGATGCGCCGCGCTCCCTTCGCGCGCGCGTCGAGGAGCTGCGCGAGGAGGCTCGGCGTCACGTAGTCGCGCGTCTGGCCCGGGCCCGTGTGGTTGAACGAGCGCGTGCGGACGACGTGGAGCTTCTCCGCGAGCGCGAAGCGCTGCGCGATGAGCGAGGCGGCGGCGCGCGAGACGCCGTAGGGCGTGATCGGGAGGAGCTTCGCGTCCTCCTCGAGCGGCTGCCGCTCGGAGCGGCCGTACTCCTCGGCCGAGCCGACGTAGAGGACGCGCGCCCCGGCGGCGTGGTCGCGCACCGCGCGGAGGACGTGGAGCGTCCCGAGCACGTTCGTCTGGATGATCTCCTCCTCCGACCCGAAGGAGCTCTTCACGCTCGCGTGCCCGGCGAGGTGGAAGACCCGGTCGGGGCGCGCCTCCTGGACGGCGCGCACGAGCGAGGGTTCGTCGCGAACGTCGGCCACGACCTTGCGCACGCGCGGGTCCACGCCCATGACCGCGACCGGCCGTCCCGCCGAGCGGCTCGCGACGAACACCTCGTCGCCCGCGTCCACGCACGCGCGCGCGAGGTGCCGCCCGACGAAGCCGGTGCCGCCGAGGATCAGGACCCGCACACCTACTCCAGGTTGACGGACACTCCTAGCACGGAGAGGCCGCGGTCGGCGAGGGTGCGCACGAGCGCCTCGCGCTCGCCGTCCGCCGCGGCGACGATGACCGCCTGCGCGCCGGTCGTCTCCGCGACCTGGCTCGCCTCCGAGTGAGGGCGCCTGTAGAGGGCGGGCGCTCCGCTCTCCTGGCCCTCGGGGGCGTCCGGGTCCACGACGGCGATGATCGTCACGGGCGGCTTCCCGTCGCGCGAGAGGCCGCGCTCGATGAGCGGGACGAGGGCGCGCGGGCCGACGAGGATCGCGCGGCGCGGCTCGAGCGCGAGGTTGGCGACGCTCGCCCGGAGCGCGCGGAGCGCGGTGCGCGAGAGGACGATCCCGCCGAAGCAGAAGATCGCGTCGAGCGCGAAGACGGCGCGCGAGTAGTCCTTGAGCCGGTCGGCGAGCGCGGCCGCGGCGACGACGAGGACCGTGCCCGCGACGACGGCCTTCCCGATCTTCCAGAGGTCGCCCACGTGGATCGAGCGCCAGAAGCCGCGGTAGAGCCCGTTCGCGAGGAGGGCCATGAGCTTCAAGCCGATCACGAAGGGGAGGGCCTTCAGGCACGACCCACGCAGATAGTCGTCGAGCGCATCGGTGTCGATGAACTTGACGACGTACGCGGCGACCCAGGCCGAGGAGACGATCGCGACGTCCACGGCCATCTCGACCGCGAAGAGCCACGGGTTCGGCTCGGCCGTCGGCGTCGCCGCCGTCATGACGTGGCCGGACGGCGTCTCGAGCTTCTTGTAGACGCGCACGTCCACGAGGAAGACGCCGCAGATCAGCAGCGCCGCCGCGACGACGAGCGCGGTGAGCACCGCCGTGCCGAGGCTCCCGCGCGCGATGACGAGCGCCGCCGCGCCGAGGAGGGCCGCCGCCGCGTAGAGGACGAGGCACGTCCGCCGCTCCGAGAGGCCGAGGGCGACGAGCCGGTGCGTCGTGTGGTCGCGCCCGCCGAGGAAGAAGGGCCGCTTCGCCGCGCGCCGCGCCGCCCACACGAGCGCCGTGTCGAAGATCGGGAGCGCGAGGACGAGCGCGGGCGCGAGGATCGAG
>CAZYLP010000643.1:0-3972 GCA_964648345.1 uncultured Planctomycetota bacterium
CGAGTACACGCAGTTCGTGGACGCCGGCGGCTACGGCAGGGCCGAGCTCTGGCCGGGCGTGGACGCCGCGACCCTCGCGACGTTCCGCGACGGGTGCGCCGGCGGGACGTGCTCCCACAAGGGCCCGCGCACGTGGACCGACGGCGGCTTCGGCGATCCGGGGAACGCGGAGAGACCCGTTCGAGGGATCACGGTGCACGAGGCCCGCGCCTACGCCCGCTGGAGGTCGAAGCAGGGCGGCGCGTGGCGGCTCGCGACGGCCCACGAGTGGGAGGTCGCGGCCGGCTTCGACCCGAAGACCCAGCGCCTCTCGCTCTACCCCTGGGGTGACGACTGGCGCGCCGACGCGATCCCGCTCGCGAGCGAGCTGCCCCGGCCCGCGGCTTCGAACGCCGGGGACCAGGGCGCGCTCGGCGCGGCGGACATGGGCGGAAACGTCATGGAGTGGGTGGAGCAGAAGGACGGCGAGCCCGGCACGAAGGGCGTGTCCTTCGCGGCGAGCGAGGCGGTCGCGAAGCGCTTCGCCCTCGTGAGGAGCACGGGCACGCCGGGGGCGAGCCCCCCGCCCGAGCTCCTCCAGTGGATCGGATTCCGGCTCGTGCGCGCGATCGAGGAGAAGTGATGACGGCGGTCAGACAGGCGATCGGTCTCGCGCTCCTCGCGCTCGTCGCGGGATGCTCGAGCATCCCGAAATACTCGGACCCCGCGCAGGACCCGGCGGTCCGCGCGCTCGCGGCGGCCGGGGCGCCCAAGCTCGGGCGGCTCGCCGTCGCGCCGTTGACCGAGATCGGCCTCGCGGGCGACGAGGCGTCGAAGGGCTGGAAGCCCGGCGAGTCGCCGGTCATCGACCTCGAGAAGGTGCGCGCCGACGTCGTGAAGGCGCTCGCCGCCGCCGAGAGCTTCGACCGCGTCCACGCCGTCTCCGCGCCCGCGCTCGGCGAGGCCTGGCGCGAGCGCGACGACTACGTCGCGACGATCGAGATCCAGAACCTCCGCACGACGTACGAAGGTCACCGCGTCGGCCTCTGGGTGCTCAACATCGCGAACTGGCTCTTCTGGATCGTGCCCTCCTGGTTCGTGGCGACCGAGCAGTACTCGCTCGCGTTCGACGCGACCGTCACCCTCCAGAGCGCCGAGTCCGGCGCGGTCGTGGACCGGCGGCCGATCCTCCGCGACAAGCAGCCGATCAAGGTCGCCGGCGACTTCGACGAGCTCGACCGCGGCTGGCAGTTCTTCGGCTTCATCGGCCCCTCGTTCGACCGCGACGTCTGGCTCGGGATCGCGACGAAGCTCTTCCCCGCCGCGCAGACGCAGCTCGCGGCCGCGGCCGCCGTCACCGTCGACGAGATCCTCCGCGGCCACTCCGACGTGAAGCAGCTCGCCATGTGCCGCCGCAAGGTCCTCGGGCTCACGGTCGGCGTCTCGCGCTACCAGGACCCCGTGCCGCTCCCGCCGCTCGACTTCGCGGCCGACGATGCGAAGGCCGTGCGCGACGCGCTCGTCAAGCGCGGGATCGCCCCCGAGCACCTGACGACGCTCGTCGACTCGCAGGCGACCGTCGCCTCGGTCAAGAAGGCCTTCGCCGACGAGCTCTCTCGCGCGCGCGAAGGCGACGCGACGCTCGTCTACTTCGCGGGCTACGGGACGCGCTCCCAGGACGGGGCGCCCGTCCTCCTCCTCTCGGAGGCGACCGCCGCGGGGGCCGAGGGCCGGCTCTCGTTCGCCGAGCTCGCGACGCTCCTCCAGGCCGTGAAGGGGCAGAAGCTCCTCGTCCTCGACGCCGGCTTCGGCGGCCGCTCTCGCTCGGTCGGGGTCAAGGGCGCGCGCCCGACGGCGGATGATCTCTCCGTGTTCGCCGCGGACCCCTCCTTGACGGTCCTCCTCGCCGGAGGTGCCTCCGACCCCGCCCTCGCCCCCGAGCACCTCTCGAGCGGCCTCTTCACGTACCACCTCGTGAACGGCCTCCGCGGCCAGGCGGACGAGGACCGCGACGGGCGCCTCACGGCGCCGGAGCTCTACAACTACGCGAGGCCGCGCGTCGTCGCCGAGGCGGCGCTCCTCGGCGAGCGCGAGACGCCCCGCGCCTCCGGGCTCGAGAAGGCGTGGGCCCTCGAGTGCACGGGCGGAGGCCGCGCTCCGTGACCGAGCCCTGGAGCATCCTCGAGACCGGCGACGTCTTCAGGATCGTGAGCTACAGCGGGAAGAAGTACGAGGCGACCTTCCTCCTCGCGGGGAAGGGCGACGCGGGCCTCTACGTCAGGCTCCAGGACCGGAAGCTCGCGCGCTTCTCTCCCGCGCGCCTGATCTGGACGAGCCTCGAGAAGGTCTCCTCGGGGGCCGAGCTCCTCGCGCCCGGCGACGACGTGCTCGTGCAGACGCGCACGGGCCCCGAGGTCGTGGGCAAGCTCGTCCAGGCGTCGCCCGAGAAGATCGCGCTCAAGACGTCGAAGGGCGTCGCCGTGGAGGTGCCCGTCGAGAACGCCGTCGAGGGGACGTTCCGTCTCCTCTTCCCCGCGTCGGACCTCCGGCCGGGCGACGAGTTCCTCGTCCGCAGCACGTCGGGCCGCGAGTACCGCGGCCGCGCGGCGACCGTGGAGCGGGATCGCCTGACCGCCGTGCTCCTCGCGGGCGGTGACCCCGTCGTGCTCCGCGTCGAGCACCTCGACATCCGCTCGCTCTACGTCCTGATCGCGCTGCCGGTGTTCGCGGGGACGTCCAAGGCGTCCTGACCCGCACCCAGCCAGGAGCGGTAGACGGCGTCGAGCGTCTTCTGGACCGCGCGGCGCGCCTCGTCGCGCGCGTCCGAGTCCGCGCGCCCGAAGGCCTGGCCGAAGCCCGCCTTCCTCAGGCGCGCGTCGTAGTCGGTGTGCGCGTGCCGGATGTGAGCCCGCACCGCGAGGCGGATGGGTTCCTCCGCGAGGCTCTTCGCCCAGCTCGTGCGGCCGACGCGCCCCGAGGAGACCTCGCAGGTGTGAGCGACGATCTTCTCCCGATCGCTCGCCGGGATCGCCGGGAACAGCCGCACGAGCTCGCGCTCGAAGGCGGCGCGGTACTCGGCCTCGTCCCGGGCACGCCGCTCGCGGGACCGCTCGCGGGCGACGGCGCGCGCGCCGGCCGTCGCTTCGACCTCGCGCTTCGCCTCGTCGATCGCCTCGCGGAGAGCGGCGACGCCGAGCTGCTCCTTGCGGCCGTTGATCTTCGTGATGACGCGCAGCGCTCCGCGCGCGAGGAGAGCGCGGGTGAGCGCCGGGTCTCCGCGCGGCACGAAGATGTGGCCGGGGTGCCGAGCGACCTCGCCGCGTCGAATCTCCATGCGCCTGATCCTGTCCGATGGCTCCGACAACGAGACGGTCGGTTCGCGCGCGGACGGCTCCTCGACCCCCTCCGGGGCTTGCGCGGACACGACTTACGCCATGGACCGCGCCTCGCAATAGGGATCAGCGAGGGAAGTGAAGACATGGGAAAGAGTCGCGCGTTCGCGGCCATGCTCGTGGCCGCCGGTTGCGGTTGGTTCGCCGTCCCGACCTTCGCCGATCCGCCGCTCGCCACGCCGTCGGTGCCCGACGTCCTGAACGGCAGCTACCGCGGCCCCGTCGCCGAGCGCCCCACGTTCGCGCAGAACGTGAAGCAGGGCGTCAAGACGGCCAACCTCGTCGAGAACATGAACCCCGTCGTCCCCGCTCCGGCCACGTTCGGCATGGACGGGAGCTTCGACGTGTGGCTCAAGGACCTGCTCAAGAAGGTCCTCGAGGCGGTCCCCGCGAACGTCCGCGCCGAGTGCGAGAACGACTTCGCGAAGGCCTTCAAGGAGCTGAAGAAGGTCGACAAGGCCCACGAAGGCGGCGCCGGGCCGAAGGGCTCGCTCGTCTTCTACCCGAACAAGCTCGCGATCTCGAACGGCGGCACCGTCATCGCCAGCGACGGCAGCGGCGCGCCCGACCCGGGCACGCCGGCCGGATCGCCCCTCGGCTG
>CAZYLP010000644.1:0-3958 GCA_964648345.1 uncultured Planctomycetota bacterium
GTCTCGGTGAGCGTCCCGATCTGGATCACCTTGACGAGGATCGAGTTCGCGTCGCCCTGCTCGATGCCGCGGCGGAGGCGGGTCACGTTCGTCACGAAGAGGTCGTCGCCCACGAGCTGGACGCGCGAGCCCATCTGCTTCGTGAAGGAGCCCCAGGCGTCCCAGTCGTCCTCCGCGAAGCCGTCCTCGATCGAGACGAGCGGGTACTTCTCGCACCACTCCTTGTAGCGCTGCGCGAGGTCGGCGCCCGACATCTCGGCCTTCGCGCCCTTGAAGCTCTTGCCGCGGTACTTGCCGTCCTTGCCGAACTCGGAGGCGGCCACGTCGAGCGCGAGCGCGACCTCCTCGCCCGGCTTCCGGCCGGCCTTCTGGATCGCCTCGATGAGGATGTCGAAGACGGCGTCGTTGTTCTCGATCCGCGGCGCGAAGCCGCCCTCGTCACCGACGCCCGTCGAGTGGCCCTTCCCCTTCAGGATCTTCTTCAGGTTGTGGAAGACCTCGCAGCCCCAGCGGAGCGCCTCCGAGAAGGTCGGCGCGCCGACCGGCACGATCATGAACTCCTGGATGTCGAGGCCGTTGTCCGCGTGGGCGCCGCCGTTGATCACGTTCATGAGCGGGACGGGGAGGACCGTCGCGTGCGCGCCGCCGATGTAGCGGTAGAGCGGCAGCCCCACGTCCTGCGCCGCGGCCCGCGCGAGCGCCATCGAGACGCCGAGGATCGCGTTCGCGCCGAGGCGCGCCTTGTTCTCGGTGCCGTCGAGCTCGATGAGCTTGCCGTCGATCTCCGACTGGTGGATCGCGCACAGGCCGCGCAGCGCCGGCCCGATCTCGTCGTTCACGTTCGCGACGGCCTTCGAGACGCCCTTCCCGAGCCAGTGGTCGCCGCCGTCGCGGAGCTCGAGCGCCTCGTGCGTACCCGTGGACGCGCCCGACGGGACGATCGCGCGCCCGCGCACCCCCGAGTCCAGGACCACGTCGCACTCGATCGTCGGGTTGCCGCGCGAATCGAGGACCTGACGCGCGCGGACGTGGCGGATCTCGTGGCTCTTCACGGGGGTACCCCTCCTGGAGCGCCCAAATGTAAGGGACGGTCGCCTCCAGGGGTAGCGCACGCGAAGAAAACCTGGGCCCATTCGACGCTTGCGGGACGGCATCGTAGGTTCGGGGAGATGAGCGACACCCCCCGGGCCGGCCTCCACGCGGCCGTCGTGGACGACGAGGCCCCCGTCCGCCGCCTGGTCGCCTCGCTCCTCGAGGAGCGCGGCCACGCGGTCGAGGTCTTCGAGAACGGGCTCGAGGCCTTCAACGCGACGCTCGTGACCCGGTTCGACGTGGTCGTCAGCGACCTCAACATGCCCGTCCTCAGGGGCGACGAGCTGTGCGCCAGGATCAAGGAGGCGCTCGGCCACCGGGCGCCACCCGTCGTGATCGTGTCGGGCGTGGGCGACGAGGAGGGGGTGGGCCGCGCGCTCGACGCGGGCGCGCTCCACTTCATCCAGAAGCCGTTCGGCGCGGGCCAGCTCCTCGCGATCGTCGAGCGCGCCGCACGGAAGGCGATCGTCGAGCCGCTCGCCGACCCCGCCGCGATGCCGCGGCGCCTCGGCGCCTTCGAGATCCGGGGCGAGCTCGGGCGCGGCGGCATGGGGCGGGTCTTCCTCGCCGAGCGCGGCGGCCACCAGGTCGCGCTCAAGGTCCTCCCCGCGCGGCTCACGAACGTCGAGGACCACCTCCGCTTCCGGCGCGAGCTCGACATCCTCTCCTCGCTCGAGCACCCGGGGATCCCGCGCGTCCTCGAGACGGGGACCGCGGACGGCTGGGTCTATTTCGCCATGGAGCTCGTCCCCGGGAAGACGATCCACGCGTCGCTCGCAACGGACGGCCCGTGCCCGTGGCCGCGCGCGGCGAAGCTCGGGCGCGACGTCGCCGCGACGCTCGCGTACGTCCACGGGCGCGGCCTCATCCACCGCGACGTGAAGCCCGCGAACGTCGTCGTGACCGACGACGACCAGCCCGTCCTCATCGACTTCGGCGTCGCGCGCCGCCCGCACGACCTCGCCCTCACCGCGAAGGACAGCATCCTCGGCACGACGGGCTACCTCGCGCCCGAGCTGCTCGATGCGTCGCCGGGGCCGCCGTCGGACATCTTCGCGCTCGGGATCACGCTCCACGAGATGCTGCTCGGGCGGCACCCGATCCTCACCGACTCGGACCAGAACCCGCTCACCACGCTCCGCCTCTACTCCGAGGGCCGGATCCCCGCGCTCCACGCGACGGCTCCGCCGCGCCTCGCCCGGCTCGTCGCGCGCATGGAGTACCCGTCGCCGTCCCTCCGCCCGACGGCCGTCGAGGTCGCCGCCGAGCTCGGGAAGGTCCTCTCCGACGTCGTTGGGACAGGCTGACTTAAAGAAATCGAAGAACTTCAGTATCCTCGCGGGCGCCTCCTCCGTCCTGGAGGCGTGAGCGCGACGACCATGACCGCCCCCTCGAACGCCCCCGCCATGAAGGCCGGGGAGCTGCCCCGCGAGCTGACGAAGTCGGTCCGCGCGGTCCGCATGCAGTTCCTCGATCAGGTCGAGCCGTTCCGCGACGACCTGTTCGCGTACTGCAAGAGCCTCACGGGCTCGGTCTGGGACGCGGAGGACCTCGTCCAGGAGACGCTCCTCCGCACGTTCGCGAAGCTCGGGGAGGTCCACTGGGACGTGGCGAAGCCGCGGCCGTATCTCTTCGCGATCGCGACGAACGCGTGGACCGACAAGAAGCGCCGCGACGAGCCGGGCTCGCTCCCCGACACGTGGGACCAGGCCGCCGCCGAGGAGCCCGCGCGCCCCGAGGTGCGCGAGGCGCTCCTCGAGCTCGCGCTCGCGCTCCCGGCCCAGGAGCGCGCCGCGTTCCTCCTGAAGGACGTCTTCGACCTCTCGCTCGAGGAGACGGCGCGCGCGCTCGACACGACGACCGGCGCGGTCAAGGCCGCGCTCCACCGGGCGCGGAAGGGTCTCGGCGAGAGGGCGCCCATCCAGATGACGAAGACGCGCGTCTCCGACGCGCTCCTCGATCGCTTCATCGACGCCTTCAACGCGCGCGACCTCGACCGCCTCACGTCGCTCTTCCTCGCGGACGCCACGGCCGACGTGGTCGGCATGGTCCACGAGGAGGGCCGCGAGCAGATCCGCTCGGGCTCGCTCCACCACACGCTCATGGAGGAGGCGGGCAACTCCCGCGCCGCGCGCCGCGTCTACCGCGGCGAGACGGTGCTGGTCCTCCTCTACACGAAGGACGGCGTCGAGGCGGTCGAGGACGTCCTCCGCCTCGTCGAGCGCGACGGCGCGCTCCTCGCCCTCCGCTACTACTACTTCTGCCCCGAGCTGCTCACCGACGTGGCTCGCGAGCTCGGGGTCCCCGTCCGCACCAACGGACATCGTTACCGCTGAAAGGACTCTCCATGCGCTTCACGTACGGTCTCGCGATCGCCGGAGCGATCGCGCTGTTCACGCAGTCCGTCCCCCTCGTCGCCGCGGGCGACCCGCCCAGGCAGGGCACCGTCGCGCCGATCGCGAGCCTCTCGTTCCTCGAGGGGACGTGGACGGGCACGTGCGACGGCGAGCGCTTCGAGGCGAGCTACTCCTCGCCGTCGGGCGGCAAGGTCGTGAGCTGGAGCAAGGGCTTCCACGGCGGCAAGGTCGGCTTCATCGAGCTCGAGGTCTTCGAGGAGAAGGGCGGCACGCTCGTCGTCACGCCCTTCCCCGACGGGAAGCGCGCCGCGTCCTTCAAGCTCGAGTCGCTCGAGGGCGAGAAGGCCGTCTTCACGAACCCGAAGAACGACTTCCCGAACCGGATCGTCTACGAGCGCGTCTCCAAGGACGAGCTCCGCTTCTCGGTCTCGGGCAACCAGGGCGGCGTCGCCGCCGAGATGAAGTTCGAGCTGCGCCGGAGCGCGTGCTCGCGGTGACGGCGGGGGGTC
>CAZYLP010000645.1:0-3956 GCA_964648345.1 uncultured Planctomycetota bacterium
ATGGAGTTACCGCAGCAAGGGGGTAGGCGAGCGTCTGGCCGACGGCCCGTTATGCCTTCGGGCTGTTGCAGTTCGCCCGTGGTGTCCGAAGACATTCTCTACTTTGCCGGCTGGTCCCCGGCTCGGACGGAGTCCCGAGGATCGTCGCGGCGTGGAAGCACCAGTTCTCCATGAACTGGCTCGGGAGCTCGACCGCGTCCCACTCGACGTTGTTGATCCCCGCGGCATCCACGTAGTCGATCCGCGTGAGCATGTGCTGGAGGCCGTGACCGAACTCGTGGAAGAGCGTCTCGACCTCCTGGAAGGTCATGAGGGACGGCTTCTCGCCCACGGGCGGCGTCTGGTTGCAGACGAGGTACGCGACGGGGAGGCGGAGCCCCGCGACGGTGCGCTTGCGGTCGAGGGCGTTGTTCATCCACGCGCCGCCGCGCTTGTTGGCGGGGCGGCTGTAGGCGTCGAGGTAGAAGGCCGCGATGTCCCGGCCCTCCTCGTCGGCGACGCGGAAGAAGCGCACGGAGGGGTCCCAGACGGGCGTCTCGCCGTCCGCGGCGCGGATCTTCACGCCGAAGAGCCGGCGCGCGAGACCGAAGAGTCCGTCGAGGACGCGCGGGAGCGCGAAGTAAGGCCGGAGCTCCTCCTCGGTGTAGGCGTAGCGCTCCTCGCGGAGGCGCTCGGCCCAGAAGGGGACGTCCCAGAGCGAGAGCTCGAGCTTGCCGTCGTCCGTCTTCTTGCGCGCGTACTCGGTGAGCTCGGCGAGCTCGCCCTTCGCGCGCGGATGCGCCGCCTCGCGGAGCTCGCGGAGGAGCTTCTCCACCGCGTCCACGCCGGGCGCCATCTTGCTCGCGAGCGAGACCTCGGCGTAGGAGGCGTAACCGAGGAGCCCGGCCTTCTCCTCGCGGAGCGCGAGGATCCGGTCGATGAGCGGCGCGTTGTCGAGGTCGCCCAGGGCCGCGCGCGTCACGAAGGCCCGGTAGAGCTTCTCGCGGAGGTCGCGCCGGCGCGCGTGCTCCATGAACGGGATGTAGACCGGCGCGTCGAGCGTGATCCGCCAGGGCCCCTTCTCGGCCGTCGCCTCGGGGTGGCCGTTCGCCTTCGCGGCGGCGGCCGTGCCGGCGCGCGCCGTGGGCGGCAGGCCGTCCACCTCGTCCTCGCGCGTGAGGACCATCGCGAACGCCTTCGTGGCGTCGAGGAGGTGGTTCGAGAACTTCGTCCCGAGCTCCGAGAGCTCGAGCTCGATCGCCTGGAACCGCTCCTTCTTCGCGCCCTCGAGCGCGACGCCCGCGAGGCGCGCGTTGCGGAGGTGGGCCTCGATGATCCGGCGCTGCGGTCCGTCGAGGCGGGGCCACTCGGGACCGTTGCGGATCGTGTCGACCGCGTCGTAGATCGGCCGGCTCTGCGCGAGCCGCATCGAGCACTGGACGACGTCCGGCTGCACGGACTCGTGCGCGGCGCGGAGCTCGGGGCTGTTCTGGACCGACATGAGGTGACCGACGATCCCCCACGCGTAGGCGAGGGGCTCCGTGACCTCGGTCAGGTGGTCCATGACCGACGGCCAGGAGGGCTTCACCTTGCCGCTCGCGAGGTCCTTCTCGAGGGTCTCGACGGAGGCGGTCTGACGGGCGACGAGGTCCTTCACCGCCGGGACCACGTGCTCGGTCCGGATCGCGTCGAAGCGGGGGAGACGGTCGTGCTGCCGCAGCGGGTTGTCGTTCATGGGCGCCATCTTCTCTCACCTCGACTTGTAGGCCATGACCTTCTTGAGCTCGTCCTTCGCGGCGGAGGGCAGCGCTTCCTTGTCCTTCGTGAGGAAGAGCGGACCCGCGAACGCGCCGTCCTTCACCTGACGCCACCCGACGACGTCCTCCCAGGGGATCGCGCCCGGGACCGAGACCTCGCACTCCTGCGGCGAGGGCGGCTGTGTCCAGGTCTTGTTCACGCAGACCCCGGCGCGCACCCGCACGAGGTAGACGAAGCCGTTGTTCTTGAGGTCGCGGCGGATGAACTCCTGGGTCGCGTAGCGGCTCGACGACACGGAGACGTAGCCGCTCGAGTCCGTGTTGTGCTTCCCCGCGAGCTGGTGGGAGACGTGGTCGAGGGGCGCGTTCCCCGCCGCGACGCGCTCCTTGACCGCCTCCTGGCGATCGTCGCGCGTCGCGTTCGCGAACATGCCGCCCGCCGCCTTGACGAGGATCGGCAGGCGGGAGTCGCCGCGGAACCCGAAGATGTTGGCCCAGACCATCCCCTTCGCCGGGTCGATCATCTTCGAGGTCTGCCGGGCCGCGATCGCCTTGCAGCCCTCGGTGTCCTGGTTGGGCTTCGGCGCCTCCTTCGGATTCACCGGGAGCCAGAACTTGGCCCAGAACTCCTCGGCGCCGTTCATGTAGCCGCCCGGGGCCCCGGGCCACTTGAACGCCGTGTCCTTCGGCTTCGGACCCCACGGGCCGTCCTTCTCGGAGATGTTGACCTCCTCGAAGTCCCCGTAGACGTTGCCGTCGAGCTTGAACGAGCCCTTGAGCGCGTCGTCCACGAAGGCCTTCACGTCCCCGACGACGGCGTCGTTCGAGAAGATCTTCTGGAGGAGGCTCGGCTTGTCGTACTTCATGCCGAGGCGCTCGAAGCCGCCCTTCAAGGCCTTTCGCACGATCGCGGGGCCGTTCGCGACCGAGTTCGACCCCGAGCAGAAGTCGAGGCGCTTCTCGTGCGTGAACTTCGCGAGCGCGGCGAACGCGCCGTCCGCGAAGACGTCGAGGTAGGCCATGTGCGTGGGCCCGCCCTCGAAGTCCCAGAGCACGTGGTGAGTGAACTTCGCCTTGTTGGCCTCGACCCACTTCGGGTCGATCTTCGACCACTTGCGGGTCTTCTCGTTCTTGTCGGCGAGGTCGGGGACGGCGCCGCAGTACGAGCTGTGCCCCTTCGCGGACGGGTCGTAGAGATTGGTGGACATGTGGAACGTGAGGAAAGAGAGCGTGTTCAGGTCCACGCCCGCGAGCCCGGTGAGGTAGATGCCCTTCCGGGTCGGCTCGGTCACTTCGTCGCCTCGTGGCGCATCGTTCACTCCCCTGGGGGGAGGATTCTACTGCTTGAGGATCGGCGCCGAGTCGTCGATCGCGCCGCTCGCGAAGAACTTCGTCGCCTGCTCCTGGGCCGCGACCGAGTACTGATAGCCGTTCGTCTTGTGGGTGTTCGGCACGTTCAGGAACTCGTGCTTGTCGGCGCAGAAGAACCGGATCCCGAAGTCCTGCGTGCTCTCGACGGGGTAGTCGCGGTCGACGTTCACGGTGTCGGCGACGTTCCCGTAGGGGAGCCCGATCTTGCGGAGGAGCTGGTCGCGCTGCGGGCTCATGAAGCCCGCGGCGCGCGCGAGGTTGATCCCGCCCGAGATCGGCACGGTCCAGTCGTTCCGGTTGCACTGGAGGAGGACGCGCTTCGGCGCGCAGCCCGGGAGCGGGCTCGTGCGCCAGCGCGTCGCGAAGTTGACCGGCTCGGCGCCGTCCACCATGTGCGAGCCGACGTAGACGTAGCGCCGCCACATGGGCGTGTTGCGGTGGACGCCGAGCCCGCCGCTCCCGAGCGGGTAGATCGGGACGTTGAGCGAGACCTTCTTGACCGCTCCGGTCTGGTCCGTGACCTCGAGCGAGAGGGCGTCGCCCGGGTCGGCCTTGACCGGCACGAAGAACTGACCGCTCGCGTCGGCCGAGGTCACCGCGGAGACGCCGCAGGTCGTGTTCGAGAGCTTCACGACGCTCCCGGGCGCGACCTTCACGCGCGCGACGGGCGGCTGCCGGCCCTCGGTCTGGACGGAGACGACGACCTCGCCCGTCGCCGCGTCGAGCCTCCCGTGGACCGCGATCCCGAAGCAGACGCGCGCGAGCCGGTCCGTGACGGAGTGGAAGCCGCTCCGCTGGTTGATGTCGTTGAGGCCGCTGCCGACCGCGTTGAGGAGCGACGCCTCGATC
>CAZYLP010000646.1:0-3915 GCA_964648345.1 uncultured Planctomycetota bacterium
CGATCCTCACGCTCGAGGGGGTCGAAGGGAAGCTCTTCAAGCCCATGGCGCTCACGGTCGTGTTCGCGCTCGCGGGCTCGCTCCTCCTCTCGCTCACCGTGATGCCTGTCCTCGTCTCGCTCGTGCTCAGCCGGGGGAAGATCTCCGAGTCGGAGATGTTCCTGATCCGGTGGGCCAAGGCCGTCTACACGCCGGTCCTCGACTGGGCGATCCGTCACCGCAGGGCCGTGCTCGGCGGCGCCGGGGCGGGCGTCGTCGCGGGCCTGCTCACGATCCCGATGCTCGGGTCGGAGTTCATCCCGAGGCTCGACGAGGGCGCGGCCGCCATCCAGATCCTCCGCCTCCCCGGCTCGTCGCTCGAGGACTCGATCAAGCACTCGACCCTCATCGAGAAGTGGCTCCGCGACCACTTCCCCGACGAGATCGAGACCATCGTGTCGAAGACGGGCCGCGCCGAGATCGCGACCGATCCCATGGGCGTCAACATAAGCGACGTCTTCATCATGCTGAAGCCGCGCGAACAGTGGAAGCGCGCCCAGGACAAGGCGGACCTCGAGGCCAAGCTCAACGAGGAGCTCCAGCGCTTCCCCGGGCTCGCGTTCGGCTTCAGCCAGCCGATCGAACTCCGCGTGAACGAGCTCATCTCGGGCGTCCGCTCCGACCTCGCGATCAAGGTCTACGGCGACGACATGGCGGTGCTCGTCCAGAAGGCCAACGAGATCGTCGCGGCCGTCTCGCGGATCCAGGGCGCCTCCGGGTTCAAGGCCCAGCAGGTGACCGGTCTGCCGGTGCTCCAGATCGCGATCGATCCGGACCGGATAGCGCGCTACGGGATCAACGCGGCCGACGTCATGGAGGTCGTCGAGACCCTGGGCGGCCTCGAGGCGACGCAGGTCCTTGAAGGCCAGCGGCGGTTCGGTCTCGTCCTCCGGTTCCCGGAGCGCGTGCGGCGCGACGCGAAGAGCGTGGGCGATCTCCTCGTCGCAGCGCCGGGAGGCGAGCGCGTCCCGCTGAGCGCGATCTGCAAGATCGAGGAGCTCGAGGGGCCGGCCGAAATCAGCCACGAGAACGGCTCCCGTCTCATCATCGTCGAGGGCAACGTCCGCGGCCGCGACATGGGCAGCTTCGTGAGCGAGGTCCGGACGCTGTTCGACAAGGGCGCCATCGTCCTCCCGACGGGGTACCACCCCGAGTTCGGCGGCCAGTTCGAGAACCTCGAGCGCGCGCGGACCCGCCTCATGATCGTCGTCCCGATCTCCCTCTTCCTGATCTTCGTCCTCCTGTTCACCACCTTCCACTCGATCCGCCAAGCGCTGCTCGTCTTCACCGGGATCCCCGTCGCGACGGTGGGCGGCGTCTTCGCGCTTCTGTTCCGCGGGATGCCCTTCAGCATCTCGGCGGGGGTCGGGTTCATCGCGCTCTTCGGCGTCGCCGTCCTGAACGGCCTCGTCATGGTGTCCTACATAAACAAGCTCCGCGAGGATGGCCACGGCCTCGACGAGGCGATCCGGGAGGGCGCGCTCACGCGCCTCCGGCCCGTGCTCATGACCGCGCTCGTCGCGAGCCTCGGCTTCGTGCCCATGGCGATCGCGACGGGCTCCGGCGCCGAGGTGCAGCGGCCGCTCGCGACCGTCGTCATCGGCGGGCTCATCTCGAGCACGATCCTGACGCTCGTGGTCGTGCCGCTCCTCTACGGCGTTTTCGAGAGCGCCGGATTGGTCCCTTCCACGAAAGAGAGGTCATCGTGAAGAATCGGATGGCGTTCGCCGTGATCGTCGCGATCGGTACAGGGCTCGCCGCAGGCGGGGCGCTCGCGGATGAAGAGAAGGACCGCAAGGATCACGCGGGCCACGACCACGGAAAGGGCGACAAGGACGACCACGAGGCCGCCGAGGTCCACGGCGGCGAGGTCATCGAGGCAGGCGGCTATCACTTCGAGGTCGTCTTCGGCGAGAAGACGCTCCGCGTGTACGCGCTCGGCACGAAGAACGACCCGCTCCACTCAGACGGCATGGGCGGCTCGGTCCAACTCGTGAAGAAGAAGGGCGACAAGCCGTCGACGCATGCGCTCAAGCCCGTCGAGGCAGACCCCAAGAAGGGCACCGCCCGCGACTACCTTGAGGCGGCCATCGACCTCACCGGCCTCGAGAAGGGTGCGAAGGTCGTGATCAAGGTCACGGGCCTCCCCGACGCCAAGGCGAAGGAGGCGAGCTTCACGGTCACCTTCGAGAAGCTCTCCCCGCGCGTCGAGTACGTCTGCGCGAAGAAGTGCGAGGGCGGCAAGGCCGAGGACCCCGGGAAGTGCGCGAAGTGCAAGGGCGACCTCGCGAAGACGGGCGGCGACGCCCACGACCACAAGAAGTGAGCTGACGTGAAGCCGGATGAGCGAAGCTTCAGGGTCCGCGGCATGGACTGCGCGGAGGAGGTCGGCTCGCTCAAGCGCGAGCTCGGCCCCGTCGTAGGCGGCGAGGCTCATCTCGCCTTCGACATCCTGAACGGCAAGCTCGTCGTCCGCGACGTTCCCCACGTGACGACCGCCGCCATCGAGGCTGCGGTCGCGCGCGCGGGGCTCGCCGCCGAGACCTGGGTGGAGAGCGCCGCCGTGGCCGCCGACGAAGCGGCGGGCCGGCGGCGCCGCGCGTTCCTCACCGCGCTCTCGGGCGCATTCGGGCTGGGCGGCTTCGTGACTCACGCGGCGCTCGCGGGCCTGCGGGAAGCGGTCGGCTCCGAGGGCGCGGGGTTGCTCCACGCGCCCGTCCCGCACGCGGTACGCCTGCTGTACCTGGGCGGAATCGCCGCCGGCGCGGCCCCCGTCCTCCCGCGCGCTTGGATCGCGCTCCGCGGTCTCAGGCCCGACATGAACCTCCTCATGACGATCGCGGTCGCCGGCGCGGTCGCGATCGGCGAGTGGTTCGAGGCGGCGACGGTCGCGTTCCTGTTCTCGCTCTCGCTCGCCCTCGAGGCCTGGAGCGTCGACCGCGCCCGACGCGCCGTCAAGGCGCTCATGGACCTCGCACCGCCCCTCGTTCGCGTCTTCGTCGGTGAGAACGAGGAGGACGTCTCCCCCGACTCCATCGCGGTGGGGGCCCGCTTCCTCGTGAGGCCCGGCGAGCGCATCGCGCTCGACGGGGTCGTGCGCCGCGGCACGAGCGACGTGGATCAGGCGCCGATCACCGGCGAGAGCGTTCCCGTCCCGAAGCGCGCGGGCGACGCCGTGTTCGCTGGCACGGTGAACGGCGACGGAGCCCTTGAGGTCGAGTGCACGAAGCTCGCCTCCGACACGACCCTCGCGCACATCGTTAGGCTCGTGGGCGACGCGCAGTCGCGCCGCGCTCCGTCCGAACAATGGGTCGAGTCCTTCGCGCGCGTCTACACGCCGGCCGTGCTCCTCGCCGCGCTCGCCATGCTCGTCGTGCCGCCCGTGCTCCTGGGGCACCCGTTCGGCGCCGGCGTCTACCGCGCGCTCGTGCTCCTCGTCATAGGGTGCCCGTGCGCCCTTGTCATCTCGACGCCCGTCACGATCGTGGCCGCGCTCGCCGCGTCCGCGCGTGAGGGCGTCCTTGTGAAGGGTGGGCTCCACCTCGAGGTCCCCGGGCGGCTTGTGGCGGTGGCGGTCGACAAGACGGGGACGCTGACGGAGGGCAAGCCCGCCGTCGAGAGGGTCCAGGCGCTCGAGGACCTTCCGGAGCGCGACGTGCTGCGCCTCGCGACGGCGATCGAGCTGAGAAGCGAGCACCCGCTCGCGCGGGCGATCGTCGCCCACTCGAAGAAGATGGGGATCGCCGCATCGACCGCGGAGGACGTGCAGGTCGTCCAGGGGAAAGGCGTGACGGCGACGGTCGAGGGCCGCCGCCTCTGGCTCGGCTCGCACCGCTACCTCGAGGAGCGCGGGCAGGAGACGCCCGAGGTGCACGC
>CAZYLP010000647.1:0-3882 GCA_964648345.1 uncultured Planctomycetota bacterium
GCAATGAGGTCTTTGGAAAAATCGTCCTCCGAGTGTCCTGACGCGGAGGAGCGATCCTTGCGTTCCTGATTCACGGAGGCACGGAGCGCACGGAGACACGGAGGGGCTTCCGAAGGATCGAGGCTCCTCCGTGTCTCCGTGGCCTCCGTGCCTCCGTGCTTCAACGAAGAGGAGGCACGCTCGACCACGTCAGGATCGTCTACGCTTCCTGATGTTGTGGCGCGTCCTTCGTGGCCTTGGAGCCAGCCTCGATCCCCGCTGCCCGGCACAGCTCTCTGTGCACTCTCGCCACGCGCTCGACTTCGCCCTTGGCCGCGAACCGCTCGTAGAAGCCCTCCGACCGGAACTCGCGCTTGAGGTTGGTCCACGCCGAGAGCTGCTTCTGCCAGCGCTTGACGCGGCCCTCCTCGGGCTCGGCGTCCATGCGGGCGAGGTCGGCGCAGACGCGGAGCATGCCCTTGATGCAGACGGGACGCGTGACCATGAAGGACGGGTTCGCCCAGACGTCCTCCCCCCACGCGTGCGACGCCGCGCGGAAGAAGTCGCGGACGATCTCGTAGAAGATGTGGATCTTCTTCTGGCCGGTGCCGCGAGACTCGATGTCCTTCCAGTCCTTCGCGATCCAGCGGAGCAGCTCGTTGAACAGCTCGGCCTGGAGGATCCACTTCTCCTGGCTCGACCGGCCGCCGAGGCGGTTGATCTTGTAGCGGAGCGGGCTGTCGGCCTGGGAGTAGAGGAGCTCGGCCACGCGCGCCGCGTACTTCTTGTCGGGGGCCGCCCACGAGACCTTCTCGTACAGGTCGATGAGGTGGCTCTTGTTGATCCTCGTCGGCGTCGAGTTGATGATGACGAACATCTCCGTCGCGAAGTCCTCGCTCTTGCCGTCGAAGATCACGCACGGGACGTGGATCGTCTTCGCCTCGTCCCTCTTGTGCTCGAGGTAGAACTTGAGCGCCGCGAGCCGGTGCTGACCGTCGATGATCAGGTACTTCTCGCTCGGCTCTTCCAGGTTGCCGACGTTCGCGAAGCTGCCGACCGGAGCGAAGCGGAGCGCCTCGGCCGTGAACAGGAGCACCGTGCCCGGGATCGGCGGCTGGCTGACGGCCGTCGAGTAGAAGTTCTCGATCTGGGACACCTTCCGCTTCGAGATGTCGCGCTGGAAGGCTTCGTCCTTCTTCTCGATGGAGGCGATGAAGCGGCCGACCTCGTCGTCCGCCGGAACCTCCTGGGCGGTGATCTTGTCGCCTTCCTCGGAGTAGAAGCGGCTGATGAACCGGACCTTCTCGAGGAGGTCCTCGGCCGGATACGAGACGAAGTAGAAGGCGCTGTCTTTCTGACGGATCTGGGTCGCGAGCATGGTCCCCCTCGATGGCTACCGCGTATTCTGCCCGGACCATCCGACATCTGGACGTTCCGTGACCCTTAGTGCCCATCGGAGCGCGACTTCCTCCCGCACGCGGAGGAACCGGGCGCCAGGTTGGCGAGCCCAGGCGACGAACGCGGCCGCAGGCGAAGACGGCTCGAGGAGGAGCATGCGGTCGCCGACGTTGGAGCCGTCGTCGTCGGCGGCGAAGGGCGCGAAGAACGTCCGATCGTGCTCCCCGTCCACGGTGACCGTGCCGCCTTCGCGGACGATGAGGACGAGCGTGTCGGGCCGCTCGAGCCACGCCCATCGCACGTCCTCCGCGCCGAGGGGCGGCGCAGCCACTCCCCGCGCGAGGTCGGCCTCCTCGAGCTCATCGAAGGAGCCGAGGAGCGCCGCGATCCGGGACGCGAAGCCGCTCACCTCGGCGTCGAGCGCGGGGGTGAGGGGGACGCCCGCCGCGAAGACCCTCCGGTCGAGGGCCGCGTGGAGGCGGAAGCGCGCCTCGGGGCTCTCTCGGGCGGCGCGCTCGAGGGCTCGGAGCTCATCGTCCATGCAGGTTCCGGGGCCTAGTTTCTCTAGAAATCTCGCGACCGGCGAGGAGAATGGTGCGGCTGGAGCTGCTGCATGCGCCGTCTCGCTCTCACGACCTTCGCCATCGTCGCCGTCGCGAGCCTCGCCGGGTGCGGTTCGCCGCCCCCCGCCGTGGACTGGCGCGCGGAGGCCGTCTCGGTCTCCTACCCCGATCCCTACCAGCGCCTCTACGTGCGCGACATCTCCGTCACCGAGTGCGCCGCGATCGACACGCGCGTTCCCGCGGGCGACCGCTACGTCCTCGACCGGAGCGTCGCGCGCGAGACGGTGCGGGACGCCCTCTCGGGCCTCGGGATCTTCAAGCACGTCGAGGTCGTCTCGGTCACCGACAGCCGCTCGCTCGAGGACGGTCTCGTCCTCGACCACGCCCGCGACGACTCCCCGCTCGTCCACACGGGCGAGCGGACGTCGGCCGGCTTCTGGCTCTGGCTCTTCACGGGCTTCCCGGGGCTCTTCGTCCACGACCAGCTCTTCACGGTCTTCTACGACGCCCGGGCGCGGGTCTCGGACGCGCGCAGCGGCGAGACGCTCGTCGCCTGGGAGCCGCTCGCGGGGCCGACCGGCGAGGGCTACGCCCTCGACTTCCACGAGCGGACGACGGGCTTCGGGCCCTACGTCGCCGTCTGGATCATCCCGCCCACCGTCCTCGGGATCGACGAGGTCGCCGTCGCGCAGAAGGTGCTGCCGCCCTCGCTCCGCCCGACGATCCAGGGTCTCGTCCGCCTGTTCAACCAGGTCACCTTCGCGCCGGTCAACAAGTTCGAGGTCCTCGTGCGCCCCGCGATCGGGATCCGCGTGGACGACGTCCGGGCCCCCGTCAAGGGCGGCCTCGCGGAGGTCACGATCCACGCGACGCTCGCGCCCGACGCGGCGATCTCGTGGGCCGCGTGCGGCGACGTGAAGGTGGACTTCCCCGCGACGAAGCCCTCACCGATCGAGAAGCCGATCGAGATCGTCCTCCCCGGCGTCGCCGTGGTTCCGGGCGAGAAGCTCGACGTCGAGGTCGGGATCGCCGGGCAGTTGAAGCCCCAGCGGCTCGTGACGCTCACGGCGACGCAGAGCGGCGACCTCAAGGCGGAGCGCTCGACGCCCCCGTCGGCCGTCGCGCCGGCTGCGGAGACGAAGAAGGCCGAGGGCTCGAAGGACTACCCGGCCACCGAGCCGCGCTGAGCGCGCTTCGCCGGCACCCGACTCATCGCGTGCTCGGCGAGCGCCGTGATCGTGAGCGACGGGTTCACGCCCAGGTTCGCCGGGATCACCGATCCGTCGATCACCCAGAGCCCCTCGTGCCCGAAGACGCGGCACGCTTCGTCCACGACGCCGTCCTGCGGCCCGTGACCGATCGCGCAGCCGCCCAGGATGTGCGCCGTCGAGCACGTGTCGAGGAGCACCTCGGGGAGCACGCTCTGCGGCATGCCGTCCATCTTCTCCGCCATGCGCACGGCCGTCGCGTTCGCGATCGGGATGTGCGTCGGCGCCGGCGCGCGGTCGCCGCGGTCGGAGTCGAGCCCGCGCGCGAAGGGCCACCACCACCGCCGCCGCATCCGGAGCTCGAGCGAGTTGTCGAGCGGCTGCATGCAGAGGAGGATCACAGTGCGCCGCGCCCAGCCGAACGGCCAGAGGAGCCGGAGCGCCTGGAACGGGCGCTTGAGGACCGCGCCGAGCAGGTAGAGCGGCCGGGGCAGGTCTCCGCCGCCCACGAGCACGGTGCCGAGGAGCGACATGAAGTCGGACCCCGCGGGGTAACGGCACGTCTCGATGTGGGTCTTCTCGTCCGGGTAGAAGCCCGCCGAGATCGCGATCCCCTTCGAGTAGTCGGCGGAGCGCTTCTTGGCCTTGATGCCGAGGAGCGCCTCGCTGTTCGTGCGGACCCAGCCGCCGAGCGCGGGCGGCAGCGACGGCAGCGACCCCCGGTCGCGGCAACC
>CAZYLP010000648.1:0-3836 GCA_964648345.1 uncultured Planctomycetota bacterium
GAGGACGTCGTCGCAGCCGCGCTCGAGCACGTCCGCCGGCTCCGCCGCGTCGGCGCCGCGCGCGAGGCAGACGACGGGGATCGCGTGCTCGCGGAGGGCGTCGAGGATCTTCTCCGCGTCCGCGAAGGCGACGCGCGAGTCGAGCACCGCGAGCTGCACCGCCTTCCGGCCGATCCTCTCGTGGAGCGGCCCCTTCGCCTCCCAGACGAGCGTCTCGAAGCCAGCCTGCTCGAGCGCCGTGCGGACGGCGTCGCACGTCGAGCGGTCGCGGTGCGCGACGAGGACGGCGGCGGGGGCCTTGGTCACGTCCCGGAGGCTAGGCGTGCCGGCTCAAGGCCCGGCCAAGGTAGTGTGAATCCTCCGTGAAGTGTCCCGGGACTCCTTCCTCGCTCGGGACCACGGAAGGTGAAAGTCGAACGACCTTCGCAGCGGCTTCACTTGCGTCGCCTATCTTCCGGCCGAGGAGGAGTCCCGTGAAGCGCCGGTTCGATGCGAGCGTCGTCGAGCACATCGCCTTCGACGTGATGGTCGGCTCCGACATCTTCTCCATGCTCCGCGACGCGCGGCGTCCGGAGGACCTGACCGAGATCTCGGCCGAGATCGCGCGCCTCGCCAAGCGCGCCGAGGACAACCGGCGCGCGAGCGGCGAGACGCGCGACCTCCAGGGCGAGCTCGCCCACGCTCTCTGCGACGTGCTCGTCTCCTTCCACGAGTGCGCCGTCGCGATCGCGGAGCACGGACGCTCCGAGCGCGCGCGCGAGCTCATCGAGCTCGGCCGCCACGCCGCGCTCGAGGTCGCGCGGAGCGCCCAGAGCCTCCGCGACTTCTGGCGCGTCGAGGAGGTCGCGTCGCACGCGTCGCGGCTCCGGCAGCTCCTCCGCACGCCGCGGACGAGCCTCGAGTCCGAGGAAGTGGAGACTTCGTTCGACACCTTGAACGACGCATGCCTCCGCGCCCAGACGTTCTGTGACGACCTCGCGCGGCGCCCCGCGGTCTTCACGAGGAATTCACACTGGTTTCGTGGCCTGCTGACGCACGGGGCGTAGGTTGCGACACATGAAGAAACGCCTCGCCGTCACGGCCCTCGCGCTCCTCTTCACCGGCTGCCCCGATCGAGGCTCTTCGCACACGGCTCCCGCCGCCGCGGCGAAGCCGATCCAGATCAAGGGCTCGGACACCATGGTGAACCTCGGCCAGGCGTGGGCCGAAGCGTTCATGAAGATGAAGCCCGAGAGCTCGGTCGCCGTGACCGGCGGCGGCTCGGGCACCGGGATCGCGGCCCTCGCGAACAAGACCTGCGACATCGCGCAGTCGTCCCGGAACATCAAGGAGAAGGAACGGACCGCGATCGCGAAGGCGAGCGGCTCGGCTCCGGTCGAGTACCCCGTCGGGATCGACGCGCTCGTCGTCGCGGTCAACCCGAAGAACCCGCTCGACGGCCTCACCTTCGAGCAGCTCTCGGACATCTTCACGGGCAAGGTCACGAGCTGGAAGGAAGTGGGCGGCCCCGACCGGAAGATCGTCGTCCTCTCGCGCGAGAGGAACTCGGGCACGCACGTCTACTTCCTCGAGCACGTCGTCCGCAAGGGCAACGAGAAGGGCCCCGAGGAGTACGCGCCGGCGACGCTCATGATGCCGTCCTCGCAGGCGATCGTGGACGAGGTCGCGACGAACGAGGACGCGATCGGCTACTACGGGCTCGGCTACCTCTCGAAGAAGAACAAGGCGCTCTCGGTCGCGAAGAAGGCGGGCGAGAAGCTGGCGTCGCCTAGCCTCGAGTCGGCGCTCGACGGGAGCTACCCGATCGCGCGCTCGCTGTTCTTCTACACTCCGGGCGAGCCGGCGGGCCCGGTCAAGGCGTTCATCGACTTCGTGCTCTCGGACGAGGGCCAGCGGATCGTGAAGAAGCTCGACTTCGTCCCGCTCCGGGCGATCAAGGACTAGCTCGGCCCCGTGACCCGACGGGATGTCCTCGAGAAGGCGTTCCGAGGGACGGTGACCGCGGCCGGCTTCGCGTCCGCCGCGGTCGTGCTCCTGATCCTCCTGTTCCTCGCGAAGTCGAGCGCGGGCCTCTTCATCGAGGACAAGTACCCCGCGTCCGAGTTCGTGGCGGGGACGCGCTGGCTCCCGATCTCGGAGCCGCCGCGCTTCGGGCTCGTGCCCCTCGCGCTCGGGACGCTCGCCGTCTCGATCGGCGCGCTCGTGATCGCGGTCCCGCTCGCGATCGCGACCGCGACCTTCCTCGCCGAGGTCGCGCCGACGTGGGTCCGCGAGATCCTGAAGCCGACGGTCGAGCTCCTCGCCGCGGTGCCCTCGGTCGTCATCGGCTTCGTCGGCCTCGCGGTCGTCGCGCCCGCCGTGAAGGACCTCTTCCACCTCCGGACCGGTCTCACCGCCGCGACGGGCAGCGTCGCCCTCGCGATCATGGCGATCCCGACGATCGTCACGATCGCCGAGGACGCGCTCGCCGCCGTGCCGCGGAGCTACCGCGACGCGAGCCTCGCGCTCGGCGCGAACGGCTGGCAGACGACCTGGCGCGTCGTCCTCCCCGCCGCGGCGCCCGGACTCCTCGCGGCGGTGATCCTCGGCGCGGGCCGCGTCATGGGCGAGACCATGGCCGTGCTCATGGTCACGGGCAACGCGGCGAACGTGACGATCGACCCGCGCGAGCCGGTGCGGACGATGACGGCGACGATCGCCGCCGAGATGGGCGAGACGGCCCAGGGGAGCGACCACTACCACGCCCTCTTCGCGCTCGGAGCGGTCCTCTACGGCGTGACGTTCGCGATCAACGCGATCGCCGCGTTCGTCCTCGAGCGCGCCCGCCGGCGCATGGGAGGCTCGCGGTGAAGAGGACGCGGGTCGGCGAGGTCTTCGCGCACGCGCTCCTCGGCGCGGCGACGGCGCTCGTGCTCGTGCCGCTGATCGGGATCCTCGCCGTCCTCCTCGTCCGCGGAGCGCCGCTCTTCACGCTCCCGTTCATCACCGAGCCGCCCCGGAACGGCCTCCGCGACGGGGGGATCATGCCCGCCGCGATCGGGACGCTCCTCCTCATGGTGGGCACGGCGGTCCTCTCGCTGCCCGTCGGGGTCGCGGCCGCCGTCTACCTCCGCGAGTTCGCGCCCGACACGCGCGTCACGCGCCTCGTCCGCCTCGCGATCCTGAACCTCGCGGGCGTGCCCTCGGTCGTCCACGGCCTCTTCGGGCTCGGGATCTTCGTCCTGCTCCTCCGCATGGGCGGCTCGCTCCTCGCTTCCTGGTGCACGCTCGCGCTCCTCGTGCTGCCGACCGTGATCACCGCGAGCGAGGAGGCGCTCCGCGCCGTGCCGGACTCCCTGCGCGAGGCGAGCGACGGGCTCGGCGCCACGCGGCGCCAGACGATCATGAGGGTCGTGCTCCCCGCGGCGCTCCCCGGGATCCTGACCGGCGCGATCCTCGCCATGGGGCGTGCGGCGGGCGAGACCGCGCCGATCCTCTTCACGGGGGTCGCCTTCTTCTGCCCGGAGCTGCCCCGCGGAGCATTCGACCAGTTCATGGCGCTCTCGTACCACCTCTACGTGACCGCGACGCAGGTGCCCAACGTGCCCCCCGCGCTCCCGTACGCGACCGCCGCGATCCTGATCCAGCTCGTCCTCGCGACGAGCGCGGTCGCGATCGTCCTCCGCGCACGCTTCAGGCGGAGGGCGCTCACGTGAGCACGAACGGGGACGGCAAGGCCAAGATCGAGGCCCGGAAGCTCTCCGTCTTCTACGGAGCCAAGCAGGCGCTCTTCTCCGTGGACATCGGCATCGCGGACAAGGAAGTGCTGGCGCTCATCGGCCCCTCGGGCTGCGGCA
>CAZYLP010000649.1:0-3817 GCA_964648345.1 uncultured Planctomycetota bacterium
GGATGACGCCGACCGCTCCCTGCGCGCGGCCGTCGCCCGAGCGGAGGACGCTCGTCGTCACGTCGAGGAAGACCTTCTCCTCCGACTCCTCGAGCGCGACCATCTTCGTCTTCGGCTCGCGCTCGGTGAGCGTCTCGACGAGGAGCTGGAGGAGCGGCGCGAGGACGAGCTGCTTCAGACGCATGCTCGTCGCGGCGTCGGCCGCCGGGGTCGCGTCGTCGTCCTCGCCGAGGATGCGGGCCGCCTCCGGGTTCCGGTAGCGGATCCGGGCCTCGTCGTCGATGACGACGATCCCTTCGCCGAGGCCGCGGAGCACGTCCTCGTAGAACTTGCGGGTCTTGCGGGCCTCCTCGAGGGCCTCGAGGCGCTCGCGGCCCTCTTTCCGGCGGGAGCCGACCTGCGCGAGGACGGTGCGCACCTCGTCGCGGTCCGTCGGCCGGACGATCGCGCCCATGGCGCCGCGCGCGAAGGAGGCCGCGACCCGCTCGACGTCGCCGCCGACGATGATCGGCGCGACGCCGGTGCGGCGGAGCTTGTCCACGAGCGAGAGCGCGAACGGCTCCTCCTTCCGGTCGGTCTGGAGGAGCTCGCCCGGCAGCAGCACGACCTCGAAGGGGCGCGTGCGCAGCGCCTCGAAGACGTGCTCGGCGTCCGTCGTCGCGACGAAGTAACCGAGCTCCTCGAGGAGGGGACGGAGCTGGTGCGGCTCGGTCGTCGGGGCCGGCGTGACGACGAGGATCCCCGGCGTCGTGGGCTGGAGCGCCCGGATCGACGTCGCCGGGGTCGGGGTCGCCGCTTCCGCCATCCTGGATCTAGACGCCCTTCTGCAGCCGGACGCCCAGGTTGTCGGAGAGGCGGTCGTTGTCCTTGATCTTCTGGACCACGGCCTTCACGTCGTAGACGACGCGGTGGAAGATGATCTCGTTCTTCGAGATCTCGACGTAGCAGCTCCGCGTGTCGTTGTCGCGCGGCTGGCCCACCGAGCCGACGTTGACGATGACCTTCTTCTTGTCGCGCGTGTAGACGAAGTGCTCGTCGCAGTCCTTCGGCGTCAGGTACTCGAGGTCCTCGTTGATGATGCAGGGCGTGTGGCTGTGCCCGACGAAGAGGCACTTCTCGAAGGTCGCGAAGATCTGGTCGAACTTCTCGTACGCGCCGTTGTAGATGTCCTCGCGCAGGATGTACTCGATCGTCGGCTGCCGCGGCGAGCCGTGCACGAAGTAGAGCCCGTTCGTCTGGAACTTGAGGGGCATCTGCTCGATGTACGCCCAGCGCCGCCTGTTCGCCTCGGCGTCCGGCCCGCCCTGGTCCTGGAGGACCTCGCGCGTCCAGTCGATCGCCTCGCGGGCCCAGGCGTTGAAGTTCTGCGCGCCCTTGAGCACCGCCTCGTCGTGGTTGCCGAGGAGGCAGACGCGGCAGTTGTCCATGACCATGTCGACGCACGGCTTCGGCTCGGGGCCGTAGCCGACGACGTCGCCGAGACAGATGATGTCCTGGATGCCGCGCCACTTGATGTCGTCGAACACCGCCGTGACGGCCTCGGTGTTCGAGTGGAGGTCGCTGATGATGGCGTACCGACGGCTGAGCTCGACCAAGGGACCCGCCTCGCTTGCCCCAAGTACATAGCACTACGAGACTCACTCGGGCAACCCTGATAGACTCCTCGCCCGTGGAGCAGGCCGAGAAGCGGGCGCTCATACTCCTCGAAGACGACGTGACGCGGATCGTCGGAGCGGTGGAGCCCTTCCAGGCGACCACCCGCTCCCGGTCGAACCTCATCTTCGACGCCGCCGGCCAGCTCCTCCTCCAGGTCGGAGATCCGAAGATCCCGCTCGAGACGCTCGGCGCGCTGGTGGCGGCATCCGTGGCCGCGACGCGGAACGTCGCCACGATCCTCTCGGCCGACGAGGTCATGAGCCTCACGCACACCGGAAGCAAGGCGAGCGTCCAGCTCACGACCATCGCCGAGGGCGTCGTCCTCGCGACGGTGTTCGACCAGGCCACGACCGTCGGCGTGATCGTCTTCTACATGAAGCCGCTCATCGCGACGCTGTCCGCGATCGTAAAGGAGATCCGGGCGCGGAAGGGCGGCGTGGACCTGGGCAAGGGCTTCAAGGACACGGCCAGTCGCGCGCTCGACGACATGTTCGGCGAGGGCGAGGGCGAGAGCCTGGGCGACGGTCCGGCCGAGGGCACGGGCGAGGGCGGAGACTCGAAGCCGTCCTGAGTGGCGCGCGTCGCGGGGTTGAGTCAACCTGTGGCGGTTCGAGGGGATCAGGCTTCGGAATGGAGACTTCCCGCAGCGCCGCGAAGCAGAAGGCGCGCGACGTGCGCGACAAGGGGCGGAGGCGGCTCGCGGCGGGGGACGGGCCGGGGGCCGTCACGCTGTTCGAGGAAGCCTTCGCGTTCGCCAAGAGCGCCGGCGAGCGGCCGCTCGAGCTCGAGGTCCTGATCGACCTCGCCAAGGCGTACTCGGCGGCGTCGCAGCCGGACCGCGCGATCGTCTGCCTCCGCGAGTCGTGGGACCTCGCCGAGGCGACGAACGACGACGCGAGCCGCGTCGAGGTCCTCCTCGCGCGCGCCCGCACGCGCGCGCTCTCGGGCGAGGCCGAGGCCGCGCTCCAGGACTACGAGGAGGCGCGCTCGCGCGCCCGCGCCCGCGGCGACGACGCGGCGGCCGCGCGCGCGATCGAGGGCGCCCGCGAGGCGACGCGCATCGGCCGCCCCGCGAAGCGCGTCCCCTCCGAGGCCTCGGACGCTTCGAGCGACGCCAAGGCGCCGCTCCCCGATGCGGGCACGGACGTCGTCCGCCTCCGCCGCGAGCGGACGTTCCTCCTCCGCCTCCAGGAGGTCTCGCGCGCGCTCAACGCGCCGCAGGAGCCGCGGCAGGTCCTCGACCGCGTCGTCGACGCGGCCGTCGCTCTCACGGGGGCCGAGCGCGGCTTCCTGATCCTCACCGCCCAGGCGAAGGCCGCGGCGCCGCACGACGCACCCGCGCTCGCCGCGGACGAAGAGCGCGGGATCCCCGAGGGGCTCGTCGTCGCGAGCGCGCGGAACGTGGACCGCGAGCTCGTGACGAAGGCGGCCTTCAAGGTGAGCCGCGGCGTCATCGCGACCGCGCTCCGCGACAAGCGCGCGACTCTCGTGAAGGACGCGACGGAGGAGCTCTCCGAGCACTCCTCGGTCACCGAGCAGGGCCTGCGCTCGCTCGTCGGCGTCCCGATCGCCTGCGAGGGGCTCATCCTGGGCGTCCTCTACCTCGACAACCGCTTCGACGCGGGCGCGTTCGGGGAGTCGGACATCCCGCTCCTCGAGGCCTTCGCCGCGCAGGCGGGCATCGCGCTCGAGAACGCGCGCCTCCGCGCCGAGGAGCGCGCCCGCGCGGACGAGCTCGTCCGCGCCCGCGCGCGCGTGGAGGAGCTGAACGACCAGCTCCAGCGCAACCTGGACAAGCGCACGCACGAGCTCGTCGGGGCCCGCCACGAGCTCGCGTCGATCCGCACCCTCGCCGGCGAGAAGGGGCAGGACGACGTCATCGGCCGCTCGCCGGCCATGCGCGAGGTCTTCCGGCTCCTCGAGCGGATCCGCGAGTCCGACGCGCCGGTCCTCGTGACGGGCGAGTCGGGCACGGGCAAGGAGGTCATCGCGCGCTCGATCCACCGGAAGTCGCGCCGCGCGAACGGCCCCTTCGTGACGGAGAACTGCGCGGCGATCCCGGCCGCGCTCTTCGAGAGCGTCCTCTTCGGCCACGTGAAGGGCGCGTTCACGGGCGCGCACGAGAACTCGCCCGGCCTCTTCCGCCTCGCGGACGGCGGCA
>CAZYLP010000650.1:0-872 GCA_964648345.1 uncultured Planctomycetota bacterium
GAAGCCATTGACATCGACCAGGCGAAGGAGCTCCACCCGAACTACCTCCGCGAGTGGCTCGGCCACGGCGCGATGTACGACAAGTTCTCCGTCGCGGAGTACTTCGACGGCAACGTCGACCTCCTCGAGGACTACGCGAAGAAGTCGGGCTCGAAGGTGTTCGACTTCGCGCTCTTCTTCACGCTCCGCGAGATGGCGAACGACCGCGCGGGCTTCTTCGACATGAGGAAGCTCGTCGGCGCGGGCCTCCTCGGGAGGAACTCGAACCTCGCGGTCACGTTCGCGGAGAACCACGACACGGACCGCTCGCAGCCGATCTCGTTCGACAAGATGATGGCCTACTCCTACATCCTGTTCAACGAGGGGACCCCGACCGTCTTCCTCAAGGACTACTGGGAGTACGGCCTCAAGGACGCGATCGACCCGCTCATCGCGATCCGGCGCACGCTCCTCGGAGGCTCGACGAGCGTCCTCCACGCGGACAACAACGTCATCGTCCTCCAGCGGAACGGCTGGGACGGCCGGCCGGGCGCCGTGCTCGTCCTCAACAACCACGGCCAGAGCGGCCGGAGCGCGTGGGTGTCCGTCAAGTCCGACTGGGCCGGCAAGGAGCTCATCGACTACACGGGCAACCAGGGCAACAAGAAGGTCGAGCTCGACGGCCGGGTCGAGCTGTCGGCCGGCCCGCGCGGCTACGCGATCTACTCGATCGAGGTCCCGGGCTTCGACCCGAAGACGGCGGACTTCGCCCCGTACCCGCGGCCGGAAGGGCGGCGCGACCGCCTCGCCCGCGAGGCGCGCGAGAAGGCCGCCGCCGACAAGGCCGCGGCGGACGCGAAGGCGAACGGGCTCCCGCTCGACATGAACGCGGT
>CAZYLP010000650.1:882-3745 GCA_964648345.1 uncultured Planctomycetota bacterium
ACGGGCCGCGTCGCCGACCGCGGGGTCTCGCGCACGCCGGGCATGCTCGGCGGCGTGGACCGGACCGGCAACGACCGCCTCACCGACCGGATCAACGACGCGCGCGTGATCCGCGGCGAGCGCCGCTAGAAGAGGCTCTCGCTACTTCTTCAGGACGAGGAAGACGACCGCGACCAGGAGCCCGACGACGAGGACTCCGAGCAGGATCACGGCGACGAGGAGCTTCTTCACGAGCGCGTCGCTCGGCGCGCTCGCCTCGGCCGACGCGTTCGAGACGCGGCCCGTCTTGCCCGGCTTCGCGGCCGACTTCGCGACCCCCGAGGCCCCGGTCCCGTCCCCGCCGGCTCCGACGAAGCTCGGCGGCTTCCCCTGGACGAGCTGTCCCTGCTCGATGGCCTCGAGGTCCGTGACGAGCTCGTCCGGGGTCTGGTAGCGCTGCTCCTTGTCCTTCGCGAGCAGCTTCTCGACGACGAGCACCGCCGTCGGGCTCACCGTCGGGTTCTTCTCGCGGAGAGGCGGCGGCGCGTCGTTCTGCACCATCTGGAGGAGCTTCAAGGGCTGCTTGTGGAACCAGGGGACCTCGCCCGCGAGCATCTCGTAGAGCGTGATCCCGAGCGCCCAGAGGTCGCAGCGAATGTCCACCTCCTGCGCCCCCGAGGCGAGCTCGGGCGCCATGTACTGGGGCGTCCCGACCGCGATGCCGCGCATCGTGACCGCCTGCTCGCCGTCCTCGCTCTTCACGAGCCCGAGGCCGACGATCTTCGCCGTGCCCTCGGCGTCCACGAGGATGTGCTCCGGCATGATGTTCCGGTGGACGAGCTTCTGCTCGTTCAGGTGCTTCAAGCCGCGTGCGACCTGGAGCGCGACCTTGAGCGCCTCGGCCGTCGGGACCTTGCCGCCGCGCTCCTTCATGAGCTCGCGGACGGTGCGGCCGCCGAAGAGCTCCATGACCAGGAAGAGAGTGCCGAGCTCTTCCCCCGCGTCGAGGCACGCCGCGACGTTCGGGTGCGTCAGGCCGAACAGCGAGCGCGCCTCGCGGAGGAAGCGCTTCGCCGCCGTGGGCGACTGCTGCGTCACCTCGCGCGGGAGGACCTTCACGGCGACGGCGCCGCTCGCGCCGTCCGCGAGGAAGACCGAGCTCCGGTCGCCGCCGAGGCGCTTCTGGAGCTTGTAGGTCGAGAGCGTCGTCCCGACGCCGATCCTGTCGCCGTTCGAGCCCATGGCCTTGAGCTGGTCATCCGACGCGGACTTCGTGGCCGGGGGCGGAGCGGACGCCGGCGCGAGGATCGGGGCGCCGCACTGGGTGCACTTCCCCGTCTTCCCCGCGTAGTGGTCGGGGACGGAGAACTGCTTCTTGCACGCGCCGCAGGTCACGGAGATGGGCATGGCCACGCAGGGTACGAAAGTTCGATTCCGACCGACAGACCTCTGACGCTCCCGCCGCTGCAAAGCAGCCCGGCCCCCACGCAATCCACTTCGCCGCCTGCGCTTGCGTTCGCCGACGCCGCGCGGCACGAGCGGCGCTCCAGGGTGGAGCGGAGAAAGCGAGAGCGAAGATGAGCGACGACGGGATCCTGATCCTCCACGCGACGTGCGGCGGTGGTCACAAGGCGGCGGCCCGCGCGCTCGAGAAGGCTTTCCGCGAGGCGGACCCGACGCTCGGGGTCGAGGTCTTCGATGCGCTCGACGGCATGAACGCGACGAGCCGGAAGCTCTACACCGGGAGCTTCGAGGTCACCGTCGCGCACGCGCCCGCGGTCTACGGCGCGGTCTTCTCGATCACGAGGAACATCGACCGCTCGCCCGTCTTCCGCGCCGCGCGCGAGGTGTCGAACCGCCTCCAGTGCGAGAAGCTCACGGACCTCCTCCGCTCGCGCAACCCCCGCGCGATCGTCTGCACGCACTTCTTGCCGCTCGAGGTCGCGCTCCGCGAGAAGCGCGCGGGCCGGATCTCGGCGCCGATCTTCGCCGTGGTGACGGACTACGTCGCGCACGGCTTCTGGCGGCAGGCCGAGGCGGACGTGACGTTCTGCCCGCCGGGCCGCGCGGCCGCGGACCTCGTCCTCGGCGGCGTGCCCGCCGAGCGGATCGAGAAGACGGGGATCCCGATCGACCCGCTCTACGCGAAGCGCTACGACTGCCTCGCCGCGAAGAAGCGCGCGGGTCTCCCCCTCACGCGGCCGACGATCCTCCTCCTCGCGGGCGGGGCGGGCATGGGCCCGCTCGTCCAGGTGCTCCGCGAGACGGCGCGTGCCGTCCGCGAGTCGGCCGAGGTCGTCGTCGTCTGCGGCAAGAACGAGCAGCTCAAGGCCGAGTGCGCCGCCGCGGCGCTCGACCTCCCGGCGCCGATCCGCGTGCTCGGTTTCGTCGACCCGATCGCCGACCTGCTCCAGGCCGCGGACGTGGTCGTCACGAAGCCGGGCGGCCTCACGACGAGCGAGTGCCTCGCCCTCGGCAAGGCGATCGTCTTCTACGAGGCGGCCCCGGGCCAGGAGAGCGCGAACGCCCGCTACGCGTGCGATCGCGACGCGGCGCTCGACGGCACCTCCCCCGAGGGCGCGGCGAACGCAGCTTCGCTCCTGGCCCGGAACCCGAGCCTCCGCGAGCGTCTCGCCGCGCGCGCGCGCCGCATCGCCCGTCCCGATGCCGCGCGCGAGATCGCGAAGAAGGTGCTCGCGCGGAGCGAGGCCTGGTCGGACCTCGCCCTCGTCGCTTAGTGAACTCCCCCCTCCGAATCCTTCGCTCTACCCGTCTGGAAGGAGGTGCATGAACTCGACGATCTCTCGTTCTCGTTCTCGTTCTCGTTCTCGTTCTCGGTCTCGCCGAGGACGAGCACGAGAGCGAGAGCGAGATCGAGTCATTC
>CAZYLP010000651.1:0-3588 GCA_964648345.1 uncultured Planctomycetota bacterium
CGGTAGGGGAACGCGTCGAGCGCGGTCGTCATGCCCGCGCCCGAGCCCTCCGCGTCGAAGGAGCGCAGCGAGCGGACGCTCGCCTTCACGTCCTTGAGCGCGCCCTCGGGGGCGAGGCGGTCCACGACCTTCCTCAGCTCGAGCGGCAACGCGCGGCGGAGGTCGGGGTCCGCCTCGAGGCGCTGGACGGTCGCGGTCAGCGAGCCCGCGAAGTCGGCGTCCGTCTTCTTCGGGTCGAGGACGACCGAGCCCGAGATCACGGCGGCCGTGACCGCTCGAGCGTTCGCCGTGAGCGCGAGGTCCACCTGGATCTCGGGCATGCCGGGCGACGTGTCGCCGTCCTTCGCGAGCGGCTTCACGTGGACCGTGCCGTCGGTCCTCAGGCGGTACGGGAAGATGTCCGGGGCGACGGTGACGCCCGCGAGCTTGACGGTCGCGCGCGGCCGCGGCTGGGCCTTCGGGTCGCTCTTCTCGACGGTCAGGTCGAAGCCGACGATCCCTCCCCGCGGCCGGAAGGGCGCGACCATGCGCCGGACCGGCTCGTCGAGCTTGGCGAGGAGCGGCTCCGTGACCTGGACGCCCTCGCCCTTCACGTTCACGTGGATGAGGTCGCCGTGGACGACGCGCGCGTCCACGATCGCGCGGCCGCCGCCCTCGAGAGAGCCCTCGCACGAGACCTCGACGTTGCCGCCCTCCTTGAGGACGAACGTCCCCTTCTCGGCCGTGAGGCGCACCGGGTAGTCCGCGAAGGCCGCGCTCTGGCGCCCGTCCACGCTCGTGCGGATCGAGATCTGGGGCTCGTCCATGTGCGGGCCCTTGAAGATGTCGACCTTCGACGGGCCCGAGGAGCCCTTCACGGAGAACTGGTCGTAGATCTCGCGGATCTCGTCGGGCATGGCCTGACGCAGGGCCTCGTCGCACGGGATGTCCTTCGCGTCGATGTGGATGAACAGCGAGACCTTCTCCTCCTCGGTGCCGAGGAAGAAGGCGCCGCGGGCCTTGGTGACGCGGCCGTCGCCCGAGAGCTTCGCCGTCACGTCCTCCCAGGACACGATCGGCGTCGCGCCGACGGCGACCTCGAAGCGGCCGTTGATCTCGGTGAGCGGGTAGGGGAACTTCTTCGGCCGCAGGCTCACGTTCTTCGGGATCACCGTCACCGAGAAGTGGGGCGCCTGCGTCTTGAAGCCGAGGGTCACGTTCACGTTCGCGTCGACGATCCCCTCGGGGTTGAGCTCGCTCCAGATCTCGTTCTGCACGTACGGCGGGAGCAGCGAGCGGACGAGCGGCCCGACGGCGACGTGCTCGACGTAGACGGGGATCGACGTGCGTCCGTCGGCGCGGCGGTCGATCTCGAAGTCGAGCTTCTGGACGATCTCGCGGTAGAGGAGCGGCCCGAAGCCGTCGAGCTGGGTCCCGCCCGCCGCGAAGGGGCTGTCGGGCTTCACGAGCGCGCCCGCGCGCGCGCGCCCGGTGCCGGTGACGCGCCCGTCGGGCTCGAGCGTGACCTCGGCCTTCTCGCACACGGCGAGCGCGTGCGCGCCCGTGTTCTGGTCCTCGAAGTCGACGCGCACGTCCTCGACGGTGAGCGTGACGGGGCTCGTCCGGGCCGCGGGCGCCTTCGTGTCGCCGCCGCCCGAGATGAGGTCCTCGATGTTGAGCCGCTTGTCGCGGAGGCGGAGGTGCCCGCTCACGCCGCGGATGTGGACCTCGCGCGGCGCGAGCCAGTCGGTGAGAGAGAGCGTCGCCTCGACGCGGGCCACCTTGAGGAGCGAGCGGCTCGTCGCCTTCTCGAAGAACTCGAGCCGCTCGACGATCACGCGGCGGCCCGAGAAGTCCACCTCGATGTGCCCGATGTCGGGGTTCTGGTCGGGGAAGAGCTGCCGGAGGATGAGCCGGGCGCGCGTGTCGAGCTCGACCTCGTTCCGGAGGAGGAGGTGGTCGTCCATCCATGCGAGGAGGAACAGGTTCGTCGCGATGATCAGGATGGCGGCGAGGAGCCGTCGTCGCATGGGCTGCCTAGATTAGCAGCCACTACGCCCCGGGAGCGAGCCGGGCGCATCGAGGCGCCCGCTACATGACCTCCGTGCTCACCTTTCCGAGAGCGCCGTCGATCCCCTTCGTCTTGGTGAGCGGTGTCGGGACGGTCACCTTCACGCGCCCCCCGCCTCCGTACGAGCCGTCGTCGTCGAGGACGACGATGTCGAGTCCGGCCATGCTCCCTGGCCGGAATCCCTCCGCCGTGAGCGCGCCGCCCGACACGTTGACCTTGAACGTGCCGTCGGGGTTGACCCGGGCCGTCCCGACGGTGCGCCCGTTCGCGACGAGGAGGACGGTCTGGGGCTTCTCGGCATCGGGGTTCTCGATCCTCCCCATGACCGTCGTGCCGACGCGGGACGAGACGACGTTCGTGACCGTCGGGGTGTACGGGTGCTCCGCGCGGCCCGAGTTGACGAGGTCGGTGAAGCGGTCGAGCTCCTCCTCGCCGCCGAGGTCCGAGAGCGAGAGCTCGCCCACCTTGTTGAAGTCCACGTAGAGGCCGCTGTCCGCGAGCGGCTGGCCCCGGTCGTTCAGGAAGCGTCCGAAGCCGTCCGGCCCGAACTCGAGCCACGTGACCTGGTCCGGGAAGTTCGGGTCGTAGACGGTGAAGTGGCCGTTCTCGTAGCCCGTGATCACGACCTCGTGCCCGCTCTCGTCGTTCCAGAAGGCGAAGATCTGCGGTTCGTGCGTCGCGAGGAGCTGGGCGAGGATCTCGCGCCCGACCTCCGCGCCCCGGTGGTCGCTCATGGAGTGAGGGGGCGGGATCCGCTGCGTGTCCTGCGCGACGTGCTCGAGCGCGTGGAGGCGCGGCGGCTCGCCCGGGAACGCCTCGCGGAGAGGCGGGACGCGGCCCTTCATGCGCTCCGCATACCAGAGAGCGGCGACCTGCGACATGCCGGCGCAGTCGCCGCCGTTGCCCTGGCCGTCCGTGCGGGTGTGGCCGCGGTTCGCGTGCGCGGGCGCATCGACGCGCGGGTCGAAGCCCGTGTGCACGCGGACGCGCGCCGGGTCGTCCGGGACGTCGAGGCCGCCGTCCAACGGGTTCCTCGGGAGCTCGACGGTCGCGCCGACCGTCACGTCCGTCCCCGGGATCTCGAAGCCGAAGCCGACCGAGACGTAGTCCGTGAAGTGAGCCGTGCGGAACTTGACCCGCCCCTTGGCGCGATCGACGCCGGTGACGGTGACGCTGCTCCACGTGCGTCTCTGAGGGTTCCAGTAGACGACGGCCGGCGAACAGGCGAGACCGCGCGCCGTCAGGCGCGTCGGCATCGTCACGTGCACCAGCTTGCGGAAGCCGGCGCTCGAGTCCTTCGTGAGGACGAGCACGTCGCTCAGGCGCGCGACGCGGCGGTCGAGGGGCGAGGGCAGCTCGCCCGTCATCGAGACGCGGATCGTCTCCGGTTCGGGGAGCGCGCCGGGCGGGACCTCGACGGAGACGCCCGCGAGCGGGCTCCGCGGATCCGTCACATCGATCCGGCCGCCCTCGGGCCCGATCCGCTGCGCGACCGAAGTCTGGACGGCGTCAGGAGCAAGGACCGCCGGGGCCGCGAC
>CAZYLP010000652.1:0-3482 GCA_964648345.1 uncultured Planctomycetota bacterium
CGCGTTCGTCGCGGCGGCGCGCGTCGCCGAGGTCGGCGCCGCCGCGCCGGCGCCCGCGGCGGGCGCGAAGAAGAGGCCGACGCCGAACGTCCCGGCCGCGATCGCGGCGCCCGTGAAGCTCTGGATCGCGAAGGCGCGCCAGCTCCACTCGCCGCCGTTCGCCCACGTCGAGAGGCTGTAGCTCGTCGCGCCGCTCGCCAGGCCGCCCGCCGCGAACGCGAGGAGCGCGGGCGCTCCGAGCCCGCCCGTCGCCGCCGTGACGGCGACGAAGACGACGGTCGCCACGGCGGCGATCGCGATCTGCTGCCAGTGATCGCCGATCCAGTCGCCGATCTCGCTCACGCCGCGCCGGACCGCGTCCCAGCCGTCACTCACCGTGTCGGACACCGTGTTCACGACGTCCGTCGCCGTCTCCACGACGTCGCCCGCGACGTCGGTCACGACGTCCACTGCCCCGCTCACCGCGTCGGAGACCGCGGAGATCGGGTTCGGAAAACTGAACCCCATTCCTTCACCTGCCTGTCGGGAGCCGCGGTCGCCAACCGCGTGCCAGGGTCCGGCCGAGGCTCGCGGCGGAGGGCAAGTCGAGAGCACTCCGAAGGCTCGCTCGCCGGTGGCCCGCCGCGGGTGACCGTCTACACGCGAACGAGAGTGAATCTTCGACTGGGAGGAATGTTCTCCGCGCGCGCGGCGTTCCCCTCCGCGTCAGCGCGTACCCTCTCGAGCTTCTCTCAGACCTTCGGGTTCGCGGGCGCCGGCGGCATGAGGAGGTCGTTCTCCTCGACGAAGCTCTCGAGCCACCGGCCGAACTCCTCGGCCTTCGGGCGGGCCTCGGGCTCGCGAGCCATGGCGGCGTGGACGATCTTCGCGAGCTCGGCGGGGCAGTCGGGGCGATAGGTGCGGAGCGGCTTCGGGTCCTCGCGGATGATCGCGTTGACCGCCTGGAGGAAGCTGTCCGCCTCGTAAGGGTAGACGCCCGACAGCGCGCGGTAGAGCGTCGCGCCGAGCGAGTAGACGTCGGCCGGCGGGCCGATCCGCTTCAGGTCCCCGCGCGCCTGCTCGGGCGACATGTAGGCGGGGGTGCCGACCGCGACGCCGAGCTGGGTGAGCTGGACGTCCGTGCGCGCGTAGTCCTTCGCGAGGCCGAAGTCCGTGACGCAGACCTTGCCGCCCGCGCCGACGAGGATGTTCCCGGGCTTGAGGTCACGGTGGACGACGTTCCGCGTGTGCATGTAGCCGACCGCGTGGCCGACCGTCGCGACGACCTGGACCGCCTTCTTCGCGGCGAGCATGCCCGCGCGGAGGAGGTCCGCGAGCGAGCGGCCGTCGAAGTAGTCCATGACGATGAAGTGGAAGCCCCGGTCCTGGGCGACCTCGTGGATCTTGATGATGTTGGGGTGGTCGAGGCTCGCGGCCAGGCCCGCCTCCTGGCGGAAGCGCGCGAGGAGCGACTTGGACGTGCTCGCCCGCACCGAGAGGACCTTGAGCGCGACGCGCTCGCCGATCACGCCCGAGCGGCGGCGCGCCTCGAAGAGGACGCCCATGCCGCCGCGCGCGACCTCGCGGAGGAGCTCGTACTCGCCGAGGCGCTCGCCCGCCTTGAGCTGGAGGTTCTGGGCCGCCGAGCGAGCCGCGAGCTCGTTCATGACGCCCGACTCGGTCATCTTGAAGGGGCCCGTCGGGAGAGGAGTCGGCGCGCCCGCCGGGGCGTTCCCCTTGAGGGCGATGACGAGCTCGCCCGAGGTGAGGAGCTGGCCGTCGAGGAGGATCTGCGCGAGGCGGCGCGGCTTCCCGGTCTTCTCCGCGTCGTTGAGCAGGTCGAGACAGCGGGCCATCTCGGCGTCCGAGAGGAAGCCGAGGGAGCGCGCGCGCATGAGCAGCTTCATGTCGTCGGGAGAAGGCAAGGCGTGAGGAGCTTAACTCACGCGTCGTCGGTCGTGCACGAGAGGAAGTGCTCCGAGTCCCCGAGCGACACGCGAGTCTTGCGAGCGTGGAGTCGAGGGGCGGAGAGGTCCTCGAGAAGAACGGCGTGGAGGAGCGATCGTCGGCGTCTGGAACGCGGAGGCGCGGAGACGCTGAGACGCAGAGAGGCATCGATCGCGCCGAGGGCCTCCTGCTCCCGCGCGGTGTAGACGGTGCGTTCGACGGTTTCGATCCCAGGTTGCGAGCCGACCGGCTCGGTCGCCACGAGGGCTCATATCAAGACAAACGTCGGATCGGACGGGAGGGATGGTCCGTCGAGGCTCGCCGTCGGAGCGGGAGCCGGCTCGACGACGACGGGCGCTTCGATGACGACCGCGGTCGGGGGGCTTGGATCCGGAGAGTGCGCGGTGCACGGTGCGGTCGCGAAGGTGATGAACCCTCCCAAAGCAACCGCGACGAGGAGTGTGGAGAGCCGCAGCCGCGGAAGACGAGGGGTGACGACGACCGCCGGGCAACCGAAGACAGTGCACCGACCGAGCTCGATCGCGCAGGTGCGGTGGTGCCGCGTCGTGCACGAGGGGCACGCCCAGGAGATGTCGAGGTCGGCGAGGGGGTCGTGGCAGTACCCGCAGCGAATGGCGTCGCCGTCGGCTCGAAGCGCGAGTTTCAGAGTGGGCGGCACGCCGTGACGACATGAGAACGGCGTGCCGAGCCGACGATCGCTCGGTCAAGGAGATCGGCTCGGGGTCCAGGCTCCAGATCGAAACTCCGGTTCAACGTGGAACCAGGAGGAGTGCTAGGCGCGGACCCCGAGGAGCGAGAGGACTCCACGCACGGTGCGCGCGCGCTCGGCCATGTTGACCGTGTCGATCGTCACGTAGTCCACGTCGTGGAGCTCGAGGAGGAGCTTGACCATGCCGTCGATGCGGACGATCTCCTCCCACGTCACGCTCGCGCGGACGCCGTCGTCCTTGAGGAGGTCGAGGTGCGGCCGCACGAAGAAGACGACCGAGCCGGGCGCGTGGAGGCGCGCGGAGTAGTCGCTGAGGTCGCCCGCGATCTGCTTCAGGTTGATCGTGTGGTGACAGGCGTAGGCGAGGTTGTCGAACGTGCGGTCCGACACGAAGCGGTTGCCCGCGAGACGCTCCATCTCGTTCTGGCGGCGGAAGACCTCCCTCTGGAAGGTCGCGGTGCGGTCGAGGTCCACGCGGAGCGCCTCGAGCGGGATCTCGAGCTCGGCCAGCACGGAGCGGGCGACCTCGGTCACGAGCGGGAGCTTGTAGGTGCGCGCGATCCAGCGGGCGAGCGTCGTCTTGCCCGTCGAGTGAGCGCCCGCGATGTAGATCCTGAGGGGCGTCTCGTCGGCCGAGGCGGCGTGGGAGGGCTCGAAGGGCGTCAGCTCGAGCCCGTCATGCGCGCGCCGGATCCCGGAGATCGTCTGGGAGTGGCCGTTCGAGTGCCCGTTCCCGTTCGCGTGGCCGTTGCCGTTCGCCTTCTCGGCCTTCGTGACGTCGCTGACGACGAGCTGCTCCATGGACCACCACCTCGGGGCGCGATCC
>CAZYLP010000653.1:0-3427 GCA_964648345.1 uncultured Planctomycetota bacterium
TCCACCCCTCTGCGTCCTCTGCGTCTCTGCGCCTCCGCGATTGGAAACGGAAGGATCGCTCCTCCACGCTCCTATGCGAGGACGATCTTGTTCTCGTAAGGCCGTCTCACGTCCTTCGTCGCGTTCCTCGTATCGACCACGAGCTTCGCGTGCTTGCACACCTTCGCGTAATCGACCCTCGAGTGGTCCGTGACGATGAGCACCATGTCCTGCTCCGCGATCGTCCGCTCGTCGAGAGCGACGCTCTCCTGGTTGATCTCGTAGTGCCGCCCGCGGCCGACGAACGGGATGTGGGGGTCGTGGTAGACGACGTTCGCGCCGCGCTTCTTCAAGAGGTCGAACAGCTCGAGCGCGGGGGACTCTCGGACGTCGTCTAAGTCATTCTTGTACGCCACGCCGAGCATGAGGACCTTCGAGCCCTTCATGCACTGACCGCGGTCGTTGAGCGCGTCCATGCACTTCTCGATGACCCACTCGGGCATCTTCGTGTTGACCTCGCCCGCGAGCTCGATGAAGCGCGTCGTCATGTCGAACTCGCGCGCCTTCCACGAGAGGTAGACGGGGTCGAGCGGGATGCAGTGACCGCCGAGGCCCGGGCCCGGGTAGAACGCCTGGAAGCCGAATGGCTTCGTCTTCGCGGCCTCGATGACCTCGAAGATGTCGATCTTCATCCGGTCGAAGAGCATCTTGAGCTCGTTGACCATGGCGATGTTGACGCAGCGGTAGATGTTCTCGAGGAGCTTGGTCGACTCGGCGGCGCGCGTCGAGCTGACCTCGACGACCTGCGAGACGGCCGGCTTGTAGAGCTCGGCGACGGCCCGGCGCGAGTCGCCGTCGTCGGCGCCCACGACCTTCGGGATGTTCGTCATGCGGAACTGCTCCTGGCCGGGGTTCTCGCGCTCGGGCGAGAAGGCCAGGTAGAAGTCCTTCCCCGCCTTCAGGCCGGAGGCCTTCTCGAGGCGCGGGCGCAGGATCTCGTCCGTGGTGCCGGGGTAGGTCGTCGACTCGAGGACGACGAGCTGGCCGGCGCGGAGGCGCGGGCCGATCGCGTCGCCCGTCTTCTCGATGAACGAGGTGTCGGGGTCCTTGTGCTCGGTGAGCGGCGTCGGGACGCAGATGCACATGGCGTCCACGTCGCGCAGACGATCGAAATCGGTCGTCGCGCGGAACTTCCCCTTCTCGCGGAGCTGCTGGAGGATCGGCGTCGGGACCGCGGCGACGTACGACTCGCCCCGCTCGAGCCTGTCCACCTTCTTCGCGTCCACGTCGAAGCCGATGACGCGGTAACCCGCCTCCGCGAAGGCTCGCGCGAGCGGGAGACCGACGTAGCCGAGACCGATGACTCCGACCGTCGCTTCGCGCTTCTGGAGTCGATCGACGAGCTGCATGAGGTTCACCCCTTGAGAGTTGCACCCCGGACGGGAGCGAGAGTAGCCGAAACGGCCACGGGTTCAACGCTCGCGGGGGATCGCGCGGGGTGGCACGGCGCGACCTCCGCTGGCGCGCGGCTGGTCAGGTCCCCTGTACGCGCCACGGCGTTCCTGGGTTTACGACTCGGCGCGGGCGTTGCAAACACATGATGGCGCTGAGACTTGAGAATGGTTAAACAGGTGTCTCGCATGAAGCGGGACCTCGGGATCTGGCTGGTGGGAGCCCACGGCGACATCGCGACGACGACCGTCGTCGGCACCGGCGCCATCACGCGCGGGCTCGCCTCGCCGCAGGGCCTCGTCACGGCGATCCCGCAGCTCGCGTCGCTCGACCTCGTGCCCCTCGACCGCGTCCTCTTCGGCGGCCACGACGTGCGCGCGGCGTCGCCCTACGAGAACGCGAAGACCCTCGCGCGCGACGGGCAGCTCTTCGCGGACCGCTTCGTGGAGGCGGCGCGGCCGGACCTCGAGTCCCTCGGCGCCCGCGTGAAGCCGGGCTTCGCCTTCGGGTGCGGTCCGACCGTCGCGTCCTTCGAGTCGGCCGAGGCCAAGGAGCGGCGCTCGCTCGGCCCGAGCCGCGCGCTCGAGGCGATCCGCTCCGACCTCCGCGCCTTCAAGGACGAGGTCGAGCGCGCCGTGCTCGTGCACCTCACCTCGACGGAGCCCGAGCCGCCCGACCTCCCGCAGCTCGCGAACGAGGAGGGCGCGCGCGCTCTCATCGCCACGGACGACGACCGCGTGCCCGCGAGCGTCCTCTACGCGCTCGCCGCGGCCGACGAGCGGGTCCCCTACGTCAACTTCACGCCCTGCCTCGGCGCCGCGGCGCCCGGGCTCCTCGCGGCCTTCGAGCGGCAGCGCGTGCCGCACGCCGGCCGCGACGGGAAGACGGGCGAGACGCTCCTCCGGAGCGCGCTCGCGCCGCTCTTCCTCGCGCGCAACCTCAAGGTCCTCTCGTGGTCCGGCTACAACATCCTCGGCAACCGCGACGGCCAGGTCCTCGAGGAGCCGGCCGCCAACGCCGCGAAGACGAAGAACAAGGAGCAGGTCCTCTCGAAGATCCTGGGCGAGCAGCTCGGCACCGCGAACACGCGGATCGACTTCGTGCCCTCGCTCGGCGACTGGAAGACGGCCTGGGACCACGTGCACTTCGAGGGCTTCCTCGGCGCGCGCGGGACGCTCCAGTTCACGTGGCGCGCATCGGACAGCGCGCTCGCGGCCCCGCTCGTCCTCGACCTCGCGCGCCTCGTCGACCTCGCCGCCCGCCGCGACAAGGCGGGCGTCCTCACGGGGCTCTCGTGCTTCTTCAAGAACCCGACCGGGAGCGACGAGCACTCGCTCCACCGGCAGTTCGAGGCGCTCCTCTCCTTCGCGCAGGAGCTCGGCGGCCGCGTCCGTCGCTAGCCGGTGTCGGCTCTCCGGGCAGGGCGCGTTTCGGCCGGCCCTTTGCGCACGTCGTGCCGCGATGCTTGGCCTGGTCCTCGAGCACTGGGAGACGATCCTGCCGGTCCTGATCGGCGGTGTCCTCGCCGTGGGCACGCTCCGCGGACGCCAGCTCCGCCGCGTCCGCGAGCTCGAGCTCGACGACGCGAAGCGCCGGCTCATCACGTCCATCACGCACGAGCTGAGGACGCCGCTCACCTCGATCAAGGGCTACGCCGAGATCCTCCGCGCGGAGCGGCTCGGCCCGCTCAACGAGCGGCAGGCGCGCGCCCTCGAGGTGCTGAACCGCGCCGTCCGTCGCGAGGAGACGCTCGTCGAGAACCTCCTCTGGTTCGCGACGCTCGAGTCGGGCCGCTACCGCGTCGAGCGCGAGACCTTCGACCTGAGGGAGAGCGCCGCGGGCGCGCGGGACGCGCTCCTCGAGCTCGCGCGACGGCGCGGCGTGAGCCTCTCGGTGGCGCTCCCCGGCGCGCCGGCGGTCGTCTCGGCCGACCGGCAGGGCATCGAGGTCGCGCTCCGGCACCTCGTCGAGAACGCGCTCAAGTTCGCGCCGCCGG
>CAZYLP010000654.1:0-3408 GCA_964648345.1 uncultured Planctomycetota bacterium
CCACGAGAAGGGCGTCATCCACCGCGACCTGAAGCCCGCGAACATCCTCGTCTGCCACGAGAACCAGCAGCCGGTCGTGACGGACTTCGGCCTCGCGCGCGACGACACCGCGGAGCGGCTCACGAAGACGGGCGAGGTCCTCGGCACGCCCGCGTACATGGCGCCCGAGCAGCTCGAGGGCGACCGGAACGCGCAGGACGCGCGGACCGACGTCTACGCGCTCGGCGCGATCCTCTACGAGTGCCTCACCGGCGAGCCGCCGTTCAAGGCGGACTCGCCGACGCGGCTCATGAAGATGGTCCTCATCGACGACCCGGTGGACCCGCGGAAGAAGGTCGGCGCGGTCCCGGTCGAGCTCTCCGTGATCGCGCTCAAGTGCCTCGCGAAGGACAAGGAGCGGCGCTACGCGTCGGCGAAGGAGGTCGCGGCCGAGCTCGAGCGCGTGCGGAGGAACGAGCCGATCCTCGCGAAACCGGAGTCGGCGGCCGAGAAGAAGGCGCGCTGGAAGAAGAACCATCACACGGAGTGGCTGCTCCGGCGCGTGGCGTCGGTAGCCCTCGCGGCGTGCATCGTCGCCGTCGTCGCGCTCCGCGGACGCGGCCGCGACTACTCGGAGATCCTCGCGGAGACGACGAAGAAGCTCGCGGACCAGGCTTATCCGGCTTTGCCCGAGGGGCTCCCGCCGGACATCGCCGCGCTCGTCTCCGCGCTTCGCGCGGCGGCCGGCGACGCGCTCGCCACCGACCCGAGGACGCGGGAGATCGACCGCTGGGCGCGGTACGCGACGGACCCCGATCGAGCGCTCGCGGCCGCGTTGAAGGAGCCACCGCGCACGGAGCGAGAGTCTCTGCTCGACAGCCTCGCGGCCTCCCGCACGCGCGACCCGCGCCTGAAGGCCGCCGTGCTCGCCCGCGTCGAGCCGCCGCTGCGGCCGCTCCTCGCGGCGCACGGCGAGGCCGGCATCGGCAAGCTGACAGAGGCCTACGAGGCGGTCGCGAAGAGCGCGGAGCCGAACCGCGCCTGGACGCCGGTCGTCCGGCGGGACCTCGCCCGTGCCCTCCAGAAGTCCCGCACCGACCGGGACGCTGCCGCCATCCATCGGGGCCTCCTGTTCGTCGCGAACGCGTGGCCCGACCAGCTCGGCGACCTTGCGGCGACGCTCGCCCCGCCCGAGTGGGACCGGCTGGGCGCCGCGAGCACCGCCGACGCCGTCCGCATCGTCCGCGGGGCCGGACGGGACAGGCTCTCCGCGGAGGGGCTGGCGGCGGTCGCGACGCACATCTCGACCAAGGTTGAGAAGGTCCTCGGGGCGCTCGAGAAGCAGAAGATCGACCTCGAGAAGATCGTCGGCGACCTGTTCGACATCGAGGCTCTCGGGGCGAGGCCGTCCGACGCGATCGTGGACTTCCTGTGCGGCATGGCCGCGACCGAGGCCTTCACGTCGGCGCTCGACACGACGAAGGGCAAGGGAGGCGTCCGCCAGACGGTCCGCCTGGACGTGCTCGTCGTCGTCGTCGCATCGGGCGTGATGCCCGATGGCACGCGCGCGTTCCGCCCGTCGCGGCGAAACGAAGACACCCCCGAGATGCGCCTGGACGACGCGAAGAAGCGCGTGCCCCAGGTCAGGAGCTTCATCGACAAGAACAAGGCGATCCCGCTGGCCCGGCTCATCGGCGCCCTCGCGATCCTCCACGCCGCGATCGAGATGGATGACGCGCTCGACGACGCCAACCCCGAGGTCATTCACGGGCCTCGCAAGGAAACGGAGCCGTACTACGAGGAGGGCAGCGCGCTCTTCCTCGCCGTGGACCGCTCGACGCTGAGCGGCCACGCGCGTGCCTTCGAGGCGTACGAGCGCGCGTACCTCCTCCTCCGCGGCGCTCTCCGGGACAAGGGGCTCAAGAAGCACAGGGAGGCCCACGACGACCCGGCGCAGCTCGCGCTCGCGGTGAAGGCGCTCGACGAGGCCAAGGAGTACGCGCACTCCCAGCCGTGGCGGCTCCTCGAAGGCCGCGTCGACGTGAAGCGTCGCCTGTACGAGCACCTCACGCACAAGGTCGTCAAGGGCTTCGAGCGCGAAGGGGACAAGCCGACGCCCGAGGAGGCCCGGCAGGTCCTCGAGAGGGCGGCGCCGCTCCTCGACGAGCTCCTCCCGGCCATCGACCAGTGGCGCGCGGCCCTCGAGGTTGTCTTCGACGAGGCCGAGACGCTCTTCAAGCTCGACGACGACCCCGAGACGAAGAAGGCGATGACCTCGGCCCAGGTCCGGCGCCATCACGAGCTCTCCAACATCTACATGGTCATGCGCGGCGACACCGACACGAACGCGATCAAGCTCAAGGCCGAGTCCCGGCGGCGACTGGCGATCCTCCACCTGGTCGCGGGCGACGAGAACGCCGCACGCCCGCTCTTGGAGTCGAGCGCGGACGAGCTCCAGAAGGCCGTCGCTGCCAACCCGAATCGCGCCTCGTTCCACAAGGAGCTGGCCGGGCTCAGGATCATGCTGGGACAGAAGAAGGAGGCGCTGAAGCTCATCGACGAGGCCCTCGCGACGCAGGGCCTCGGGGAGCTCGGCGCGAAGGACAAGAAGAAGCTCAGGGAGATGCGCCGGGAGCTCCAATGACTCCGAAGCCCGGAGAGTCGATCGGCCCCTTCACGCTCGTGAAGCTCCTCGGCCAGGGCGGCATGGGCGCCGTCTTCCTCGCGCGGCACGCGAACGGGACCGAGGTCGCGCTCAAGGTCCTCCTCGACTCGACGCCCTCGATCCTCGAGCGGTTCCGCCGGGAGCTCGCGGTCATGGGGCGCGTGGACCGGCACCCCGGCATCGTGCGCGTCCACACCGCGGGCACGTCCGAGCGAGGCGTCCCATACGTCGTCATGGAGCTCGTGAAGGGCGGCGACCTCGCGAAGGCGATCGGCGGGCGGCCCATGGAGCCGCTCCGCGCGGCGGCGCTCGTCGAGAAGGTCGCGCGCGCCGTCGAGCACTGCCACGCGCTCGGAGTCATCCACCGGGACCTCAAGCCCGCGAACGTCCTCATCCGATCCGAGGATCAGGAGCCGCTCGTCACGGACTTCGGCCTCGCGCGCGACGACTCCTCCGAGCGGCTCACGAAGACGGGCGAGCTCCTCGGGACGCCCGCCTACATGGCCCCCGAGCAGCTCGGCGAGGAGCACGCGGCGATCGAGCGGCGCACCGACGTCTACTCGCTCGGCGCGATCCTCTACGAGTGCCTGACGGGCGGGCCGCCCTTCAAGTCGGACTCGCAGCCCTCGCTCCTCCGGATGGTCCTCATGGACGATGCCACGGACCCGCGCCGCAGGGTCCCGGCGATCCCGGCGGACCTGGCCGTGATCGCGCTCAAGTGCCTCGAGAAGGAGCGGGCCCGGCGCTACCCGACGGCGCTCGAG
>CAZYLP010000655.1:0-3334 GCA_964648345.1 uncultured Planctomycetota bacterium
GGAGCCTCCGCGGCGAGCTCTCGCCGGCGCCGGGGACCGCCGGCGTGCTCCTGAGGTACGAGGTCCCCCGGCACGAGCTGCACGAGCGCCCCTCGTGCCAGCAGCGGACGTGGTGCCGGGCGAGGCACTCCTTGCAGGCGAGGAGGTCCTCGCGGGCGAGGTCGATCGCGTCGTGGCAGTACGGGCAGCGCGGGCGCGTCGCGCCCTCGTGCCGCGAGGAGGACGTGGGACGCGCTCCGCGCTCGCGGCTCTCCTCCGTGCTCACCGCGGACTCCGGCTCCCCGCGTCGAGCGCGGTCCGGCGCCTCTCCTCCTCGCGCTCGAGCATTCGCTTCACGTCGGCGCGCTCCTTCTCGATCGCCTGCCGCTGAGCGTCGAACGCGGCGCGGTCGCGCGCCATGGTCGCCACTTCGGGCGCGCCGGGCTCGGGCCAGCCTTCACGCACGACGAGCTGGACGGCGGCGATCAGGAGGAGCGTCGCCAGGGTCAGCGCGAAGCGGCCGACGGAGGCGCTCCGCCACGGCGAGCGCGGCGACGGCGGCGTCGCCGTGAGCGGGTCGTTGCGGCCGCATCCGAGACATCCCGTCCAGCAGCGCGCGTGGTGGCGGCTGAGACACGCGCGGCACGAGACCCAGTCGGTGCCGGTGGTCTCGATGACCTCCGAGCACCGCGCGCAGCGGTGGAGACTCCCCCCGACGCGAATGTCCGAGCGCTCCGGGACGTCGCGGATGGCCTCGGGCTCGGGCCGGGGCTTCTCCAGGTCCATGGCCCCGAGGATGGAGAGCTAGAAGGAGAGGTGCAAGCCTATCCGCCCGCCCAGGCCGTCGCGCTGCCTCGTCGCGGAGAGCGCGTACAAGACGGGCCCGCCCTCGACGGTCACGCCGTCGACGAGGCGGATTCGCCCGCCGAACTGGACCTGGTAGCCGTCCCAGACGTAGGCCTGCACCGCGTGGAGGGTGTCCGAGCCGAGGATGGCGCCGGCGGCCTGGAAGGACTCGCAGAACAGGTAGAGGTGCTCCGTGAACCCGTACTGGAGGCGGACCCAGAAGTAGGCCTCGCGCGTGTCGCAGTCGTTCCGCGGCGTGAAGACGAACGGCGCCTTCGGGTCGAGGAGCTCGGCGCCGACCTTGAACAGGAAGGCGCCGTACTGGATCTCGAGGTCGAGGCCTTCGGGCGGGCACTCGGGCAGGCACAGGAGGACCGGCCCGCGGAGCGCCTCGAGCTCGGCCCACGACGCGACCTGGGACGAGCACTGCTCGAAGCGAGCGTGGCGGCTCCGGGGCGTCACGCCCTCGAGCGGGTCCGTGCGGGTGACGGTGATGACCGGCGGACGCAGCTCGATCCGGTCCTGGCCGAAGAGCCCCGCCTCGGCGCGCCCGGCGAGCGCGAGGACCGCGACGGCAAGAACGAGGAGCCTCTCCGCCATGGCCCGAACCCGTACGCCTCTCGGGCCGGTTCCTCAGCGAAGCGCGCGCCGCTCAGACCTCGAGCAGGATCCGGTCGGGGCTCTCGATGCACTCCTTCACGCGGACGAGGAACTGGACGGCCTCGCGGCCGTCGACGATCCGGTGATCGTACGAGAGAGCGATGTACATCATGGGTTTGACGACGACCTGGTCGCCGACGGCGACGGGGCGCTTCTGGATCGCGTGCATGCCCAAGATCCCGCTCTGCGGCGGGTTGAGGAGCGGCGTCGAGAGGAGCGAGCCGTAGATCCCGCCGTTCGAGATCGTGAAGGTCCCGCCGGAGAGGTCGTCCGGCAAGAGCTTGTTCTCCTTGGCCTTCCGGCCGAACTCCTCGACGGTCTTCTCGACCTCGGCGAACGAGAGCGTCTCGGCGTTCCGGATCACGGGCACGACCAGGCCCTTGCCCGACCCGACGGCCACTCCGACGTCGTAGTAGTGGCGGTAGACGATCTCCTCGCCCTGGATCTCGGCGTTGAGCGCGGGGTAAACCTTCAACGCTTCGATCACGGCTTTCACGAAGAAGCTCATGAAGCCGAGCTTCACCCCGTGCCTCGACTGGAACTTCTCCTTGTGCTCTTCCCGCAGGGACATGATCCGGCTCATGTCCACCTCGTTGAACGTGGAGAGGATCGCGGCGCGGTTCCTCCCCTCGACGAGGCGCTCCGCGATCCTCTTGCGGAGCGAAGTCATGGGGACGCGCTCCTCGGCGCGCCCCTCCTTCGGCGATGTGCCGGGCGGCGAAGTGCCGGGCGAGGCGCCCGGCGCGCCGCGCACGAGCTGCGCCGGGTCGATCCCCTTCTCGCGGGCGAGGCGGCGGAGAGAGGGCGGGAGGTGCGGCTCTTCCACCACGGTCGCCGCGGTGGGGCCCGGAGTCGCGGTCGTCGTGGCCGGCTGAGGGGCCGGCGCGGGCTGAGGAGCGGCCTGGTGCTCGGCGCCCTTCTCGGCGATCGCGGCGCGCGACATGGCGCGCGGCGGCGTCGTCACCGCGGCGAGGACGCTCGCGGCCTCGGGAGTGGGCTGGATCGGCGTCCCGCCGAGGTTCTGCCGTGAGAGGCGCATCGTCGCCGGCTCGATGCGGGCGAGCACCTCGCCGATCGCGACCTTCGAGCCCGGACCCTTGAGCACCTGCTTCAGGATCCCGCCCACGGGCGCGGGCACCTCGACGTTCGCCTTGTCGCTCTCGAGGGCGACGATCGGCTCGTCGCGCTTGACGAAGTCGCCCTCCTTCTTGAGCCACTTCTCGATGCTCGCCTCGCGGACGGACTCTCCGAGACTCGGCACCTTGAGGTCGATACTCATTGGAACGCCTCCGCGAGGATCTTCTCTTGTTCGATCGCGTGCGCCTTCGAGGAGCCCGTCGCCGGGCTCGCGCTCTCCTCGCGCGCGATGACGCGCGAGAAGACGCCGCGGGTGCGCGTGGCGAGGAAGGACCACGCGCCCATGTTGAGAGGCTCGTCCTGGACCCAGACCACGTCCTTCGATCCCCGGAGGAAGTCGAGGGACGGGAGCGGATAGAGCTGCTCGAAGCGGACGATCGCGACGTTCGCCGCGTCCCCCGTCAGCTTCTCGCGCCGCGCGACGAGCTCGTAGTAGAGCTTCCCCGAGCAGCCGAGGACGCGCCGCGCCTGCGCGACCGGCACGGGCGAGTCGACCAGCACGCGCTCGTACGTCCCGCGGCCGAGGTCCTCGAGCGTCGAGACCGCGCGCGGATGCCGGAGGAGGCTCTTCGGCGTGAGGACGATGAGCGGCTTCCGGATCGGGCGCAGCACCTGCCGGCGCAGGAGGTGGAAGACCTGGGCCGGCGTCGTCGGCTGGCAGACCTGCATGTTGTCCTCGGCGCAGAGCTGGAGCCACCGCTCGAGGCGCGCG
>CAZYLP010000656.1:0-3315 GCA_964648345.1 uncultured Planctomycetota bacterium
CGACGACGGGCAAGGCTCTCAAGGAAGCGGGGGACGACTTCTCGAACGTGGTCCTCACCGAGATGGAGATGGAGGCCGAGGGTCTCGTCGCGCGCTGCATCCAGCACGAGCTCGATCACCTCGACGGCATCCTCATCATCGACAAGTTCAGCCCGGCGAAGAAGCTCTCGATCAAGACCAAGCTCCGCGAGCTCGAGGAGCAGTTCGCCCCCGTCGATGAGACCAGGCCCTCCCGCTCGCGCTGAGCGGCGGATCAGGGCGACCGGAGGGAGCACCGCGGTGATCGCATGAAGGTCTTCCGCGGACGCGCGGACGTGCGGCCCGAGAGGTTCCGCGCGCCCGTCGCCGCGACGATCGGCGTCTTCGACGGGGTCCACCGCGGACACCAGCGCGTGCTCAACGAGCTGGTGGCGTGGGCGCACGAGGACGCGGGCGACGCCGTCGTCGTCACCTTCGACCGCCACCCGCGCGAGGTGCTCACCGGCCAGAAGCCAGTCGCGCTCGCTTCGCTCGAGCACCGGCTCGTGCTCCTCGCGCGCGCGGGCGTGGACGCGGCGCTGATCCTCCCGTTCGACGAGAAGACCGCGGGGACCGCCGCCGAGGACTTCGTGCAGCAGGTCCTCGTCGGAGCGCTCGGAGCGAAGAAGGTGCTCCTCGGCGCGAACCACCGGTTCGGTCATGAGCGGCGCGGCGACCTCGATCTCCTCCTACGCCTCGGACCCTCCCTCGGGTTCCAGGCCCGCGAGGTTCCTCTCGAGCCCGCCGACGAGGAGGGTCACGTCGTCTCCTCGACCGCGATCCGCGCCGCGATCAAGGACGGCCGTCTCGGCGACGCCGAGCGCATGCTCGGACGCCCCGTCACCGTCCTGGGTCAGGTCGTGAAGGGCGACGCGCGCGGCCGCCTCCTCGGCTTCCCGACCGCGAACCTCGACCTCCACCACGAGGCGCGCCCGCCGCGCGGCGTCTACGCGGCGCTCGCTTCGCTCGAGGACGCGAAGGACTCGTCCGAGCGCGCGCGTCACCTCGCCGTCGTGAACGTCGGCCGCCGTCCCACGTTTCACCCCGAGGCCGACGAGGACCTCGTCGAGGCGCACCTCCTCGACTGGAAGGGGGGCGAGCTCTACGGCCGCACGCTCGAGGTCTCGTTCCTCGCGAAGCTCCGCGACGAGCAGCGCTTCTCGGGCGCCGACGCGCTCGTCGCGCAGATCCGCGCCGACATCGATCAGGCGCGCGCGCGGTTCGGCGGGTTGGTGGACAGTCCGGCTTAGTGACGGCGTCTGTTGACTTCGAAGTCGGCAAAGCTAGAATCCCGCGACTCAACCTTCTGGACGGATAGCTCAGCAGGTAGAGCACAGGACTGAAAATCCTGGTGTCCCCGGTTCAATTCCGGGTCCGTCCATCGGCCAAGGCCTTTGCCTTGGCCGATTCTGTCTTCGCGAGCGATCTACTTGCCGATGGGCGTGAGCTGGTCGGCGAAGCCTCTCGTGGGCGACGGCTTCGACGCCTCGGCCTTCGCGGCGTCCTCCTGCGCTCGCTCGGCCTCCGTCTTCGGACGAGCGGCCTGGCTGAAGGGATAGAGCTCCGCGCGGAGCGCGTTCACGACGCCCTGCGGGACGAACCCACGGCCCGCGAGGTCCGGGTAGTAGCGGAACGCCTCGTTGTCCATCTCGACCTCGCGCTCCATGGCGATCCGCGCGAGCGGAGTCCACGTGCCGTCGCCGATCCGGCCCTCGATCCTGAGAGCCGCCTTGCCCTCCTGGACCGCGAGCTTGAGCTTGGCGTCGCGCTGCACGCCGTTCGCCGGCGTCGCGAGCGAGGCATCCGACGGCGTGTAGGCCTCGGCGACGACGCGCAGCGAGATCTCCTTCGGCTCGCCCGCAACCCGGTAGGCGATCGCCGGGTAGTAGGTGTTCGTCGGGTCGAGGTAGTCGAACTGGTTCTGCGTGAAGGGCGAGGTCACCAGGTTGCGGAGACCCTTGAGGCCGGCGAGGAACGTGAAGTTCTGATCGCCCGGGTTGGGGTCCGGCCCGATCGGAGCGCCCGTCGTCGTCAGGCGGATCGTGAAGCCCGCGACGTCGAACTTGCCGTCGGGCGTCCCCTCCTCGTGAGCGCCGAGCGACGGGCGCACGATCGCCGAGCCGACGAGGCGGTCCGCGAGGCTCGCGAAGGGAGCCGGCGGGTCGAGCGAGGTGACCTTGCCCTCGAAGTAGAGGCCGTCCGGGTGGAAGGTCCGGGCCTCCTTCTTGCCGCTCGTGTGGGCGAAGATCGGGCCGAGGACGAACTTGCCGATCCTGCGCGCGATCCAGTGGTCCTCGCCGACCGAGGCGAACGACGCTGGGACGTAGCCCGTCTTGCCGTCGGCGAGCTGCACCTTCACGAAGTCGCCCTCGACGCCGGTGATCGTGTAGTCGGTCTGCGGTCCGACGGTGGTCGAGCCTGCGGCATCGCCCCGCGCCTCGGAGAGGAGCTGCGACGGAGCGGTCTGGTGCCCGCTCACGGAGAGGACGCTCGCCAGATACTCCTTCTTGATGAATCCGCTGCCCGCTCCGACGTCGAGGCGGGCCGTCACGCGCCGGCCCATGCCCGCGACGGCGCTCAAGCTCCGAGTCAGGGGGTCCTCCCCGGTGATGATGTAGGTCTTCAGGAAGGACTCGATCCTGAGCGGATTGGCCTCGATCGTCCCCGTGACGTCCCGTTCCTCGGCGCGAGCCGTGGCGGGCGACAACATGGCGAGAAACGACGCCGCGAGAAGGAGGCGCGAGGGTCTCAAGGTAGCCACTCCGGCCCCGAGAGGCGCACGCCCCGAGCCGAACGATGAAACTCCTTGTCCCACCGTCCCCGCGGGGCCATGCGGCTCATTTGCGGTTCGCCGTCCAGGGATTGGGGTACCCTCGAGCCATGACGGCCCGCGCTCGCGGTTGCACCATCCTCTTCCTCGCCTTCTTCGTGCCCGCGACGGCCGCGCTCCTCTTCCTCTACGAGGGCGGAATCGGAGCGCTCGGGGCGAGCACCGCCCGGATCCTCCTCGCGCTCGTCGCGGCCCCCACGTTCCTCCTCTCGGGCCGGGCGATCGTCCTCGACGCCATGGACGCCGCCGTCCGGCGCACTCGAGTCGTGCGTCGGTTCGTGGCTCGAGAGCCGGGCTCGACCGCCGCGTTCGCCCGCGAGTGCGAGCGCGCGTTCGAGAGCGACGAGAGAGCGCTCGAGAAGGAGCTCGTCCCGGCGCTCCTCGCGCGTGTCGGTCCGGCGGGCGAACCCCTCGCTCGCGAGCTCGGCGCGGAGCTCGCCGCGCGGCGCGAAGACCTTCGACTCGAG
>CAZYLP010000657.1:0-3314 GCA_964648345.1 uncultured Planctomycetota bacterium
CCGCTTCCTTCGACTTCACGTCGCGGTCGCCCTCCTTCGCCGCGAGCGCCAGGTCGGCGAGCTCGCGCGCGCGGACGAGCTCGCCGTCGCGGCGGTTCTCGAGAGGGCCGACGACGTCGTCCTTGAGACGGGCGCGGGCGCGGTCGTCGAGGAGCTTGTTGTTCTGCATCTCGTCCACGACCTGCTGCATGGCGCGCGCGGCGTCGGCGACCGTCTTCTGGACCTCGCGCTGCTTCTTCCCCGCGCGCTCGATCGCCTTCGCGTCCACGACCTCGAGGCCCTCCGCGAGCTTGGCCTCGTCCTCGCGCAGCCGCTCGAGCTCGCGACGGAGCTCGTGCTGCCGGCGGATGAGGTCCATGAGGAGCTCCTCCGGGTTGACGACGCGGAGGCCGACGCTCGAGGAGAGCGCACCCTTGTGGCCGCGCGGGTCGTCGTCCTGGACCTCGGTGATGAAGTTCAGGAAGGTGCCCGCGGTCAGGTGGAGAGAGCCCACGTCCCACTCGAAGGGCTGGTCGAGCTCGCGGAGGAGCCCGCTCACCCCCGGGATCGGGATCTCGCCCTCGAGGGGCTTCTGGTTCGGGCCCGCGGTCTTCCACTTGAGGACGCCCGACCAGAGGCCGTAGTCGTCGCTCGCCTTCACGTTGATCGGGATCGTGCAGTCGGGCGTGATGAGCTGGCCGATCCCCTGGACCGTGAGCTGGACCTTGGGCGGCGCGTCCGGGATCCCGCGGAGCGTGAGCGTCACCGGACGCTCGAGCCCGAGGTTGTCCGAGTCGAGCACGTCGATCGTGCACGCGGCCGTCTTGTCGAGGACGAACGAGAAGCTCATCGTCTGCAGGGGCGCGATCGAGGCGTCGGTGATGACGCCGCGGACGCGGGGGTCGTCGAGGAGCTCGCCGAACCGCCGCGCGATGTTCGGACGCTCGCGGTCGAGCTCGGTCGACGCGAGCGACAGGACGCGGCTCGTGATGGCGACCACGTCCTTGCCCCACGCGACGATCGGGCCCCGTTTGGCCGGGTCCTTCGGTGAGAGCTCGTGGGCCCCGCGCCCGAGGGCGTGGAGGGAGTCGGCGGCCTGGAGGAAGTCGCCCTCCTGGATCCACCGCCTCGTGGTGTCGATGCCCGTCGCGTAGCCGAGCGCCGAGTGGTAGTAGACCTTCTCGGGCGGCGCATCGAGCCGCGTCCCGGCGAAGCGGACCTCGAGCCGGGAGCCGCCGATGTTCTTCGTGCAGTGGGCGACGACCGTGACGGTCGTGCCCACGGGGAGCGGCATCTCCCCCGCCTCGATGCCGAAGGTCTTCTTCGGCACCTTCGTGTAGCGCGGCGGCTCCGCGGTGATCGCGAGCCCGTCGATCCAGGGCGGCCGGACGACGGCGACGTGGATCGGGCCGACCTCGTCGTCGCCGCCGCGCACGAAGAACTCGCAGTCCTCGACGACCTTCTCGAAGACGTGCCGGAACCGGTTGTCGCCGAGGCGCGCGAGCGGGCGCGAGCCGCGGATCCTGGACGTGGCGAACTCGAAGGAGAGGCTCGCCCGCGTCGGCACGACGCCGCGCGCCGAGACCATGACGGCGAGGTCGCTCCCGCGCGGGATCGCGACGCGGAGGCGGCCGTCCCGGATCTCGGTCACGACCGACCCGCACTGGGTCGTGACGATGAGCTGCGTGTCCTTCGGCCACTCGACGGTCGTCGAGAGGAGGATGCAGCGCTGGAACCACGTCCGCGCCACGGGCCGGAAGCCGGCCGGGAGGACGAGCGCGAGGCCGCAAGCGATGACCATGCCGCCGCGGAGCGCGCGGCGCGCGACGGCCGCGGCGTCGAGGCCGTCGCCGAAGGCGAGCGGCGCCGCGATCCGCTCGGCGTCGGTGACGACGAGCGCCGCGAGCTCCTTCGAGCCGCGCGGGTCCTCGTTCTCGAGGAACTGGACCGCGCTCACGAGCCGCCAGTCGAGCTGGGGCGCCATCTTCTCCACGGCGCGGGCGAGCTCGACGAGCGGGAGCGCGACCCGGAGGCGCGCGACGAGCCGCCGCCAGATGAGAGTCCCGCACACCGCTCCGAGCAGCACGAGCATGAAGGCGCGCTGGCCCCACGTGAGGCGGAAGATCCGGTCCACGCCGAACGAGATGAGGCAGATCGTCACGAAGGCGAGCGAGACCGAGGCGACCCCGTCGATCGCGAGGTGGATCCGCGTCCGCACGCGGAGGGCCGCGAGGCGGTCGAGGAGCATGTTCGGAGCCGGCGGCGGCTTGAGAGCGGTGGGCATGGGGTCAGACCATCCGGCAGCGCTTGCGGAAGAACCACTCGAGACCGAGGAGCACGCACGCGAGGATGAGCGTGGTCCGGTTGTCCCAGAGCGGCACCGGCTGCCCCGCGACCACGAGCGTCTCGGTGCGGTCGGGGATCCGGTCGGGGAGGGTCTGGACGGTCGGCGGTGTCTTCGCCGGATCGGCCGTCTTGTCGGCGGTGAGGAGGACGAGCGCGCCGCCCGTCTGCAGCGCGACCTCGTTGAGCAGCGCCTCGTCGAGGCGCGGGTCGTAGAACTCGAGGTCGGGGAGGCGGACCGCGAAGGTGAGCGTCGCGGCCTTGTCGTCCGCGTTGAAGTCGGGGAGGCGGAGCGAGAGGTCGAACGTCCCGCGCGCCTCGGGGAGGTGGATCGTCTCGAAGTGGCCGTCGCGGCCCTCGATCTTCTTCAAGACGATGTTCGACGTCTCGCCGTCCTGCGAGCGCGCGACGACGGTCACGCTCGGCGCATCGAGCGGCTTGAGGCCCCGGTCCTTCGCCTTGGCGCGGATCCTCACCGGCTCGCCGAGCGCGTACTCGTTCTTGTCCACGGTCAGCTCGACGCGGCGCGCGCCGCCGAGGAGCCGCCCCTCGATCAGGTAGCGGAGCGCCTGGATCCAGAAGCGGTCGTACGACTTGGGCGCCACGGCGCGCCAGCGCCAGGTCTCGTCCGTCGCGCAGAACATCGTGCGGCCCGGGCCGTAGAAGTGCGTGATGAAGAGCGGCGCCTCCTTGCCGCCCGAGCGCTCGTCCGACTGGCGCACGAGGACCGTCGCGCCCGGCTTCTCGCGGATCGCGGGGAAGTGCCAGTAGGCGCCCGGGAGCTTCGGCCAGATCGCCTTCGAGCGCTCGAGGTTCTGGTCGAGCCGGCAGATCGCGCTGTCCTCGGCCTCGTCCGTGACCTTGTAGGGCGACGACTCCGTCCAGGGGCCGTGGTTGTCGAGCTCGGTGCTCGAGAGCTCGACGTCCACGGGCACGAGCGTGAGGATCGCTCTGAGGTCGTCCGTCTTGAAGAAGGTTGCCGTGTGCTTCTC
>CAZYLP010000658.1:0-3279 GCA_964648345.1 uncultured Planctomycetota bacterium
GACCGCCGACCACGACGACCGCGTCGTGCCGGGGCACAGTTTCAAGTTCGCCGCGGCGCTCCAGCACGCGCAGGGTGGGCCGGCCCCGATCCTCATCCGCGTGGACGTGAAGGCCGGACACGGAGCCGGGAAGCCGACCCAGAAGATCATCGACGAGCGCTCGGACGAGCTTGCGTTCCTGTGGGAGGTTCTTCGTTAACCGCTCGGGGATACGGCGGCCCCGTAAAGAGTTGACGCAGCGCGTCGCCGGTGTCCTGGAAGTGTACGAGGGGCCTCGTTACGATGGCTCCGTGCGTTTAGGCTCCCCCTCGGTCGCACTCCTCGTCCTCACCACCGTGCTCTCGGGCGCCGCGCACGGTGAGACCGTTCGTGCTCGACTCGCGGTCGGCGGGATCGACACGGGTCGCGCGCCCGCGACCACGGGCGAGTCCGAGGTCCACCTCGACCTGCACAAGCTCCCCGGGTTCCTCGAGGCCGGCGCCTCGACGCGGCCGGCGCTCGACGTGGCGCCTCTGCTCCCGGCCGCCCCCGAGTGGTTCCGCCTGAAGCTCGCCCTCCGCGAGCGGCCCGCGATCCGTTACGAGGGGCCCGCTCCGACGATCGGCAACCAGGCGACGCTCGACGAGGTCACGCGGCAGCTCGAGCAGCTCGACATGGTCGGGATCACGGGCATCGTCCCGATCCTCGAGCCGGTGCGCGTCCTCTCGAGCATCGTCGTCGCGCAGGCGAACCAGCTCATCGCGCGCGGCATGAGCGTCGAGGTCTCCGACCGCGTGGACACGCGCTACACGCCGCTCCGCGGCCTCGCGGGCGACATCCAGCGCGGGCAGTACCTCCGCACGGACGACGTGACGGGCCGTCAGTTCAACTTCGACGTGCGCCTCGTCCTCGCGTGGCGGCCGAACAGCACGGTCCGCTTCGAGGCGGGCTATGCGATCGCCTACCTCACCGGCACGGACTCCGCGGCCGTGGGTCCGATCGGCGGCGAGCGCTCGACGAACTACTTCCTCCACGGCCCCTGCGCCGCGCTCAACCTGGATTTCTAGGGCTTCACCGCGAACCGCAGCACGACCCCGCGCGCCGTGCCGACGAGGAGCATGCGTCCGTCGGGCGAGAGCGCGAGCGCCGTCGGCATGTCGTCCTCGAGCACGATGCGGTCGAGGAGAGCGCCGCTCTCGAGGTCGTGAAGCGAGAGCGAGCCGTCGCTGTCGCCGAGGAGGGCGCGCGTCCCGTCCGGCGTGACGGCCGCGCACTCGTGCGACGGCCCGTTCGCTCCGATCGGCCGCGCCTTCATGGCGGCGAGGTCGCAGAGGAGCGCCGGCGGCGTGGCCGCCGCGATCAGCACCGCGTCGCCCGCCGGAGTGAGGGCGCCCTCGCATGAGGCCCGCGTCTCGTCGAAGCGCGCCGACCCGGCGACGGTGCCGGTCGCGACCTCGATGCGCGAGAGGCGCGTCTCGCAGAACCAGAGCGCGTGGCGTGAGTCGCGGTCGAACCGGATCCAGGTGGGCGCCGTGTAGCCGGGCTCGGTGCGGTCCTCGGCCGTCATGATCACGTTCGCGAGGAGCTTCCCCGTCTCGAGGTCCCAGACGCGGAGGCGGTTCCCGCCCGCCATGGCCGCACCGCGCCGGCCGTCGTGCGAGATCGCGGGGCACTTCGCGTTCGGGCTGTTCACGAGCTCGCGGATCTTGAGCTCGTTCGCGACGTCCCAGACCTGGAGCACGCCGTTCGAGCCCTTCGAGTCGGGGCCGCGGTAGAGCATGCGGTCGCCCTGCGCCGAGAGCGCGACCTCGTAGGGGCCCAGGATCTGGGGCGGACGGAAGGACTCGCTCCGGCCGGTCGAGAGGTCGAGGCGCTCGATCAGCGCTCCGTGGACGACCGTCGCGCGCGTCGCGGCGTTGTTGACGGCGAGCTCCTCGACCGAGCCGCGAGCCTCGCGGACCGAGTCCTCGCCCGTCGTCGCATCGAGGAGTCGGACCGAGCCGCTGTCGCCCGCGACGACGACGCGCGCGTCTCCGCGCGCGAACGCGACGTGGCCCAGGTAGCCGAGGGTGTGCGGGAGCTCGCGGAGGAAGCGCGCGCTCCCGGCGCTCCAGAGCTTCACGGCGTTGTTCGTGAGCGTGGCGATCGTCGCGCCGTCCGACGAGAAGGCGACGTCGTCGAGCTCGCTGACCTTGCCGCCGCTCTCGAGCTCGGCGATGACCGCTCCGCTCGCGGCGTCGCGGACCTCGAGCCGGCCCTGGGCGCCCCGGACGGCGAGCTTCGTCCCGTCGGGCGAGAGCGCGAAGCGGCCCGTCCCGGCGCCGAGCTGGAGCGCGACGCGCGGGGCGCTCTCGCCGAACCCGCGGACCTCGAGCGGTCCGCCGTACACTCCGACGACGAAGCCGTCCGCCTTCTTCGTGAAGCGGATCCGCGCCGTGGACTTGCCGCCGGTCTGGACCGAGTGGAGCGGCGACGCCGGAGCGGCCACGTCCCAGTGCTCGACGACGCCCTTCGAGTTGGCGGTGAGGACGCGCGAGCCGTCCTCCGTGATCGCGACGGCCACGACGCCCACGGCGTCGATCTTCGCGGCGGGCACGAGAGGCGCCGCCGCGGCGAAGACGAGCACCTCCTTCCCGGTGGCGACGACGAAGCGCGATCCGTCGGGCGTCGCGTGGAGGTCCAGGACGTCGTCCTCGGAGATCCGCGCCCCGAGGACGACCTCGCCCGTGTCGAGGTCCACGATCGCGAGCCGCTTGAGGCCGTCCCCGAAGACGACCGCCTTGTTCGTGCGCGGCGCGACCGAGACGGGTCCGGTGTGACGCCCGACCGTCCAGCGCCGGTCCCCGAACGTGCGCTCGAGCTGGAGGATCCTGTTCGTCTTCGCCGTGCTCGGAGTCGGCGCGACGACCGGCGTCGTCGTCGGAGGAGGAGAAGAAGGCGGCGGAGGAGCCGGTCGAGTGGCCGCGCGGAGGACGACGGCACCGACGACGAGCGCCACGGAGAGAGCGGCGACGAGCGCGCCTCCTCGCCGCGTGGAGCGCGGCTCGGTGAGCGCCGCCGCGAGCGCCGCGCCGTCCGCGAAGCGGTCCTCGGCCTTCTTCGCGAGGGCCTTCTCCACGATCGGGACGACCCAGGGCGGCGTGTCCGGTCTCAGCTCGCGGAGGGGAGGCGGCGGGCTCTCCTTCACGTACTTCAAGAGCGCCGCGAGCGTGTCGGCGGCGAAGGGGGTCTCGCCCGTCAGGCACTCGAAGAGGATCGCCCCGATCGCGAAGACGTCGGCGGGCGGCCCGACGTTCTTCG
>CAZYLP010000659.1:0-3200 GCA_964648345.1 uncultured Planctomycetota bacterium
CCCCCCCCCCCCCCCCCCCCGCAGCGGGGGGGGGACTGGGGGGGGGCACCGCGTCTCCGTGGCCATACCGACGTACCGCCGCGAAGTCGAGCTGTTCCGCTGTCTCGACGGCGTGCTCGCGCTCTCACCGCCTCCGCTCGAGGTCCTCGTCGTCGATCAAACCGAGCAGCACCTCCCCGCGACCACCGAGCGCCTCACCCTCCTCGACCGCGAAGGCAAGATCCGCTGGCTCGCTCACCGTCCTGCCTCGCTCCCCGGCGCTCGCAATCGCGCTCTCCGCGAGGCACGCGGGGACCTGATCCTCTTCCTCGACGACGAGGTGGATGTCCCGAAGGAGCTCCTCCCTCGCTTCACGCGGCACTTCGAGGACCCGTCCGTCGCCGTCGTGGGCGGCTCGATCGAGGAGCCCGGCTTCAGCTACGAGCCGCACCCGCAGCCCGTGAGGATCACGCGCACCGGCCGCAAGCTCGTGAACTACGCCTTCGCGCGGGCGACGGACTCGATCGGCGCGGCGGGCGGGAACTCCATGGTGCGCGCGAAGGTCGCGGCGGCCGTCGGGGGCTGGGACGAGCTCCTCTCGCGCGTCGCTCACGGCGAGGACCTCGACCTCTGCCAGCGCATCCTCGCGAAGCGCTGGCGGATCGTCTACGACCCGGAGGCCCACGTCGTCCACAGGCCCGCTCCGCGGGGCGGGACGCGGACGCAGCGGAACCACTTCGAGTACTTCCGCGACTACTACCACGACGACGCGGTCTTCTTCCTGCGGCACGTCGGCGTCGCGTGGCTGCCGCTCTTCCTCGGCCGGCACCTCCTCTCGACGCTGCGCGCGGCGCTGGGGAAGCGGCGCCGCGAGGCGCCCGGGCTCGAGCCGTCGCTCGCTCACTGGCCGCGGATCGTGGAGGCGCTCCTCGCCGGCTTCGCGTGGGCTCTACGAACGGAGCGTCTTAGTCGGTCACCGCGGCGCTCCCTCCGGTCGCCCTATTCTTCGTCTTCGAGCTCGGCCGAGGAGGGAGTCCGCTCCGGGACGAACTTGTAGCCGATCCCGCGGACCGTCATGAGGTAGATCGGGTTCTCGGCGTCCGGCTCGACCTTCTGGCGGAGCTTGGTCACGAAGTTGTCGATCGTGCGCGCCGTGCCGTAGTAGTCGTAGCCCCAGACCTTGTTCAGGATCTGCCGGCGCTCGAGCACCTGGTTCGGGTGCTTGATGAAGTAGGCGAGGAGGTCGAACTCGCGCGGCGAGAGGTCGAGCGGCTTCTGCGCCTTCGTCACCGTGCGCGCGATGAAGTCCACGGCCACGTCGCCGAACTGGAAGGCGTCGATGTCGCGCTCGTACCTCTTCTTCCGGCGGAGCACGGCGTTGATCCGCGCCACGAGCTCGCGCACCGAGAAGGGCTTCGTCATGTAGTCGTCGGCCCCGAGGTCGAGGCCCATGATCTTGTCGATCTCCTGGTCCTTTGCCGAGATGATGATGATCGGGATGTCCACCTCGTTCTTCTTGAGCGTCTTGCAGACCTCGAAGCCCGACATGTTGGGCAGCATGACGTCGAGGACGATCAGGTCCGGCCGCTTGTCCACCGCCATCTCGAGGCCGCGCTGGCCGTCGGCGACGGTCACGACCTCGTAGCCCTCGTACTTGAGGTTCTTCTTCAACCCGATCGTGATCGCGGGGTCGTCTTCGATGATCAGAACCGTCTCCACGCGTACCCCCCTAGTTCCCCGTCACCGGAGTGAGCTTCGGCAGGATGAGGCTGAAGCGGCTCCCTTGTTTTAGCGGGGTCAATGTCACCGTTCCGCCATGGCCTTTCGCAATCGAGAGAGCGAGGGTCAGGCCGATCCCGGAGCCCTCGATGCGGCCCTTCTCGGCGTTCGAGCCGCGCTCGAACTTCTTCCAGATCCGGCGCCGGTCCCGGCGCGGGACGCCGATCCCGTTGTCCTCGACGTCGAGGACGACCTGCTTCCGGCGCTCGGAGATGACGACGCGGACCTTGCGGCCCTCGGCGGGCGTGTACTTCCACGCGTTCGTGAGGAGGTTCAGGATCACCTCGACGATCGCGTCCTTGTCCACGGCGACGCGCGCCACGTCCTGCACCATCTCGATCTCGATCGGGGACGGCGCGTCCTCCTTCATCTGGAGCTGCTGGCGGAAGACGCGGATCGCGGCCTCGACGAGCTCGCGCGGCGGGTAGTAGCTGAACTTGAAGCGCCACTTCCGCGACTCGATCTTCGAGAACGCGAGGAGCCGCTCGATGAGGCGCGTCAAGCGCTCCGTCTCGCGCGCCATGATCCCGAGGCACTCCTTGGCCTCGGCCTCGTTCTCCACGCGGCCGAGCTCGAGCGTCTCGATGAACATGCGGATCGAGGTGAGCGGAGTCCTGAGCTCGTGCGTGACGTTCGTCACGAAGTCGCTCTTGAGCTCGGCGGCCTTGGCCTCGCGCACGACGGTACGAGTGGTGACGACGGCGCCCGCGAAGACGCCGCCGACCATGAGGGCGATGAGCCAGAGCTTCATGGTCGTCTGCTCGCGGGCGGGGACGTCCTCGCTCGCCTCGCGCGCGCGGGCGATCACCTGGAGGGCCTCGAGCGGCGGCGCGAGCGTGCGGCGGCCGACGTCGAGGTCGTCCTCGCCGAGCGGCGCCGCGGCGGAGGTCTCGAACGCGATCGTCTCGCTCTCGCCCGTCCGGGCGGCGATCCTGTCCGCGACGACGTGGAGGGCGAGCCGGTCCACGTCCACGGGGACGAGCGCGACGCCAGCGAGCGTGCCGTCCGCGCGGTCGAGCGTGGCGACGAGGAACGTCTCGGCGCCGCGGCGGAGGAACAGGCGCTCGGGCACGGCCTCGCCGGGAGCGGGCGCGGCCTTCTCGCGCCGGGCGCGGAGGAGGGCGCGGAGCTCCTGGAGCACGGCCTGGTCCACGCGCTCGGCGCGCTCCTCGACGCGCTGGCGGGCCTCGGCGAGCTGCGTGCCGCGCCGCGCCTCGGGCGCGAAGTCCATGCCCTCGGCGACGAGGAAGTCGGCCGCCTTCGCGGCCACCTCGGCGAGAGAGTCGGCCGGGAGCTGGGCCGCGTGAGCCTCGAGCTCGCGGAGGAGGGCGACGAGGCGCTTCTGATACGGGGCCCGCTGCCGGAGCTTCGCGGCCAGGTGCGCGTACTCGTAGCGCGCGAGCGCGACGACCGGGCGCCCGAGGACGTCGAGCACGTCGATC
>CAZYLP010000660.1:0-2903 GCA_964648345.1 uncultured Planctomycetota bacterium
AGGACCGGCCTCGGGGTTTGGGGGCGAAGCCCCCAAGAGAGGTCGAGCGTCGAGGCGACCTCGCAGCGCGGCAGCGTGACCTCGACCTCGAGCGGCCGGAGCGAGCGGAGGCAGACGGCCAGGCTCGCCGCGGTGAGCCGCTCCTCGATCGCGGGGAGGCCGTCCGGGTCGTGCGGCAGGAGGAAGACCGCGGAGAGGTCGCCCTCGTAGGGCAACTCCACGGCCTGGACGCTCTTCCCCTGGACGACGCGCGCGACCGAGCTCCGCGCGAAGCGACGGCGCATCATCGCGACCGCCGCCACGGAGTCGGCGTGGACGTCCGTGAAGAAGATCCCCTCGCTCGTCGCGGCCGCCGGGAAGGGCGCCTTCCACCGCGCGCGGAGGGAGACCTCGCCCTCCGCGTCGACCCTGAGCTCCGCCGGGTTCGGCGAGGAGTGAGGAGCGAGCATGCCCGGCGCGATGACCAGGTTCTTCGCGGTCTGGCTCCTGGCCTCGCGGAACAGGTCGAGCGCGCGACGGTTGAACGTCGGTGCGAGATCGAGCGGAGACGGACCTTCGTCCGATCCCTTTCGCCTCCTGGCGAGGTGAAGCAGACCCAAGAGAACCCTTCCCGCTGGAACGCAGAGCGAAGGCCGCGCCGAGAGCGGGCCTCGACGCGACCGGAACTTGCGCGTTTCAGCGTGGGGCGACGTCGTCCTACGGTGTCAGCCGGCGGACGAGCGCGTCACCGAGGGCGCACGGTGAGGACGTGCTTCTGGACCGACGGATCCGCCCAGACCGCGAGGCGTCCCGTGCCCGGCTCGCGCTCGATGCGCGCGGAGGGCTCGGCGAAGCCCACGACGAGCTGGCCCGCCGCGGGGTAGTGCTTCCACGGGAGCTCGATCAGGGTCGGGGCGTTCGGGCCGAGGTTGCCCTCGGTCCACTCCACGCGGAGCTCGCGCGTCGTCGCGTCGAACGAGAGCCTCGTGAGCGTCCCCGCGACCGCGCGCGGGTGCGGGCGCGCGAGGAGAGCGGCGATCGGCCAGTCGTTTCCTTGCGGGTCGATCGGCGTGAAGATGTCGTCGTCGATCGGGTTCAGCTCCCAGTAACAGTGCGAGAGGAGCCGCTCGTCGAGGAGCGTCTGGTGGTCCGTGACGTACTCCGTGGCGCCCGTCCGCTTGCGCTCGATGCCCCACTCGCCGAGCCAGAGAGGCGTGTCGAGGAGCCGGGCGTGGGCGTCGATGTTCGCGAAGGCGCCCGCCGTGCGGGACTCGTCGCCGTCGTAGACGGGGGCGACGCCGTTCGCCGCGTTGATGTCCACGACCGGGTCGTACCAGTGAGGAGCGTAGACGACGTTCGAGTCCGGCGGCCGCTTGAGTCCGCACGTCGCGAGCGAGGCCGCGAGGAGCTGCGGCTCGAAGAAGATGATGCGCTCCTTGTCCTCGGAGCGGATCGCGGCCGTGACCTCGGCCTCGAGGGTCGAGAGCTCGTTCTCCTCGAAGTAGTAAGGCAGGCGCAGCCCGGGGAAGGGCTCGTTCAGGATCTCCCAGCCGAGGACGCACTTCACGTCCTTGAGCTTCGAGACGACGTGCGCCCACGCCTTCGCGAAGCGCGCCCGCTTCGTCGGGTTCGTCCAGAAGTCGTCGAAGTTCGCGAGGACCTTCGGGTTCAGGTAGTTGGTCGGGAACGGCCCGAGGATGTCCGGCAGGAACGGGTAGGGGTCGAGGATCGCCCAGTCCGGCGCGCCGTCGCCGCCGAAGCGCCGCGCGTACTGGTCCTGGTGCATGTCCACGACGACGCGCACGCCGCGCGCCTCGAACCACGCGAGCTCGGCCTTGACCTGGTCCAGGTAGACGTCGTCGAACTTGCCGTCCTGCGGCTCGACGGCTTCCCACGTGATGAGGTAGCGCACGTGGTCGAACCCGAGCCGCACGAAGTGCTCGACGTGCTTCTTCTCGAGCCACCCGGCGAAGGGCGGCTTCTTCGACCGCTCCGAGAGGTTGATGCCGCGGAGGAGGAGCTGCCGCCCGAGCGCGTCCCGGATCTCGCGGCCGTTCGTCTTCGCCACCGCCAGCGGATCGCCGAGGAGCGCGCTCGTCGCCGCGGTCGTCGTCGGGCTCGTGGTCGAGGAGGTGTTGGGGGTGCTCGTCGTGCCGCTCACGGCCGGCGCCGCCGTCGAGCCGGCGAAACCTCCGCCGCCTCCTCCCTTCGAGGAGCAGCCCGCGAGCAAGAGCAGAACGAGGAGGACTCTCTTCACGACCCGACTCTCAGGGGCGACATGATCCCCTCTTCGCGGGGTGAAGCCAAGCTCAGTCTCTGAACCGGGCGAGCGCAAGGCGCCCTTCTTGCGCGACGACGACGACGACCTCGTCCGCGAGGAGCTTCACGTCGAGGTTGAAGTCGATCGGGTTGACCGTCTCGAACGGGCCGACGTCGGCGCGGCTCTCGAAGCGGCGAGCGCCCGTGGCGACGTCGAAGCCGGCGAGCGTCACGAGCCCTTCGCGGCTGGCCACCGTCACGTAGGCGGTGTCGTCCGTGACTTCGAGGGTCTCGTCGAAGACGTCGCCTTCGCGCGGGCACGGGACGCGGTGGCGCTCGCGGCCGTCCCGGGACTCGAGAGCGACGAGCTCGATCGGTCCCGCGCCCTGGTGCGTGTCGAGCGTGAGGATGAGGTCACCGACGACGCGCGTGCGGCCCTGCGCCCGGAACGTCGTGACCCACAGGATGCGCCCGGTCGCGGCATCGAGGCCGACCGCGGGCTCGAGCCAGTCGAAGGAGACGACGGCGCTCGCGGTCGTCACGCACTCGCGGCCGTTGCCCGAGAGGAACGGACTTCGCCAGATCTCCGCCCCGCTCGCCGGCTCGATGGCGACGGGCGCGGTCACGCGGACGGCCGTGCTCCCGGTGCCGGAGTCCGAGATCCA
>CAZYLP010000661.1:0-2653 GCA_964648345.1 uncultured Planctomycetota bacterium
CGTGAAGAGGACGTTCTCGGGCTTGAGGTCCCGATGAACGATCCCCTTCGCGTGAGCCGCCGCCACGGCCTCGGCCACGCGCGTGACGATCGCGCACGCCTCCCCGACCGTGAGCGGCCCGTCCCTGAGCCGTTCGCGGAGCGTGCCGCCCGGGACGAGCGGCATGACGAGGAACGGCCCCCGCGGCGACTCGCCCGCCTCGATGACCGGCACGAAGCCGGCCGCCTCGTCGAGGGACGCGAGGAGCCGCCGCTCCCGCTCGAACCGCTCGAGGGCGCTCCGCGAGTCCGGCTTGAGGAGCATCTTGATCGCGACCTCGCGCCCGTCGGGCGCGCGGCCCTTGAGCACGATCCCCATGCCTCCGCGCCCGAGCTCGCCCGAGACCTCGTAGGCTCCGAGTCGCACCTGCGCGCCGGCCTAGACCTTCGTCAGGTGGTGCACCAGCGCCGGGGGCGCGTTCCACGGGACGACGCGCGTCTCGTGACGCCAGCGGGCCGGATCGTCCACGACCTCGTGCGTGATCGCGAGGACCTCGCGCATGCGCACGCGCTCGGCGCGGGACGGGGTCACGCGCGGGCGGAGCGACTTGAGCCAGTAGTCGTAGTAGGAGAGCGTCCCGCCGGGCACGAGGACGCGGGCGTAGAGGTCGAGCACGCGCTTCACCGCCTCGGGCGGCATGTTGAGGAGCGGGAGCGTGGAGACGATGGCGTCGAAGCGCTCGTCGGGGCCGATCGCGGTGGTCGCATCCGCTTCGTGGATCGCGATCTTCGGACCGGGCTTGCCCTCGAGCTCGGCGCGGAGGAAACGCACGAACTCGGGGTTGATCTCGTAGATGTCGAAGCGGTCCTCGGGCTTCAGGCGCTCGAGCACGGCGCGCGTCGCGGCGCCGGTGCCCGCGCCGACCTCGAGGACGCGGAGCGGCTTGTCGGAGCGAGGGATGCGCTCGGCGACCTTGCGCGCGACGGCCTTCGAGGTGAGCGAGAAGGCACCGACCTGGCTCGTTGCCCTGAGGACCTGGCCGTAGAAGACGAGGCGGCTCTTGAGGCTCGACATCGTCCTGGAGTCTAAGTGCGAAAAGGGTCGATTGCGACCACCAAGATGAACGCGTCGGGGCCGGCGTGTAGAGTGCTGGACATGCTCCGAAAGCTCCGCGGCAAGATCGACGGGATGCTCCTCGAGAACGCGTTCCACACGCTCTCCTGGGTCGGGAAGCTCCACCCGCGCGCCCGGCCCGAGCGGCACGGCGTCGAGGTGCTCGAGGACATCCCGTACCGGGACACGTCCCTCGTCGAGCACCGCCTCGATGTCTACCGGCCGATCGAGCGGAAGGGACCGCTCCCCGTCGTGCTCTACGTGCACGGCGGCGCCTTCTCGATCCTCTCCAAGGAGACGCACTGGATCATGGCGCTCGCCTTCGCGCGGCGCGGATTCGTCGTCTTCAACATCAACTACCGGCTCGCGCCCGGGCACAAGTACCCCGCGGCGATCGAGGACGTCTGCCGCGCCTACGCGTGGCTCGCGCGGAACGCCGAGCTCTACGGCGGCGACCCCGAGCGGATCGTCCTCTCGGGCGAGTCGGCCGGCGCGAACCTCGTGACGTCGCTGTCCCTCGCCACCACCTACGAGCGGCCCGAGCCGTGGGCCCGCGCGGTCTTCGAGACGGGCCTCGTGCCCCGCGTCGTCGTCCCGAAGTGCGGCGTCTTCCAGGTGACGGACTGCAGCCGCTTCGCGCGCCGCCGCTCGATCCCGACGTGGCTCGCTTCCCAGCTCGAGCGCACCGAGCGCTCCTACCTGGGCGATGGACGTGGGGGGCGCGTCCAGCCCACGCACGAGCGCTTCTTCGACCTCGCCGACCCCGTCGTCGCGCTCGAGCGAGGCGAGCCGCCGGCTCGCACGCTCCCCCGCTTCCTCATCGGATGCGGGACGAAGGACCCTCTCCTCGATGACTCGCGGCGGCTCGCGGCGGCGGTCGAGAAGCTCGGCGCCAGGACCAAGCTCCTCGTCTACGCCGGCGAGATCCACGCGTTCCAGGCCTTCGTCTGGCGGCCGAACGCGAAGGACTACTGGAACCAGTGCCACCGCTTCGTGGGCGAGGCCCTCGAGCCGGCCGTCGAGGCGGCCCTGACCTGAACCGTCTCCCCGAGCCCGTCTGGGCTCAGGGACCGTGAGCCAGACCCACGACGAGGCTCCCACCACCGATCACGCCGAGGTTCGTCGCGGCGCCGGTGGTCAGGTCGATCCTGAAGAGGGTCGTCGTCGTCTGTCCGTTGATCGTGATCGCGGCGAACGCGACGCCACCCTTCGTGATCTCGAAGCTCGTCGGAGAGACCGCGTCCACGCCGAGGGCTCCGACCGTGTTGAGCACGCCCGCGTTGGGCGGAGCCTGCCGCACGAGGATGTCGAGCGCCGTGTCGATCCCGAAGAGGGTCGTCGTCGTCGCGCCCGCGAAGTTGTTCGTGTAGGCGGACGCGATCACGCTCGGCGTCTGACCGTTGTTGGGGTCGGTGCTCGAGTAGACGAGCGCCACGTCCGTCGCCGCGAGCGAGCCGTCGTTGGGGTCGAGCCGGATGTTCTGGCCGGCGTCGCTCACCACGCGGATCCGGTCCACGGTCGGGTTGAAGTCGAACCCGAAGGTGGTCCCGTTGAGCGCGAA